>JARKOL010000081.1 GCA_029975745.1 Myxococcota bacterium | reverse complement strand
GATCGCAAGCGGCAGCAGATCGTCTGGATGGTTTCCCAGGGGCGTGATGGGCGCGAGGTGGTGTACACGGACCTGGACCATCCGCTGACCGCCGACGAACTGGCGGCATTGCCCGAGTTCGTGGTCGATTGCACCGACTGCCACAACCGGCCGACGCACATCTACGAACCGCCGGACACCGCGCTGGACAAGGCGATGGCCCGGGGCACGATCCCGGCGGATCTGCCGTGGTTCAAGAAGGTCGCGGTGGATGCCCTGGTGAAGCCGTACGACACCCGGCCGGCCGCGGACGCCGGTATCGCCGACGAGATCCGGGCGTTCTATGTGGCGAACCATCCCGAGGTGGCGCAGGGCAGGGCGGCGGACCTGGATCGGGCCGTGGCGGCGGTCGTCGAAATCCACCGACGCGCGGTGTTCCCGAAGATGAAGGTGGACTGGCAGACCTACGTGTCCAACATCGGCCACCGGAACTGGCCCGGCTGCTTCCGATGCCATGACGGGCGCCACGCGACGGCCGAGGGCGCGATTCTGACGCGGGACTGCGCGGTGTGCCACACGATGCCGCAGCGCGGGGTCCTGGCCCCGCTTGGCGATGCGGCCCCCATCAGTGATCTGGACTGGCACCGCTGGGAACTGAAGGGCAAGCACGCGACGATGAACTGCGATACGTGCCACTCGGCGGGCTACCGGCCGCCGCTGGACTGCGCGGAATGCCACAAGATGGACCGCAAGGCCCCGATGATGGGCAAGGATTTCGCCTGCGGGGACTGCCACGTCAACGAGCAGGAGGCGCGTCCCACCGTGGGATGCATCGACTGTCACGACGACATCGGCGGACTGCACAAGGTCGCTTCGCACGTCGAGGACGGCTGCGCGGCCTGCCACAGGCCGCACGGGTGGAAGGCCCCCGAGCGGTCCGCGTGCCTGACGTGCCACGACGACATGCAGGAACACGAGGTGGGCAAGGGAGCCTGCGCGTCCTGCCACAAGTTCGAAAAGGAAGCCGACGCCGAGGCGATCTGAGTCCCGAAGGCAGGGCGCCGTCATGGCCGGCGCAGTCCAGGGCGCCGTCACGGCCGGCGCAGTCCAGGGCGCCGTCATGGCCGGCGCAGCCCAGGGCGCCGTCATGGCCGGCGCAGTCCAGGGCGCCGGCCATGACGGCGCTATGCCCTCGCCACCATTTCGCGTGCGTGGCGCAGCACCGCGTCGGTGATCTGGGTGCCCCCGATGATCCGCGCGATTTCCCGCACGCGTCCTTCGTCGTCCAGCGGGCGAACCGTGGCGAAGGTTCGCCCTCGTTCCGTCACCTTGTCCACCAGGTAGTGCGCGTCCCCGCGTGCCGCCACCTGGCCGTGGTGCGTGACGACCAGCACCTGGCGCGCGCGGGCGGCCCGGTGCAGCACCTCGCCCATCCGGTCCGCCACGCCGCCCGACACTCCCGCGTCGATCTCGTCATAGACCATGACGGGCGTGCCCACCGACCGCGACAACGCCGCGTACAACGCCAAGGTGATGCGCGACAACTCGCCCCCGGACGCCACGTCGGCGACCTCGCCCCAGCCCTCGCCGGGATTGGTCTCGACGCAGAAGTCGCAGCGGTCCGCGCCGGACTCGCCGGGTTCGCAGGGGACCAGCCGGATCGCCAGGGTCGCCCCCGCCATCGCCAGCCCGCGCACCACCTGGGTCACCTCGGCGGACATGCGTTCGGCCGCCTCGGTCCGTCGCGAGGTCAGCGCGGCGGCCAGGGTGTCCACGTCCGCCCGCAGCGCGTCGGCCTCGTCCCGCAGCCGCTCCAGCCGCTCGTCGGAATTCCCGATCCCGTCCAGTTCCGTCCGGGCCGCATCCCGTGCCGCAATCGCCGATTCCAGCGTCCCGCCGTGGCGCCGGGCCAGGCCCCGCAGGGCCTCCAGACGGCCATGCACCTGGTCCAGGAGGGCCGGGTCCAGGTCGATCGACTGGGCGTGGGACGCCAGATCGCGCGCCGCCTCGCGCAGGTCGATCTGCAGCGACTCCAGCCGCGTCGCCAGGTCCCCGACTCGCGGGTCGATGCGCGCCATGTCGCGAATCCCGTGGACGGCCCGGCCCAGCATGTCGTGGGCGGAGGGTGTCCCCTCGTACAGCGCATCCGTCGCGGCCGCCGCCAGCGTCCGCAACTGCTCGGCCCCCTGGAGGATGGCCGCCTGGGCCGCCAGAGCCACATCCTCGCCCGCCAGGGGCGCCACCGCGTCGATCTGGGAAACCACGAACTCCAGGTAGTCCCGTCGTGCCTCGCGGTCGGCCCGGCGGGCCAGAAGCTCGTCCACGGCCGTCCGTGCCCGGTGCCACGCCTCGAATCGTCGGCGGTACGCCGTCACATCCGGCCCAAGGCCCGTATAGGCGTCCAGCATCGCCAGGCGCTCGGCCGGCACGCCCAGGCCGATGAACGCGTGCTGGCCCGCCACGGACACCAGGCGTCCCACCAGGTCCCGCAGTTCCCGCGCCGTGGTCATGCGCCCCTGCAGCCAGGCCCGGCCGCGTCCGTCCGCTCCGACCACGCGGCGCACGTGGACCTCGCCGTCCTGGGCGTCGTATCCCGCCTCGGCGAACGCCTGGGCCAGCGCCTCGTCACCGTTCAGTTCGAACACCGCCTCGACGACGGCCTCGCGCTCGCCGGAACGCACATCCCCGGCGTCGGCCCGCGCCCCCAGCAGCAGCTTGATCGCGTCCACCAGCAGCGACTTGCCCGCGCCGGTCTCGCCCGTCAGGCAGGACAGCCCCGGGTCGAAATCGACCGCGACATCGCCCAGCACCCCGAAGTTCGCGACATGCAGCGTCCTGAGCACGACGTCCTCCGGAACGGCCCCTCGTGGATCCCTTCCAACGCCGGATTGTAGCCCGGCCTGCGACAAGGTCACTTCGATTCCTGGACACATTTTGATCCGGCCCGCAGGGGAGCGG
This sequence comes from Myxococcota bacterium, assembly GCA_029975745.1. Lineage (GTDB taxonomy): Bacteria > Myxococcota_A > UBA9042 > DTJE01 > DTJE01 > DUVQ01. The sequence continues at coordinate 10,836 of JARKOL010000081.1, read as the reverse complement.
CACGCCTACGACGTCAGCGCCGCCGCCGAGAAGTGCGCCTGGAGGGCGGAGATCATCTCCTCGAGGTCCCCTTCCATGATCCGGTCCAGCTTGTACAGCGTCAGGCCGATCCGGTGGTCGGTCAGGCGGTTCTGGGGAAAATTGTAGGTCCGGATGCGCTCGCTGCGATCGCCGCTGCCGACCATGGATCGGCGGGCGTCCTGCTGGGCCCGATCGGCCTCCTCGCGGGCCTGCTCGAACAGCCGGGCACGCAGGATGCGCATCGCCCTGACGCGGTTCTTCTGCTGGGAACGCTCGTCCTGACAGGCCACGACGATCCCGGTGGGCAGGTGGGTCAGGCGCACGGCCGAATCGGTCTTGTTGACGTGCTGACCGCCCGCGCCGGACGCCCGGTACAGGTCGATCCGCAGGTCCGCCTCGTCGATCTGGATGTCCACGTCATCGGCCTCGGGCATGACGGCCACGGTCACCGCGGACGTGTGAATCCGGCCCTGGGCCTCGGTGTCCGGGATGCGCTGGACGCGGTGAACGCCCCCCTCGAACTTCAGGAACGAATACACGCGTGCCCCGCGGATCTGGGCCACGACCTCCTTCAGGCCGCCCAGTTCCGTTTCGGACACATGGGCGATTTCCACCTGCCAGCGTCGCGTCTCGGCGTACCGCGTGTACATCCGGAACAGGTCCGCCGCGAACAGCGCCGCCTCGTCGCCGCCCGTGCCGGCCCGGATCTCCAGGAAGACATCCTTCTTGTCCAGGGGATCGACGGGAATCAGCAGTTCGTACAGCCGCTTTTCCAGGTCGTCACGGCGCGCTCGCAGGCGGGGCAGTTCGTCGTTGGCCAGATCCGCCAACTCGGGGTCCGAGCGCAGCTCCTCGTTTTCCTGGATATCCCGCAGCACGGCCCGGAATTCGCGGAAAACCTCGACGGTCTCCTCCAGCTCCGCCCGTTCGCGACCGACGTCGCGCAACTGGTCGGGGTTGGAATAGACGTCCGGGTCGCCCATCCGCGAAGTCAGGCGTTCGAACTCGGCCTCGGCCTCCTCGAGCTTCGGCCACGCGGTCGTCAGGTCGATCATTGCGCAGTCCCCGCTTCGAATTCGGGTTCGGTCCACGCCAGGAACGATGCGAAGCCGTCGAACATCCGGACCTGCTCGGGGGTATCCGGGCCGACCCCGAGCCGTTCGGGCGCCAGTGCCGCCTTCAGCGCGACGATGGCGATCTCCTGCTGGGCCGCGTCGGGGGTCTGGGTGGTGATCCGCTGGACCCAGACGCCGGGTGCCGAGATGAGCCGCCCCAGGAAACCCAGGCGGGGCCGGGAGGACAGCCGGATGACCTCGTAGGACAGGCCGCCGATGGGCAGCACCAGCGGCAGCTTGATGCCGACGTACAGGATCTGGTTCAGCAGCCGGTTGTCCGACAGATCGGGCATCAGCGGGAAGACGCCCGCGAACACCAGGATGCTGACGGCGATGACGGTGACCAGGAACGCGGTGCCACAGCGTGCATGGGCCGTCGGGAAGGTCGCCATCTCGGCGGGGGTCAGCTCGCGCCCGTGCTCCAGTGCGTGGACCGCCTGGTGCTCGGCCCCGTGGAACTGGAACACGCGCCGCATGTCCTTCATGTGGGACACGGCCCAGACGAATCCCAGGAAGATCAGGAATTTGACGACACCATCGACCAGGTGGAACGCGACGGCCCGCCCGCCGGCCAGGTCCTCGGACCCCGTCAGCAGGCCCAGGCCGAAGGTCAGCAGATGCGGCAGCACCGCGAACATGAAGAAGCCGAACGCCATCGACACGGCCATCGTCGCGACCAGGGCCGCCGCCGTCAGCGGCTTGTCGCCGGACTGCTCGGGTTCCGGCATCGCGTGGGTGGCGGCGAAGTTCAGCGCCGAAAGCCCGTCGGCCATCGTCTCGATGAGCACCGCGATTCCGCGCAGGGTCGGCTTGCCCAGAAGGGGATGGATCGTGGCGACGCGCTTGGCCGAGCGTACCCGCAGCGCGATTCCCCCGTCGGGACGACGCACCGCGACGCTGGTCGCGCCGGGCGCCCGCATCATGACGCCTTCGACGACGGCCTGGCCGCCTACGGCGACCGGGGGCTCGGGCTTGCCGGGTTTCACGACTTGGTGTTGCCCAGGACGATACGACCCGCGTACTTGCGGTTGAACCGATCGACGCGGCCTTCGGTATCGACGATCTTCTGCTTGCCCGTGAAGAACGGGTGGCAGGCCGAGCAGATTTCGACCGCGTAGTCGCCCTTGGTCGAATGCGTCTCGATCACGGTGCCGCAAGCGCACGAGATCTTGGTCGCGGGGTACTTCGGGTGGATGCCTTCCTTCATGATCGTTGCCTCCAAGGCGTACTCGGTCGGGTGAATCCGGCCAAGGCGGCGGGATATTACGTCGTTAGCGACCCCAGGTCAAGCGTCACGAACGACCCCTACGCGCGCACCCGGTCCGGTGTATCATCGTTGGCAATCGGCGGAGGTTCGCTTGTTCCGGGAGCTGCTGCCCATTGCGCTGTACCTGGCCCTGGTCGCCACCTCCCTGGGGTTTTCGGTCCATGTCCTGCTGAACAAGCGCAATCCCTACGCCGCGGCCCTGTGGCTGGTGATCCTGTGGTTCGTGCCGTTGGGGGGCATCCTGCTGTACTGGGCGTTCGGCGTGAACCGGGTGGCGCGCAAGGCCCGGCGTCGCCAGAAGCCCTGGAGCGGCGGCGCGGTGCCGTCCCGTCGCGACGTCCCCGAATCCCTGCTGCCTCTGCTGCGGGTCGGGGACAGCCTGTCGCCCCGTCCCCTGGCGCCCGACAATGCCATCGAGTTGCTGGAGGATGGCGACCAGACGTACCCCGCCATGCTCGAGGCGATTGCCGGGGCCCAGAAGACGCTGGGCATGGTCACCTACATCTTCGACGAGGACGATGTCGGCCTGGCGTTCGAGAAGGCGCTGATGGATGCCGCGGCGCGGGGCGTGCAGGTCCGGCTGCTGGTGGACGGGGTGGGGGCGCGCGGCATTGGCCCGCGTCTTCAGTGGAACCTGCCCCAGTCGGGCGGGCGCGTCGCCTCGTTCTGGCCCCGCGGACGCTGGCTGAAGCACCCGGGGCTGAACCTGCGCAACCACCGCAAGATTCTGGTGGTGGACGGGAAGGTCGGGTTCACGGGCGGGCTGAACGTGTCCTCGCGCCATGTCACCCAGGAAGGCCAGGAACGGCCCAGATCCTGCGACCTGCACTTCCGGCTGCGGGGGCCCGTCGTCGCCCACCTGGCCGAGGCGTTCGTCGATGACTGGGAACTGGCGACCGGCGAAATCCTGAAGGGACCCACCTGGTTCCCGGAACTGTCCCACGTCGGCACGATCCTGGCGCGCGGGATCCCGTCCGGCCCCGACTTCAACCTGGCGCGTCTGCACGAGCTGCTGCTGGGGGCCCTGCGGACCGCGCGGTCGCGCATCGACCTGATGTCGCCGTACTTCATTCCCGACGGGGCCATCCTGGGGGCGTTGCGGGCGGCCAGTCGTTCGGGCGTTCGGGTGCGACTGCTGTTGCCCCGTCGCACCGATCATCGCTTCATGGCCTGGGCGGCCCGCGCCTATCTGTCGGAACTGGTCGATTGCGGCGTCGAGGTCTGGGAGGTGTCCCAGGATTTCGTCCACGCCAAGCTGGCGGTCGTGGATGGCCACTGGGTGATGTTCGGGTCCTCGAACCTGGACAACCGCAGTTTCCGACTGAACTTCGAATTCAACGTCGAGGCGTGGTCCCCGGAACTGGCGAAGAAGGTGCTGACCTACATGAACCACTACCAGGGGCGTTCCCGGCGATTGACGCGCAAGGTGTTGCGACGCGAGCCCGTCCTGATCCGGCTGCGCAACCAGGCCATCAAGCTGTTTTCGCCGTTCCTGTGAGGGGCATCCTTCGGCGGAGGCCGAGGTCGGGAGCCCGCTTCGCAACCCGTTCCGCCATGTGCGCTCGCTGCGCGGCCGCGTGCGCGCTACCGGGACGCCGGCTCCGAGTCCGTGACGAGCCCCGCGTATCGCGCGGTCCAGTAGGCCAGCAGGAACGCCGTCGGCGACTGGATTCCGCGCCCGTCGCCACCGTCCACCATCCGGTAGGGGTTTCCGTTCCACCACATCGTCCGGATCTCGTCGTACGGGAACACGGTGTCCCACTGGGGCTGATCGAAGCGGTCATTCGGGCGCCGCGTCGCGTCCTTGCGGTGGCTGTTGTCCACGCGCCAGGTGCGCAGGTCGGCCGGGATCTCCATCAGCGTGCGCAGTCCGTCCAGGCCCTGCGCCTGGCCCGGCGTGGCCAGGGCGACCAGGCCGGTCCACCAGGGCTGGCGTTCGGGGATCTCCCACTGGTACATGCCCACCAGGCTGTCGATCCACAACTGTCGCCGGTCGTCGCGCGGCTCGTAGCGAATCAGCGTGTGGTACGCCAGCATCGCCAGTTCGTGGTCCGAGTGGTTGGCGATGGACGGGTTCGTGACGGTCAGGATGTCGTCCGAGAACGCGACGACCCGGTCGTATTCGTAGTCGCGAATCAGCGTTTCGTACGCGTCGTAGAAGCGCCGCTCGCCGGTCATGTGCCACGCGGCCAGCATGTGTCCCAGGATCTGCAGGCCGTTCAGCCATCCGCCGCCGAACGCGGCCTCGGCGCAGGCCTCGAAGGAGTGGCCCATCTCGACGCACGCGGGGAAGCCGTACGCCGCGATGGCGACGACCCCGGGTTCCCAGTGGCCGAATGTCGTGGGCTCGCCGTCCAGGTCCCGCAGCGTGAACCCGCCGTCCAGGATGTAGCCGGCCAGGGCGCCCACCCGGTCCGCGACCGCCGCGCGCTCGGCGTCGTCCTTGGCGCACAGGTCGTAGAACAGCGGGAATCCAAAGAAATGACCGGCGGTTTCGTCGGACGAGGTGTCGTCCTTCCAGTAGTAGTCGTGGTCGCCGTAGGTGGTGCGGTGCCAGCGGGAGTCGTTCAACTTGTTGTCGAACACGGTTCCCTCGTCGTCCCGGACCAGCGACCGCGTGATGAAGCCGCGCCCCAGCCCCGCGGCCTGGAAGTCCGCGGCGGGCACGTCGATCAGCAGGAACATCGTGTCCATCGCCTTGCGTGCCGCCTGGTAGTAGCGCTCGTCACCGGTGACCGCGTAGGCCTGGCAGAACGCGCCAATCGCCATCTGGGTCCACAGCCCGTCGTTGTCGAAATCGGGCAGGAACCACGTCGTCGGCGCGTCGGGATCGTCCACGTAGGCGTCCGACGCGACGAAGCCGTCCATGCGCCAGAAGCGCTCGTTCAGGAACGCGAACATCGTTTCGGCCTTGGCGTCCAGGGTCGTCTGGCGCAGCACGATGCGGGCCACGCCCTTGGCGGTGGCGATCCAGCGCGTGCCGTCGTCCTCGGCTGCGACGTCGCGGACGGCGTCGTCGGGCAGGAAGCGTCGCGAGACGTAGTGCTCGACCGGGATCCGGGCGGCACCGGCGGGATTGATCACGGTCGCGCCCCGCGCGTGGCCGACCATCAGCGGGCCCTCGGGCGACATCGCCACCGCCGTCAGATCAGAGGCGGGAAGTTCGCCCTTGCCGGGGCGCCAGATGGCAGGACTGTTGGCGGTCGGATCAATCGACAGACCGGTGGCGGTCGCCGCGATGACGGTGCGGCCGCTGACGGCAAGCCCCCGCACATCGTTGTCGCGCAGTTGGCCGTAGGTCGAGGTCACCATCTGGACCCCGCCCGCCGCGACGGCCAGGCCCGCCGGCGTGGCCATGTACACGACCCCCTCGGCCACCGCCACGTCCCGGATGTCCAGGCCTTCCGTCGGTCCCACCAGAACCGGATCGTCGCCGCCCGGCAGCCACAGGCCGTCGCGCGACCCGACCCAAAGATCGGTTCCGTCACTGGCGGCGCTGGTCAGGCCGGTGCCCGCCATCACGACGAAGGGCGCGTCCACGCCCGCCGGGTCCACCGCGACGACCCGGTCCTCGAATACGACGACGACGCGGTCCTGCCACAGGTGCCGCGCGACATCGACGACGACCCCGTCCAGCAGCGGATCCGCGACCGACGTCGCTTCGTCCCCCCCGTCGAACCGCATCAGTCCCTCGACCGTGCCCATCCACAGCGTGCCGTCAATGAACGCGATCGACCGCGTGTCCACCGGGTCCAGGAACAGGTCGGTCACGTCCTCCAGGTAGGGGGTTCGCGCCATCGCGTACGACTCCGGCGGGTCGCGCACCGCATGCACGAACGCCGCGTCGGGTTCGAAGGGCACGTCCGGCGCGTCCGCGACGTCCCCCCCGGCGTCGTCCTCTCCGGGGTCACTGGGGGTTGAATCCAAGGCCACGTCGTCCGGCAGGTCGAGCCCCGGATCCACGACCCCCGGATCCCCCGCCAGGTCAGCGCCCTCGTCGCTCGCGACATCGCCAGGCGCGTCCGCCCCCGTCACGTCCGTCCCGCCGTCCCCGGCGCCGTCGCACCCCAGGGCCAGCATTCCCGCGGCCATCAGGGTCGCCAGCGCAATGCGCGCGTTCCGGCCTGTCGATGTCATGTGATCCCCCTCGTCCAGGATTCCCGCCGACGAGTATAGCCCCGAGTTTGATAGAATGCGCCCTGTCTGACCGTGTGGAGACCCCGATGACGATCCCCGACCACGTTGCCTCCCTCCGTGGAACGCACGCCGCTGCCGGGGGCTCCTGGCCGTTCCGGCTTCCGGGAATGCTGGCGCTGGCGTTGTGCCTGCCCGCGACCACCCTCGCCCAGGGGCCGGAACCGTCCCCCGTCGATGCGCGGTTCGAGGCCTCGACGGTCAAGGTGCTGAAGGGGCCGATCCCCGCCGATGCCGCGCGCGCGGTGACCATCGAGGGGGCGCGCAACGAGTTCGTCGGCTTCCAGATCGTCCTGGTCGCGACCCAGGGGGCGGTGACCTCGGTCGATGTCGCCGTGACCGACCTGGTCGGCCCGGGGGACGCGTTGATCGCCGCCACGAACGCGACGCGCTACCGCGAGTACTACGTCGAGGTGACCGAGCCGTCCTGGTGCGAAACGGTCTTCAGTCCGTCCTGCGAGGACTTCCCCGAATACCTGCGGCAGCCCGGCTGGTATCCCGACGCCCTGATTCCCTTCGTGGACCCCTACGCGGAAGGGGACGACCCGGTGCCGGTCGGCGCGCCGTTCGACATTCTGGAGGGGGACCTGCAGACCGTGTTCGTCGATCTGTACGTGCCCGAGGATGCGGCGCCCGGCGACTATTCGGGGCACGTCATCGTGTCCTCCCATGACGGCGAACTGGCGCGCCTGCCGATCTCGCTGCACGTCTGGGATTTCGCGATTCCGCGCCAGCGTTCGATGACGACGGCCTACGGCTTCGGGATCGGCAACCTGTGGAAGTACCACGGGGGCCCCCAGGGCGGCGACGCGGCCACGCGGGACCGGATCCTGAAACTGTACGAATTCGAGGTGCATCGGCACCGGATCGACTTCACGGATCAGAATCCCCCGATCCAGTTCACGTTCGACGGGGATGGCAAACTGGAACCCCCGGATTTCACGGCGTACGATGCCCACATCGGGCCGCGCATCGACGGGACGTATTATCCCGACGGCGTGGGGATTCGTCGCTACGACCTGGACTGGTTCCGGCCGGGCACGGGGCTGAAGTCCTGGACGGCCGAGCAGTGGTCGGCCGCGGCCCTCGCGATGGCCGAACATCTGCGCGACAAGGGGTGGCTGGACCACATCTACATGTACTCCAGCGACGAGCCGTGGCTGCCGGACCATCTGGCGGGCGGCGCCATCAAGCGGATCCACGAGGACGTGGCACGGCTGCGCGCGACGACCGACCTGTACAACGGCAAGGTGATGGTGACGGGGCCGCGGTGGCCCGACCTGGACGGGGACATCGACATCTGGTGTCCGGTGACGGCGATGTACGGGGACTCGTACTGGCCGGCGGGCGTCTGGTGGGGCCGTGACGAGTACGCCCAGCACATCGCGGCGGGCGGCGAGCTGTGGTTCTACGTGTGCAACGCGAACCTCCCGGCGCTGATGGGCTACGACGTGGACACCGACATCGGCCACGAACCGCGGCTGGTGAAGTGGGGCGCGTGGCGCGAGGGGGCGACCGGGTTCCTGTACTGGCGCATGACGTACTGGCAGGACCCGGATCCGTGGCACGACCTGGCGAACGTCGAGGGCTTCGGCCGCGACATGGCCCGCAACGGGGACGGGATCCTGCTGTATCCGGGTGACGCGAACGGCACGCTGGGGACGGACCTGCCGCTGCCGTGGCGGGGGATGGATGGGCCGGCGGTCTCGTTGCGGTTGAAGCAGATCCGCGACGGCCTGGAGGACTGGGAGATGCTGCGGATGGCGGACGCCCTTGGGGGGGGCGACTTCGCGCGGGCCCAGGTGGATTCGGTCTATCGCAAGTTCGGGGCCCCGATGGACGACGCCTTCGATCGCGACAATCGGCCGTGGGAAATGGACGATGCCCCGGTGCTGGCGGCGCGTTCCCGGATCGCGGCCAAGGTCCAGTACCTGACGCACCCGGACCGCTACGAAGACCCCGAGGTCCCCGACGTGTCCGACGAGGTCGAGGTGTCCGAGGAGGCGGCGGTTGATGCCTGGGTGTCCGAGGGGGTCGATTCGGACGTGGTGCCCCCGGATGCCGCGGTCGATGTTCCGGCCTCGCCGGACGTTGGGGAGGCCGACTCCGGCGCGATCGACGTGCCGTCCCTGCCCGATGCCGGTCCGGGCGACGTGGGGCGCGAGCGCAAGTCCTCCGGGTGCGCGGCGGGTGGCCCGGGGTCTCCGGCGCCGTGGGCCGCGATGCTGCTGCTCGGGGTGCTGATGGGGGCGGCGGTTCGAGCGCGTCGCGCGGGTGTTCGTTCGCATCGCTGATACAATCCACGGGAAACGTGTCCGGGAGCCGCGATGACGGACAGGGAATCCAGTCGCAGGGCGGGGCCGCGCGGCGACGAGTCGGGGCGTCCCGCCGGCGGACGGCACCAGGCGCGTCGGGACGGTTCCGACCCGGCACGGCCCGGGGGGGATGGCCGCACCGCGGGCGACCTGGCCCAGCACGGCTGCGCGATGACCGGGTTCATCTTCCAGCTGTCGGGGATGCCGGGGCGGCTGTCCCTGGTGATCTTCGGCGAACGCGACTGCGCCAACGCGATGCCCCGGTTGCGAGCCAAGACCGCGTCGGATCCGGAATGGAACGTGTTTTCGGTGGGGTTGCAGGAATCGGACGTCGTTTCGGGGTCGGCCGAGGAGCGGCTGGCGCAGTGCCTTCGGGCCGTGGCGTCGGACCCGGGCGGTGCGCCCGAGGGCATCCTGGTGCTGTCGACCTGCCTGTCCGACATGATTGGCGCGGATCCGGTGCCGGTCTGCCGTGCGATCGAGCAGGAGACGGGCGTTCGCATCGTGCCGGTCGCGACCAGCGGGTTGCGCCTGCGGACCCAGGCCGAGGTCGGGGACTGGGTGGCCCGGACGATGGTGACCGAGTTCGGTCGCGGCGGGGAGCCCGATTCCGCGGCCGTCAATCTGATTGGATATTCGACGGATCCGGCCGAGCGTCCCGAGTACCAGCGGTGGACGTTCCAGGCCGAGGTTGCCGAGGCGCTGCGGCCGGCGGGCCTGCGGCTGAATGCCCAGGCGCCCATCGGGGCGTCGCTGGAGGACTGGCGCAACCTTCCGCTGGCCGGCCTGTCGGTCGTGGTCGATCGGGCGATGTACGCCGATCTGTTGGCGCGGATCGAGCGTCCCGGACACCGGGTCGTCGAGATGGGGCAGCCGTACGGCCTGGCTCGCACCGACGCGTTCTATCATGCGATTGCCCAGGCGACGGGACGGTCGCTGGAGGCGGGGCTGGCGGCCCTGGACGCCCGGCGGGCGGCGGTCGAGGCCCTGGCGCAGGCGCGCGAGCGGTTCGCGGGGCGGCGGCTGGCCTACGGCATCGGGTCGCACCACAACTTCCGGCCGGACGATCTGGCCTCCGAGGGGTTGGGGGCGCTGCCGCTGATGATCGAAATGGGGTTCGACGTCGAGATTGTCATTCAGGAACGCGATCGGCCCGACGTCCACGAACGCATCCGGCGCAACCTGGCCGCGATGGGGGTCGATCTGCCGTACCGGCTGTTCTACGAGCCGGCGGTGCTGGCGCCCGCGCTGGCCGAGGGACGATTCGACGTCGGTTACCTGTCGGACTTCCTGATGGGCCAGGCGGCGCAGGTCCACCTGCCGACGGTACCGCTGGGACACCTGCTGCCCGGGTATCGCGGGGTGGCTCGGGCCGTGGCGCAGTTCAGCCGCGTGGCCGGGTCGGTGTTCGAATCGCGCTACCGGAAGTACCTGTAGGAAGCGGCCCGCGGGCCGAGGGGAGGGCGGCGGCATGCCGGCGGATCATCCGGACCTCGAGCGGTTCCGGCTTCGACCGGTGGACCACACCGACCTTTTCGGGATCTTCCTGGGCGTCCATGCCATTCCGGGCGCCGTCATGCTGTTGCACACGACGGTCGGCTGCAAGTTCAAGACCCAGATGCACCTGGTCGATCACGACTGGTTCCAGGAATCGCACAACCAGCGACTGTGGACGGGAGTTGACGACGTCCGGCTGATCCAGGGGTCCGGGAAGCGGCTGCTGGAGTTCGCGACGACGTGGTACGAGCGCCGCCATCCGGAACTGTTCGTGGTCACGACGAACGCGGCGGTCGAGTTGTCGGCGTTCGACGTCGAGGCCGCGGTCCAGGAACTGCGGGCGAAACTGCCGTGTCCCGTGCTGCTGCTGAAGGCGCCGGGGCACGACGGGACCTTCGCGCGCGGCTACCGGCGGATGCTGGATGCC
>JARKOL010000379.1 GCA_029975745.1 Myxococcota bacterium | reverse complement strand
AGTCGGCGCCGGGTCCCTTGGCGTGACGTTGCGGGTCCGTTTCGGCAAGCCCGGGGGCCGCCCCGGACGGGAGAAGGATGCTTGACGCCCTGTTCCAGCCCCGGTCGGTCGCGGTGATTGGCGCGTCCTCGCGCACGCTGTCGATCGGCAATCGCGTGGTGCGCAACCTGGTCGAGTCGGGCTTCACCGGCCCGATCCATCCGATCAATCCCCGTCCGGGCGAACTCTGGGGCCGCTCGTGCGTGCCGTCCCTGGACGACGTCGCGGACCCGATCGACCTGGCCGTCGTTGCGCTGCCGGCGCAATCGGTGCCCCAGGCGCTGCAGGCGTGCGGTGCGCGGGGCGTCCGCGCGGCGATCGTCCACGCGGCGGGATTCGCGGAGTCCGGGCCCGAGGGGGCCGTCCTGGAGCATCGGTGCGTGGCCATTGCCCGGGACCACGGGATGCGCCTGCTGGGGCCCAATGCCCAGGGCGTCATGAACGCCGATCCGTCCGTGTCGCTGAATGCCACGTTCACGTTCACGCCGCTGCGGCACGGGGTCGTGTCGGTGCTGGCGGTCAGCGGGGGCATGGGCGAATGGATCAACCAGCACCTGTGGCGGGCCGGCGTCGGCATCCGGCGCTACGCCTGCCCTGGAAACGCCGCCGACATCGGCGTGGTCGAACTGATGGATGCGATGGCCGGTGACGCCGGGACGCGTGTGCTCGCGCTGCACCTGGAAACACCGCCCCCCGCCGGCCCGTTCCTGGACGTCGTCGCACGCCATCGGGATCGGGTCCGCATGGTGGCCCTGACGTCCGGGCGTACCGGTCCGGGCGCCATGGCGGTCACGTCGCATACCGGGGCACTGGCCGGCGCCGATCAGGCGATGGATGCCCTGCTGGCCAGGGCCGGCGTGCTGCGGCTGGAGGACACGGCGGATCTGGTACGGGTGGTGGCGGCGATGACGACGGTCACGCTGCCGGTGGGCCGCCGGGTGGCCGTCCTGTGCAACGCGGGCGGGCCGGGAATCCTGTCGCTGGATGCCGCGGTCGAGCAGGGGCTCGAGGCGGCGCGGCTGGACCCCGCGACACGCCGGGAGCTGGAGCGGACCCAGTCCCCGTTCGCGGCGATCGGGGCGTTGACGGACGTGGCGGCCACGGCCGGGCCCGAGGCGATGGCCGACGCCGCCACCGCCCTTGGGGCGGACCCGGGAACGGACGCGCTGCTGCTGGCGCTGGTGACGCCGTTCTTCGTGGATTGCGACGCGATGGCCCGGCAGACCGTGGCGGCGCTGGCCCGGGGGGACAAGCCCGCCGTGGTGGCCCTGTTGCGCGACCCCCGGTTCGAGTCGGTGGCATCGACCCTCGCGGCGGCGGGGGTGCCCGTCGTGGACCACCCCGAGCAGGCCGCACGGCTGCTGGCCGCGCTGGCACGTGCCAGGGAACTGCGGCGACAGGCCGCGGAACGTCCGGCACTGGTGCCCCTGGATCGGGACGCCATCCTGGCGGTGCTGGCCCGAAGTGTCCCCGACGCCCGGGGCTGGCTTGCCGCGGCCGATGCCTACCGGGTCCTTGAGGCCGCCGGAATCCCCTGCGCCCCCTGGGGCCCGGTCACCCCCGACGGACCCCATCCGCCCCCGGGTCTGGGCTGGCCCGTCGTGCTGAAGGCGGACGTGTCCGGGGGCATCCACAAGACCGAGGCCGGCGCCCTGGTGACCGGGATCCATGACGTCGCCGGATTCGATGCCGCGACCGCACGATTGCGCGCCCGCTTCCCCGGCCGGCCCCTGCTGGCGCAGGGCTGGATCGACGGGGTCGAGATGCTGGTGGGTGGCATCCGGACCGCTTGCGGTGCGGGGCTGGTCGGGGTCGGCGCCGGCGGTGTCGCGGTCGAGGCCCTGGCGGACGTTTCCTGGGGGCTGGCGCCCCTGTCGATCGAAGAGGCCCGGCGCATGGTGGATCGGCTGCGCTGTCGGCCGCTGCTGGAGGGGCCAAGGGGCCTGCCGGCCGCCGATGTCGAGGCGTTGGCCGCGCTGGTCGTCCGGGTCGGGGCGCTGCTGGACGCGGTTCCCCGACTGGTGGAACTGGATCTGAATCCGGTGCGCATGGCGGGGCCGGGGGCCGGGGGGATGGCGGTGGACGTGCGGATTCGGCTGGCGCCGCGCGGCGGCGAATCGGGAGGTGTGTCGTGAGCGAGGCGAGTCAAGGAAACGGAGCGCTGCCGTCGGGGATGGCCCCGATGCTGCGAACCGCATGGACGATCTGGGCGGCCCTGTTGGCGTCCGTGGTCATGTACGGGGGCGTGGCCTTCGTGGTCCCGGGGGCGATCGCGGGGAACCTGGATGTCGGGACGCTGACGACGCCGCTGGTGGCGACGGGGTTCTTCATGGCAATGGCCGGCGGGCTGCTGTTTCGTCGGATCCACCGGGACCTGCCGGTTTCGGGCACGCCGGGGAACGCCACCGAGGCCGAGGCGACCCGGCGGGTTCGCAAGGCCCTGACGCTGATGATCGTCGCCTGGGCGCTGTTCGAGGGCGCCGCGGTCGTGGGACTGGTCCTGGCGCTGCTGGGGGGCAAGGGGTGGCCGATGATCGCCATGGGCTTCGGACTGATGGCGATTCATCCGCCGCGTCGGGGGCTGCTGGCGCAGGTGGCCGGTCTTTGACACCCCGATCGCCATCTGCTAGCGTCGGGCCGCCCGGGTCAGGCCGGATTCCGGGGTTCCGACGGGAAGGTGCCCGGTGGTCGCGGGAATCGGGGTGGACATCGTCGTCGTCCAGGACCTGCGCCGCCGGATGGAACGGTCCGTGGGGCTCGAGGAACGGGTATTCGACCCGACCGAGTCGTCCTGGTGTCGGGGCATGGCCGACCCCTGGCAGCACTTCGCGGCGCGGTTCGCGGCCAAGGAGGCCGTGATGAAGGCGCTGGGAACCGGCTGGTCCGGCGGCGTCGGCTTCCGGGACATCGTCGTGGTTCGCGACGCCGAGGGTCCGCCGAGGGTGGTGCTGCACGGAGAGGCGGGGCGTCGCGTCGCGTCGGCCGGCGGCAGGGTGTCGATCTCGCTGTCCCACGCGGGCGGGACGGCGATTGCGTTCGCGGTGTTCGAAACCGGGGAGGTGCGGGCATGAGCGTGGATCGGGAACTGAACAACGAACTCAAGCGCATCCTCATCGAGGCGCTGAACCTGGACGGCGTGACGCCGGAGACGATCGAGGACGATGCCCCGCTGTTCGGCGAGGGCCTGGGCCTGGACTCCATCGATGCGCTCGAGATCGCGATGGCGATCGAGAAGCGCTTCCAGATCAAGGTCCAGCCCGACAAGGAAACGAAGAAGTACTTCTACTCGATCCAGACCCTGGCCGATCTGGTCCGGGAGCGCCAGGCCGGCTGACGTCCGTTCGCCAGCATTCCGGGAGGTCGATCCAGATGAGCACGCCGGTTCCCGAGCCCGCATCGCGGGAAGGGGCGCCGGGTTCCCGGCATCCGGGCCGGTGGTCCAGGATCGTCTCGGCCCTGCTGGGCGTGCTGTTCGTCGCGTATCCGTTCCTGGTCTATCTGGCGTTGACGCGGCTGGGGGCGCGGGTCGCGGGCCTTGCGGTCGTCGCCGCCCTGATCCTGTTCGGGGTGCGGGCGCGGCTGCTGGGCCGTCAGGGATTTCGGGCGATCCTGATCCAGGTCGGGGGCGTCGCGTTGCTGGCCGGGGCGACCGCGGTTTCGGGTCATCCGGGATTCCTGCTGCAGTTGCCGGTGCTGATCAACGCCTTCCTGGCCGTGACGTTCGCGGCGACGCTGGTGCGGCCCCCGCCGATGATCGAGCGCTACGCCCGCATGGTCCAGCCCGAACTGACCCCCGCCGAGGTTCGCCACTGTCGCGTCGTCACCTGGGTCTGGCTGGGGTTTTTCGTCGGCAACGGCGCGGTGGCCGAGTGGCTGGCGCTGGGCGGGGACCCGGCCGCCTGGGCCCTGTACACCGGCGGAGTTGCCTACGTCCTGATGGGGCTGCTGTTCGCCGGCGAGTACGTCGTGCGCAAGGCGCGATTCGGGCGCTACGGGAATCACGTCCTGGACCGGGTCCTGTCGCGGCTGCTGTCCGCGCGGACCTGGCGGGCCGTGGGGCTCACGCTGGCCTACTACACGCTGCATTTCTTCAATTCGGTCCTGTTCCTGTTCGTCTGGGGGCCGCCCCTGTGGCTGGTGACCCGCGTGCGCCCAGGGGCCATCCGGGCGCTCTACGTCTATTCCCGCTGGTTCTACCGCTTCCAGATGCGGGTGATGACCTGGCTGGGCGCCATCCGGATCCTGCCGATCGAGGGCGTCGAGCGCCTGCGTCGAGGCGGCCCGATGGTCGTCGTGGCGAACCACCGGACGATGCTGGACGTGCTCAACCAGAGGGGGGAAATCCCGGAAGCCGCGTGTCTGGTGAAGACGTTTCGTCGGCCTGCGGGGGCTCCCGAGCGCCGCGTGATGCCGGGCTACTGGCAGGCGTTCATCGGGTGGCCCTTCGCGATGCTGGGCTACGTTCCGATGCCGTCGGACTGGAATGACCGCGCGGCGTTGAAGCAGACGTTCGATCGCTGCCGGGCGCTGCTGGCGGCCGGGCGACCCCTGGTGATCTTTCCCGAGGGGACGCGTTCGCCGACGGGGGAACTGCTGCCGTTCCGGGACTTCCCGTTCCGGCTGGCGGTCGATGCCGGCGTTCCGGTCGTGCCCGTGTTCCTGCACACCCAGATCCGGTTCATGCCCCAGGGGACCGTGTCCATGAACGCGCCCCGGCGATGCGTGTTCCGGTTCCAGGTGTTGCCGGACCTGGTGGCCGGGCGGGGGACGCGCGCCGCGGACCTGTCGTTCGAGACCCGCCGGCGCCTCATGAAACTGCTGGCCGAGGCCAATCGCGAGCACGGCTACGAAGGGTAGGACCGTCGGGCTGGACCTGCGCCGCAGCGGATCCACGGCACGTCGATCGGGAATCGGCGCAGGACGCGTCGGGTCGAGGGCTCGTCGCGGACCTTTCGGTTCAGCGCCCCGCCGACTGGGGCGGGTACAGCGGCACCAGGACCGAGAACTCGGCGCCGTGCCCCGGTTCGGAGGCCACCGTCAGCCGTCCATGGTGGCCGCGGACGATCGAATCGCAGATCGCCAGCCCAAGGCCCGTGCCTCCGGGACGCGTGGTGAAGTAGGGGTCGAAGATTCGGGGCAGCATGCCGGCCTCGATGCCCGGGCCGTGGTCACGGATCACGAACCGCAGGTGCGGTCCGGGGGGCGCATCGGCACCCGGCGGCTCGAACCGGTCCACGATCGCCAGCTCGATATCGACCTCGCCGGCGCCTTCCATGGCCTGGGAGGCATTCTGCAGGAGGTTGGCGAGCACCTGGGCCAACTGGGCGCGGTCGGCGTCCAGCAGCGGCATCGGGTCCGCGGCGTTCACCCGCCAGCGCGTCCTCGTGCCGGACAGCGCGGCGCGGGCCACCTCGCGGACCAGTGCGACCGCGTCGAACCGGGTGTGCTGGCTGCGATGTCCGCGGGCGTATTCCTGCAACTGGCGCGTCAGATCCCGGATTCGGTCCAGGGCGGCCATCGCGTCGTCCATGCGTGCCCGGATGTCGGGCCCGGCGGTGGGGTCGTCCCGCACCAGTTCGATCGACCCTAGCACGCTGGTCAGCATGTTGTTGAAGTCGTGGGCGATGCCCCGGGCCAACGTGGACAGCGAGTCGAAGCGCGCCGCACGGACCAGCCGGTCCCGCAGATCCTCGACCTCGCGCAGATCCTCGGCGATCGCCACCGCGAAGAGCGGCTGGCCTCCGGCGTCCCGTGCCAGCGAGACCGTCAGCCGCGCGGGCGTCGTGCCGCCGCCGGGTCGGACGTAGCGTTTCTCGATCACGTAGCGTTCCCGGCGCCCCTCGATCAGTTCCACGATCAGTCGGCGGGTTCGTTCCAGGTCGTCGTGGTGGGTGACCGTGGCGACGTTGCCGGCGTCCAGCCCCCGCAGCGGGTCCGCGTCGGACATCCGGGCCATGGCGGCGTTCAGGTACAGCGGGCGCCCCGCCAGGTCCACGAGAGCGACACCGACGGCGGCATGCTCCAGGGCGATCCGGTACCGCTCCGCCTCGGGAGGCAGGGACGGTTCCCCGATCTGCCGGACGCTGCCGGGTCCTGGGGGCGTTGAAGTCACGTTCCTGGGCATCGCCGGGTTCACGCATCGCCAGGGCAAGTCCTGGGAGTGCCCACCCGCACCGGACGCATTGCAAGAAAATGTTTGTTGCGGAGCGAGCCGCGAGTCCTCCCGGCCCGCGGCCCACCAACGCCGCCAGGCAGGGGCCGAACGAACGGTCGATGGCGATCCTGCGCAGACCGTAGGGTTCGGGGATCATGACGGGCGTTGTGCCGCCCGGGGCCATGGACTAGGATTGGTCGAGGATGCCGTGAGCCGATGGCTGGAATATCCCCAGGGACTGCGAACGGCCCGGGTGACGGGGCGGCCCAATCGGTTCGTCCTTCAGGCGACCCTCCCCGACGGGGCCCGGACCCGGGTCCACCTGGCGGATCCCGGCCGTCTGACCGAACTGGGGCGGTCCGGATGGGACGTCCTGGTCCAGGGGCCCTATCCGGAGCCCCGGCTGCCCTGGCGGGCGGTCGCGGCTCGGGTGAGGGAC
>JARKOL010000364.1 GCA_029975745.1 Myxococcota bacterium | reverse complement strand
TACGGCATGACGGGCGGCCAGATGGCGCCCACCACGATGCCGGGCCAGGTGACCACGACATCGCCGCTGGGGCGGGACGTGTCCATGGCCGGCCATCCGATCCGCATGGTCGAACTTATCAGCACCCTGCGGACGCCGGCGTTCGTGGCGCGCGGGGCGGTCCACACGCCGATGCACGTGGTGCGGGCCAAGGACCTGCTGCGGCGGGCGTTTTCCTACCAGGTCGCGGGGACGTGCTTCAGCATGGTCGAACTGCTGTCCACGTGCCCGACGAACTGGGGAATGCCGCCGGACGCGGCGTGCAAATGGGTGGAATCCGACATGGTGCCGTACTACCCGCTGGGCGTGTTCAAGACGCCCGAGGGGCAGGATCGGGCGCCGCGGCCCACGTAGCAAGGGGGAGGACCATGCAGCACGACATGATCCTGGCGGGATTCGGAGGCCAGGGCGTCCTGTTGATCGGCAAGATGCTGGCCTACGCCGGTATGAACGCGGGGCGCGAGGTTTCCTGGCTGCCGTCGTACGGGCCCGAGATGCGCGGGGGCACCGCGAACTGCACCGTGGTGATTTCGGACAAGCCGGTCGGGTCGCCGGTCATCCAGACCCCGAGGGCGTTGCTGGCGATGAATCTGCCGTCGCTGGACAAGTTCGAGGACAACGTGCGGCCGGGCGGCGCCATCGTCGTCAACACGTCGTTGATCAACCGGGCCGTGCGTCGGGACGACGTGCTGACGGTGGGCATTCCGGCGAACGACCTGGCGATGGAACTGGGCAACCCTCGGTGCGCGAACATCATCGCCCTGGGGGCGTTCGTGGGGGCCACGGACGTGCTGCCGATGTCCGAGGTCGAGGAGATGGTGCGCCAGAACTTCGCGGCGAAGCCGGCGCTGGTCGAACTGAATCTGAAGGCCCTGCGAGTCGGGTTCGAGCGGGGCGTCCAGGCTCGCGAGACTCGGGCGGGGCAGGGGGCGTGACCCGGCGGCCGACCCGGCTGGGGCGGCAAGGACGGAGGAACGGATGTCGCAGCTACCGTGCGTGGACATGACGCTGCTGGACGGGATCCTGGAACGGTATCCGCGCGAGGAACCGTCGCTGATCCAGGTGCTCCAGGACGTCCAGCGGACCTACAACTACCTGCCGTGCGAGGTGCTGGAGCGCGTGGCGTCGGCGCTGGGGGTTCCCCTGGCGAAGGTGTTCTCGGTCTCGACGTTCTACAAGGCGTTTTCGCTGACGCCGCAGGGGCGCGTGGTGATCAAGGTCTGTACCGGCACCGCCTGTCACATCCGGGGTGCCGGCCAGTTGATCGACGAGGTCCAGCGCCGACTGCGCATCGGTCCCGGCGAGACGACCGAGGATCTGGGATTCACGTTGCAGACGGTCAATTGCGTGGGTGCCTGCGCGATGGCGCCGGTCGTGATCGTCGGCGAGAAGTACGTCGGCGCGGCCAAGGCGTCGGATCTGGCGAAGCACCTGGGCGCGACGGAAGGGGGGGACCATGCGAATTGAGTCCCGGCAGGAATTCGAGGCCGCGGTGGCCGCGGCCCGACAGCAAGGCGCGGATCGCCGGCGCGAGGTGCTGGTCTGTTGCGGTACCGGCTGCCTGGCGAATGGCGCGGCGGCCGTGGCGCAGGAGTTCGCCACCCGGATCGAGGCCGACGGTCTGGACGCGACGCTGGCGCTGCATGCCAAGAAGACGGGGTGCCACGGATTCTGCGAGCGCGGGCCGCTGGTCGTGGTCCAGCCGGAAGGCATCCTGTACACGAAGGTCAAGCCCAAGGATGTCGCCGAGATCATCGACAAGACGGTGGCGAAGGGCGAGGTGATTCCGCGCCTGCTGTACAAGGACCCGACCGACAAGAAGGCGATCGAGCACTACGCGGACGTTCCGTTCTACAAGCACCAGGTGCGGGTGTCGATGCGCAACATCGGCCGCATCGATCCGGCCGATCTGGACGACGCGCTGGCCCACGGGGCGTACGCCGGCCTGGCGCGGGCGCTGTTCGACCTGACTCCGGACCAGGTGATCGCGGAGGTCGAGGCGTCCGGACTTCGGGGGCGTGGCGGCGCGGGCTTCGCGACGGCGCGCAAGTGGAAGGCGACGCGCAAGGCCAAGGGCGAGCGGAAGTTCGTCTTGTGCAACGGGGACGAGGGCGACCCCGGGGCGTTCAAGGACCGCTCGATCATGGAGGGCGATCCCCACGCCGTGATCGAGGGCATGGCGATCGGCGCGTACGCCGTGGGGGCGCGCGAGGGCTACATCTACGTCCGCGACGAATACCCGCTGGCCGTCGAGCACGTCAATCTGGCGCTGGCCAAGGCCCGCGAGCGCGGCCTGCTGGGCGACAACATCCTGGGGACGGGGTTCAGCTTCGACCTGCGCGTGTCGCGGGGCGGCGGCGCGTTCGTTTGCGGGGAATCGTCGGCGCTGATGCGGTCCATCGAGGGCAAGGTCGGCGAGCCGCGCGCCAAGTACGTGCATGCGTCGGACCGCGGGCTGTTCGACCTGCCGACCGTGCTGAACAACGTGGAAACGTGGTCCGACGTCGGCGCGATCCTCGAGCACGGCGGGGCCTGGTTCGCGAAGTGGGGCACGGCCAAGTCCAAGGGCACCAAGGCGTTCTCGCTGGTGGGCAAGGTCAAGAACACCGGCCTGATCGAGCTGCCGATGGGCACGACGCTGCGCCACATCATCTTCGACATCGGCGGCGGCATCCTGAAGGATCGGCCGTTCAAGGCGGTGCAGACCGGCGGCCCGTCGGGGGGCTGCCTGCCCGCGGACAAGCTGGACCTGCCGGTCGATTACGAGGTGCTGACGGCCAACGGTTCGATGATGGGGTCGGGCGGCATGATCGTCATGGACGATCGGACCTGCATGGTCGATGTCGCGCGCTACTTCCTGAAGTTCCTGGTCGAGGAGTCCTGCGGCAAGTGCATCCCCTGCCGGGAAGGCCTGAAGCAGATGCTGCACATCTTCGACGACCTGGTCGAGGGGCGCGGCAAGCCGGGCGACATCGAGCGCATCGAGCGCCTGAGCCGCGGCATGCAACTGGGCAGCCTGTGCGAACTGGGCAAGTCCGCGCCGAACCCGGTGCTGTCCACCCTGCAGCACTTCCGGCACGAGTTCGAGGAACACATCGACGCCAAGACGTGCCCGGCCGGCATGTGTCGCGAACTGACGGTGTACCAGATCATCGAGGACCCCTGCACGGGCTGCCATCTGTGTACGAGGGTCTGTCCGACGGCGGCGATCGCGGGCAAACCGAAGCAGAAGCACGTGATCGATCCCGCCCTGTGCATCGCGTGCGGGGCCTGCTTCGACGTGTGCCCCGAGGACGCGATCCGATTCCTGCCAAAGAAGCACGAAGGAGGCGGCCATGCCCCGGCTGGTCATTGACGGCAAGACGGTCGTCGCCAAGGAAGGGACGTTCCTGCTGCAGGCGGCGCGCGACGCCGGGATCGACATCCCGACGCTGTGCGAGCACCCGGCGGTCGAACCCTATGGCGGCTGCCGGTTGTGCCTGGTGGACGTCACGCGTCCCGAGTGGGACGGCTGGTCCAAGATGGTGGTGTCCTGCCTGTTCCCGGTCGAGGACGGCATCCTCGTGTCCACGCGGTCCGAGCGGGTAACCCAGACGCGCAAGGTGGTGCTGGACCTGCTGCTGGCGCGCTGCCCCGAAACGCCGCTGGTGCAGGAACTGGCCGCCGAGCACGGGATCGACCGCACGTCCTACGTGCCGAATCCCGAGCCGACCGACTGCATCCTGTGCGGCCTGTGTACGCGCATCTGTGACCGTCTGGGCACGTCGGCCATCTCGTCGGCGAACCGGGGCGTGGGACGCGAGATCGCGCCGCCGTTCCACGAGGCGCCGCCGGATTGCATCGGCTGCCTGGCCTGCGCCGAGATCTGCCCGACGGGCTTCATCCAGTACCAGTCGGGCAGCGCGCGCCGCGTGATCTGGAACAAGGAGTTCAAGATGTTGCGGTGCCCCACGTGCGGGCGCGGGCACATCACCGAGGACCAGGCCCGGTACTACGACGGCCGCAACGGCGTGCCGGCGCGGTACTTCGAGCCGTGCGACGCCTGCAAGCGCAAGGAGCAGGCCGCGATTGCCGTATCGCTGATGGCCGCGCCCGAGGGACGCTGACGGGCGGGGGACCAGGGGGGACCGATGGATCGAATCTATCGCGTGATTCCGGAACGTTGTGTCGCGTGCGGCAAGTGCGAACTGGCGTGCGCCTTCGCCCATGGCGGCGAGGGGCGGCCGGGAGTCAGCCGCATCGCGATTCACCGGCGCGGCCCGGACCTGGGCGTGCCGATCGTCTGCCTTCAGTGCGATACGGCCGCGTGCGTCGCCGTGTGTCCCGTCCAGGCGCTGGCCCGGAATGCCGGGACCGGCGCGATCGACGTGGACTACGACCGCTGCATCAACTGCCGGATGTGCTTGGCGGCATGTCCCTTCGGCAACATGCACTGGGACGAGGCGTGGCACTGCGTGGCGAAGTGCGACCTGTGCGGCGGTGAGCCGCGGTGCGTGCCGTTCTGCCCGACCGGCGCGCTGGAGTACGTGCCCGCCGACCGCGCGGGACGGACCCCGCCGGTACTGGCGCCGGGCGTGATGCGTCCGGAAGCGATGGGAGGCCGGCCATGAGCGATACGCGCGAGGCGATCCTGGACGTCCTGAAGAAGGCGTATCAGATCGAGACCGACGGTTACACGTTCTACAGCATGGTGGCCGAGCGGTCCCAGCGGCAGGCCGTGCGCGAGATCTTCGACAAGCTGGCCCGCGACGAACTGCAGCACAAGGCGTACCTGCGGGACATCGGCGCGCGCTACCAGGCGGAAGGCGTGTCCGCGTTCGCGGTGAACCGTGCGGACACCTCCATGCGGCAGTTCGCGGACGTGCTGTTCACCGATCGGTTCCGCGAGCAGGCCCGTGGGGCCGAATTCGAGGTCTCGGCGCTGTCGATCGGCATGCAGCTGGAGTCGAACGCCATGGCCACGTTCCATGCCGCGGCGCGGGATGCTGCCGATGTCGAGGTCAGGGAGTTCTACAAGTTCCTGGCCGACTGGGAACGCCAGCACCTGGACGCGCTGCACGGCCTGTTCACGGCGGTGCGGGGCGAGATCTTCGCCGACGCCGGCTTCGAGCGATTCTAGCGGTGCCCGCCGCAGCCCCCATCCCTTTGCCGACAAGCCGTTCCGAGCTGGCCCAGCACGGCTGGCGGGAACTGGACGTCATGATCGTGACCGGGGATGCCTACGTGGACCACCCCTCGTTCGGCGCCGCCCTGATCGGTCGGGTGCTTCAGGCCGACGGGCTTCGGGTGGGCATCGTGGCCCAACCCGACTGGCGGGATCCCCAGTCCCTGCGCGCCATGGGGCGCCCCCGTCTGTTCGTGGGCGTCACCGCGGGGAACCTGGACTCGATGCTGGCCCACCACACGGCGGCGCGCCACCGACGACGCGAGGATGCATTCACCGAGGGCGGCGCGATCGGCCGGCGGCCGGACATGGCGTCGGTCGTCTATGCCCAACTGGCGAGGGCCGCGTTCCCCGGCGTGTCCGTCGTGCTGGGCGGCATCGAGGCGTCGCTGCGCCGTGTGGCCCACTACGACTACTGGCAGGACCGGATTCGGCCGTCGATCCTGGCGGACGCGAAGGCCGAACTGCTGGTGTACGGGATGGGCGAGGCCGCGATTCGCGAGATCGCGCGTCGCCTGGCGCGGGGCGACAGCGACATGTCGGGCATCGCGGGCACGGCGCGACTGCTGGGGGCGCGCGAGGCCGCGGGGCCGGTTCCCGAGGACGTGCTGGAACTGCCGTCGTTCGAGGCGCTGCGCGACGATCCGGCCTTGATCCTGCCGTTGACCCAGGCGGTCGAGGCCCAGCAGAACCCCGACTGCGGGCGCCCCCTGTTCCAGCGTCACGGGGACCGGGCGGTTCGGGTCGAGCCTCCGGCGCCGGTCCTGACGACGCAGGAACTGGATCGGGTGTACGGGCTGCCGTTCACCCGGTTGCCGCATCCGTCGTATTCGGGGGCGATTCCGGCGTTTGCGATGATTCGGGACTCGATCACGGCGTTGCGGGGCTGCCCCGGCGGCTGTGCCTTTTGCGGCCTGGGCCTGCACCAGGGGCGCAGGCTGGCGTGGCGGTCCAGGGACTCGGTGCTGCGCGAGGTGGCCCAGGTGGCCGCCACACCGGGATTCGGGGGCACGGTCACCGACATCGGAGGACCCACGGCCAATCTGTACGGGTGCCGCAACGACGGACCGTCCTGCCGGCGCTGCACCCGGGTCTCGTGCCTGTTCCCGGCGATCTGTGGAAATCTGGGAATCGATGGCCGCGCCTGGGCCGACCTGCTGCGTTCCGCCGCCAGGGTGCCGGGCGTGCGTCACGTGTTCGTGGGGTCCGGGGTTCGCATGGACGTGGCCCTGCGCACTCCCGAGGCCCTGCGCCAACTGGTGCGTCACCACGTTTCCGGGCGGCTGAAGGTCGCCCCCGAACACGTGGATCCCGAAACGTTGCGCCGGATGCGCAAGCCGGGCCCCCAGGTGTTCGCCCAGTTTCGCCAGGCGTATCGCGAGGCGGGGCGCGAGGCGGGCAAGCCCCGATCGCTGGTTCCGTACTTCATCAGCAGCCTCCCGGGGTGCGACGACGCCGCGATGGCCAAGGTCAAGGAGTTCCTTCAGGATCAGGGGCTGGTGCTGGAGCAGGTCCAGGACTTCATCCCGCTGCCGATGACGGCCGCGGCCGCCATGTACGTCACCGGACGCGACTACGAGACGGGACGTCCGATTCCGGTGGCTCGGGGGGCCGCGGATCGCAGGCGCCAGGTCCAGGCGCTGATCGGCGGGACGGCCAGTTCGGCGCGGGGAAGCGGTCCTGCCCGTGGCGGCAGGCCGGAACGTGGCCGCATCAAGCCCCGCCAGGCAGGCGCTAGCCGCCGCAAGTGAAGAACTTGATCCGGCTGGGGACCGCCTTTTCGGCCGTCAGGGGCACGAAGCAGATCTCGGTGAAGCGGGACGTCAGGTCGTCCGCGCCCCCGCATGAAAGGGCCTCGAACGTGCAGCACTGGTCCTTGCAGTGAACTTCCTCGGGCACCCGGAAGCCCGACTGCGGCCCGTATTCGGTTGCTTCGTACTCCCAGACCGTCTTCTTGAGCCGGGCGATTTCCTTCGAGGAAACGATGTCGAAGCGCACGCGCGGGTTCGGGCCGTCGTCCAACCGTTCCTGTTCCCCGTCAATGGTGACGAAGCGACCGGCGGCAATCGCATCCAGCAGCGGCGAGAAATCCTGGACGGCAAGCCGGTCCGTGACATGCTGCGCGGCCTTGGTGTAGTCGGGTTCGCGCACCACGACGTTGGCAGTTACCTGCTGGAAGGCCTCAAGATCGCGAATCGCTTCGAAATCCGGGTCCGTGGCGGCCTTGGCCAGTCGCTTCATGCACGTCACGCATGCGGCTGCCCGGAACTGGCGCAGCACGCCGATCGCCCGGTCCGCGTCCCCCAGCAGCCCGTAGGCGCATGCCAGGTTGTAGCGCGCGAAGCTGTGCGACGGGTCGTGGCGCAGGGCGGCCAGGTAGCGCTCGATGGCGGCACGCGTGTTCTTCTTGTGCAGCTTCAGGCCGGCCCGGTTCTCGTCGTTCGCGGCCTTCTCTGCCTTCGGCGAGGGCCACGCCAGGCTCAGATCCGGAACGCCGGGAACCTGGACGGCATCCGTGGGGACGGGCGGCGAGGTCGGATCCGCCGCGGGTTCGGGGGCGGCCTCCGGGGCCGGGGCCGCCTCGGGGGCGGGCGCGGCCTGGGGGGCGGCCTGAACGGGTGCGCCCTCGGGAGAGGGCGGCGTCTCGACGTCCTTCTTCCCGCAGCCGAACGCCAGGATCGATCCGACCAGCAGTCCTGCCAGCACGTGTCGCATGCCAACCTTCCATTCGAGGACGATGCTTGATTACCACAACTCCGGGGTGGCGGAACAGGGGCAAGCGCGCTGAGTGATCCCCTCGCGGGCGGAAGTCGTGGCGAGGTC
The DNA here is from genome assembly GCA_029975745.1 of Myxococcota bacterium. Classification (GTDB taxonomy): domain Bacteria; phylum Myxococcota_A; class UBA9042; order DTJE01; family DTJE01; genus DUVQ01. Next base: position 28,529 of record JARKOL010000364.1, on the reverse strand, counting down.
GAAGGCGGCTACGATGCGGACGGACCCGCGCGGACGACGCCGATCCATGAACGAGCCCCCCGGCTGCCCGGCGTTACGAATCGTGCGGCCCCTGGACTGGCACGGGGTCGCTGCGCCCCACCCCAGGCGGGCCGCCGGGTCGAGCGCAGCGGCCGGGCGCGCGCAGGTCCGCCTGCTGCCGGATTCCCGGGACACCACTGCACATCCGCGTGATGCCCAGGTCGCTTTGCAGTCACGAGCGCGCCCAGCGAGCACGACTCCCGGCGGACGCCGTGGGGCGCAGCGGGCGGGTCGCCGCCCTCACGCCGGCGGCGGGAGAGCTGCATCAAGCGGCAGCAGTCCAAGGTGGGCGGCGGGAGAGCTGGGTCAAGCCCCGACAGTCCAGGCCGGCATGCCCGGTACCCCAGCCTTGCGCGACCAGGCCCCGATGATGAGGGGATGGGTCAGGCAAGCGGGGAGGCAGGGGCCGTCGCGCCAGCGCTACCGTCGGTGCGGTGCGCGAGCGTGGACCTCGGTCATCCGGCTCACCAGGATCTGCCAAGGGTCGTCGTGGACATCGACCAGGCCGAAGTTGTTGTCCTCGCCATCGAAGCGTCCCCCGGCCGGCTGGTCCGCCCACTCGAACCAGTGATGGCCCACGATCCACGGCCGGCGGTAGCACTCCTCGACGTACTCGGCGAACCCGTCGGCCCGCTCCTGCTGGGTGTCCAGTACCGGATAGATCGGGGGATAGCCGTTGGGCAATCCGCTGTCCAGCGCGCGGAAACTGAATTCGGTAATCAGCACGGGCAGCCCGGAAACCTGGGCATACCGTTCCAGGAAGTTGCCTGAATCGATCAGCGGTCCGAATCCCGACTGCAGCGCCTCGGCCATGCCCTCGACGAACACGTAATTGTTGGCCGAGAACACGTCCAGCCACGCGCCCGCGGCGGCGACGACGGGCTCGGGCGTCAGCACGCTGACCGAGCGGACGCCCAGGATCAGGTGATTCGGGTCCACCGCCCGCACGGCCGTGGTGGTCACCTGGAAGTAGCGATCCGCCAGAACCCGCAGGAATCCCTGGGGATTGCCGCGCCACTTCTCGGCCTCGATGCGTCCGGGGGCGTCCTCGGGCATGGCCAGGTAGTCCGCCAGCAGGGTCTTCTGGGATCGCCAGTCCGGTCCCCAGCGCAGTTCGTTGTCCAGGAACCATCCCAGCAGGTTCGGATCGTCCTTGCGCGGCGCGACCTGTTGCGCCGCGATCTGCTGGCAACGCGCCTCGAATTCCGGGGCGAAGTAGTCCGGGATACTGCCTGCCAACCAGTCGGACCCGGTGATGTACAGGATCGGGGTGTAGACCAGGCGTCCCCCCAGCAGATTGGCGTCGGACCAGGCGCCGATGGTGTTGAATCCCCAGGACTCCAGGCGGTCCGCCGTGGCGGTGGCCCAGGCCGCGTCGTTCTCGTACCTGGCCAGGACGGTCTGTCGATAGGGACGCTCGCCCGTGGTGCGATCGACGCTTCCATTCGGCTGGCAGCTGCACACGCCGATGCTGTAGAAGGGCTGGCCGTCGGGCGTCACCAGCCACCAGCGCCCATCCTCGCCGCGATGAGTGCGATAGAAACCCGTGCTCTCCAGCGCCTTGGGGACCTGGATCGGGCCGTAGTCCACACCCGGATCGGCAGGTGGCACGTCCACCGGCACATCGGTCGAAACGTCGGTCGGAGGCAGATCGCCCGGCCCCGCGTCCGGCCCCGCGTCCGTCGAGGCGTCCTCGGAGGGCAGATCCTCGAACGGCAGGTCGGTCGTCGCGACTTCCTCGCCCGGGGTATCAGGCGTGGCGACGTCGGCGATGTCCTCGCCCGCCGTGTCGGCCCCGACCATGTCCAGTGCTTCGGCCGTGTCGATCCGCGGGACGTCGGCGTCGGGTACGATGCCGGTATCGGCCGAGTCCGAGGTCCCCCCGCACGCGACCAGGGACATCATCATCAGCGGCACCAGGAACGGAAAGCGACCCGAGGGCTGGTTCATCGAGTTCTCCAGGGAAGGACCCACGCACGCGGCCGAACGGTAGCGGACCCGGATGGCGGAATCAAGGGCGCCTGATCAATTCGTGACGTCGGCGGCAGGCTGCCCCTGGAAAAGGCGTCCTCCGGCGCGTCGCGCACTGGCATCGCCCGTGCTGGCGCGGGATTCGGCGGATCCGCCTGGCGCTGCCCGTCGGCCGGGGTAGAATGGACATCCGAAACGAAACCAAGGAGGACGGCATGGGCGAATTCGCGGAACTGACCTTCCGGGGGCGAACGATTCGGCTTCCGGTCGTCGAGGGCACCGAGGGCGACACCGGCCTGGACATCTCGGTGCTTCGCAAGGAACTGGGGGCCATCACCCTGGATCCGGGCTATGCGAACACGGGCTCCTGTCGCAGCGCCATCACGTACATCGATGGGGAGCAGGGCATCCTGCGATACCGTGGGTATGACATCGCCGAACTCGCGGAACATACGTCGTTCCTCGAGGTTGCCTTGCTGCTGCTGCGTGGCGAACTGCCCACTCGCGACGAACTGGACGCCTTCACCGCCTCGGTCAAGGAATACATGGTCGTCCACGAGGACTTGCGCCATTTCTTCAACGCATTCCCCAAGGATGCCCATCCCATGGCGGTTGCGGGCGCGGTCATCGGGTCGCTATCGACGTTCTACCCCGAGTCGATGGACCCGAAGAACATCGACGAGTCCAAGGAATCCTGTCGCCGTCTGCTGGCCAAGCTGCCGACGATCATCGCCTGGTCGTACAAGCACTCGCTGGGCCGCCCCATGACCTATCCTCACCACAGCCTGGGGTACGTCGAGAACTTCCTGCACATGCTGTTCTCGACCCCGTTTCGCGAATATGTCGTCGATCCGGTGGTGGCGCGGGCGCTGGAGCTGATCTTCGTGCTGCACGCGGACCACGAGCAGAACTGCTCGGCCTCGACGGTGCGCGTCGTGGGCAGCTCCCAGGCCAACATGTTCGCGTCGATCTCGGCGGGGGTCTGGGCGCTGTGGGGGCCGCTGCACGGGGGTGCCAATCAGGCGCTGATCGAGATGCTGGAACACGTGCGCAACGCGGGTCTGACGCCCCAGCAGTTCGTCGATCAGGTCAAGACCCGGACCGCCAGCATTCGCCTGATGGGGTTCGGACATCGCGTCTACAAGAACTACGACCCTCGGGCCAAGGTGCTGAAGAAGGCCGCGTTCGAGGTGCTGGACAAGTTGGGTGTCCACAGCGAACTGCTGGACATCGCGGTGAAACTGGAGGAGGCCGCCCTGAAGGACGAGTACTTCATCCAGAGGAAGCTGTACCCGAACGTCGATTTCTACAGCGGGATCATCCTGCAGGCGATCGGGATCCCGCTGACGATGTTCACGGCGATCTTCGCCATTGGGCGGATGCCCGGATGGCTGGCCCAGTTCAACGAGATGCACCGGGATCCGGACACGCGCATCGCGAGGCCGCGCCAGGTCTATGTCGGCCAGGCGCGCAGGGACTTCGTGCCGATTGCGCAGCGCGGGTAGTGCCTGCCGGCAACCCCAGGGCGGCGACTGCCCACCCGGCTACCCGGCCAGGACCCGAGCCATCGCGTCGGCCACCAGCATGCCGCGGGGCGTCGGCACCAGACGCGATTTTCGCGAAAGCAGCAGCCCTTCGTCGATCAGGCGGGACAGTGTTCCATCCCCGGCCGGTCCCGGGGCGACCCGAGCCGCGGCGATGCCGTCACGGGTTCGCAGGCCCAGGGCCAGGATCTCCAGACCGCGCTGGCGGGCGTCCAGTCGTTCCCTCCGCGCGGGCGCGCGCTCCGGGGCGGCAAGTTCGTCCAGCCAGGTCGCCAGATTCCCGGCGTTCCATTCACGGACGTCGTCGCGGAAGGAGTGCGCGGCCGGTCCCAGGCCGATGTACGGCGTCCCGTCCCAGTACGACGCGTTGTGGCGCGCGCGCCGGCCGGGCAGGGCGTAGTTCGAGACCTCGTAGTGTTCGTATCCCGCGTCCGTCAGGACGTGGTCCGCCAGCAGGAACAGGTCCGCCACCCGTTCGTCGTCGGGTGCCGGCATGTCGCCCCGCGCGACGGCGTCCGCGAACCTCGTCCCCGGCTCGAGGGTCAGTCCGTAACAGGAAACGTGGTCGGGCGCCAGCGCCAGCGCCGCCTGGAGCGCGCGCTCCCACGCACGGGCATCCTGGCCCGGAAGGCCGTAGATCAGGTCGATGCCCAGGTTCAGGAATCCGGCCTGGCGCAGCGTCTGGACCGCGGCGCGAGCCGTGACGACGTCGTGACGACGTCCCAGGAAGGCCAGCGTGGCATCGTCCATCGCCTGGACCCCGACGCTGACCCGGTTGAAGCCCAGGGCTCGCCAGGCGTTGCTGGAGGCGGGATCGACATCGCCCGGGTTGACCTCGATCGTGCATTCGGCGCCGGGCACGAGGCCGGGGCCGTCCTCGATCCAGGACAGCGCGTCCGTCAGTGGCGCCAGCGGCACCGCCGATGGGGTTCCCCCGCCCAGGTACAGCGATCCGAACGGTGGGGCCGACCCGTCGATGCGCTGCCGGGCCTCGCGGCGGATGCCCAGGACCCACGAAGCCATCCCTTCGCGATCGACCGTCGAAGCGAACGCGCAATAGGGGCACTTTGTGACACAAAACGGCGCGTGGATGTAGAGCCCAGGCGATTTCTCGGGGGATTCGGGATGCGGGGAAGGGCCGGGCATTTCGTGGATCAAGGACGCCCACGGCCACGACGGGCCGCGGACGTCACCCCCTTTAGTCCCCGGATCTGCGAGGTTAGGACGGACCGCGAAGCCGGTCAAGCGGGAATTTTTCACGGATGGAATGTCCATGCGTTGCGTGGTCCTGGCACACGATGTCAGTCGTCGTCGCTGGTCTTCAGGACCGCGATGAACGCGGATTGGGGAATCTCGACGCTGCCGACCATCTTCATGCGCTTCTTGCCGGCCTTCTGCTTCTCCAGCAGCTTGCGCTTCCGGGTGATGTCGCCCCCGTAGCACTTCGCGGTGACGTCCTTGCGGAAGGGCGAGATCGTTTCGCGCGCGATGATGTGGCCGCCGATCGCTCCCTGGATGGGGATCTTGAACATCTGGCGAGGAATCTCGTCCCGCAGGCGCTCGCAGGCCTGAAGCGCCCGCGCCCGCGCCCGCTCGCGATGGACGATCATCGAAAGGGCATCGACGCGCTCGCCGTTGACCAGGATGTCCAGACGCGCCAGGTCCGAGTCCCGGTATTCCAGCATCTCGTAGTCGAAGGACCCGTAGCCCTGGGTGATGCTCTTCAGTCGATCGTAGAAGTCGAAGATGACCTCGCCCAGGGGCAGGTCGAAGCGCAACTCCATCCGCCCGGGGGACGGGTAGTGGATCTCGCTGTTGACGCCGCGCCGCTCGAGACACAACTTCATGACCGCGCCCATGTATCGATCGGGCATCATGATGGCCGCGCGGATGTAGGGTTCCTCGCCACGCCGGATCGTCGCCGGATCGGGGTAGTGGGCCGGGTTGTCCACGACCACCATCGAGCCGTCTTCCAGGAAGAAGTGGTACTCGACGCTGGGGGCGGTCAGGATCAGGCTCTGGTCGTATTCGCGTTCCAGGCGCTCCTGGACGATCTCGAGGTGCAGCAGGCCCAGGAAGCCGCAGCGGAAGCCCTGGCCCAACGCCACCGAGGAGTCCTTGGTATAGACCAGGGCCGCGTCGTTCAGTTTGTAGCGCTCCAGGGCATCGGCCAGGTCGCCGTAGTCGTCGGTGGAGACCGGGTACAGCGAACTGAACACCACCGGCTTGGCATCACGGAACCCGTGCAGGGCCTTGTCGGCCGGCTGGTCGTCGCGCGTGATGGTGTCGCCGATTCGGGTGTCGGCGACCGTCTTGATCCCGGCAATCAGGTAGCCGACGTCGCCCGCGGAAAGCTCCTTGCGGGGCTCGCGGACCATGCGGAAGGTTCCGACCTCCTCGACCTTGAACGTGCGTCCCGACGACATCATCCGGATGGTGTCTCCCGGGCGGATGACGCCGTCGAACAGGCGGCAGTGTACGACGGCGCCCCGGAAGGGATCGTAGTGGGCGTCGAAGATCAGGGCCTGGGTCGGCGCGTCCGGGTTGCCCTTGGGGGCCGGAATACGGGCGATGATCGCCTCGAGCAGCGCGTCGATCCCGAGGCCTTGCTTCGCGGAAACCTGGATGGCGCCGTCCGGGTCCAGCCCCAGGTCCTGGGCGATCTGCTCGCGGGCCATGTCGATGTCGGCCGAGGCCAGGTCGATCTTGTTGATGACCGGGATGATTTCCAGGTCGTGTTCCATGGCCAGGTACAGGTTGGCCAGGGTCTGCGCCTGGACGCCCTGGGTCGCGTCCACGACCAGCAGGACGCCCTCGCAGGATGCCAGCGCCCGCGACACCTCGTAGGTGAAATCGACGTGTCCCGGAGTGTCGATGAAGTTCAGGATGTACTCGTCGCCCGCCGCGGAACGGTAAGGCATGTTGACGGTCTGGCTCTTGATCGTGATGCCGCGTTCGCGTTCGATGTCCAGGTTGTCCAGCATCTGATCCCGGAACTGCCGGTCGGCGACCAGACCCGCGTGCTGGATGAGCCGGTCCGCCAGCGTCGACTTGCCGTGGTCGATGTGGGCGATGATGCTGAAGTTTCGAACGCGCTGCATGGGGTGGCTTCTCCGGGGCGCCGCGCGCCCGTTGCGCGGACGCAGACGCGGCGAATGTTGACGGCAAGGGCGTCCGAAGTCAAGACGAAGCGGCGCCGGCGGAAGTCGGTTCGACCGTGCATGACGGGGGGAGAAACGCCATTTTCGAGGCCATCTGATTGACTTTCAACCGATTCTTCTGCATGATTGACGGGCGGTCCACGATCTGCGAGGTTACTTCGGCTCCGCCGGTGGACGCTCATCACGCGCAGCAGGTCGTGGGCCGCGTTTTCCTTCCGGTTCCGGTGGATCCGCGCCGCCACTTCACGACAGCCCCCGATTTCGTTACCATCGGCCAACTTTCTGGAGAGGGACGCCATCATGCGCCCCGTGGTCACTCGCACCGAGATTTCCGAGGTTCCGTTGCTGTCCCGCGGCAAGGTCCGCGACATGTACGATCTGGGCGACCAGGTTCTGTTGGTCGTGACGGATCGACTGTCCGCGTTCGACCACGTCCTGCCGAACGGGATCCCCGACAAGGGCCGTGTCCTGAACCTGCTGACGGCCTTCTGGCTGGAGCGCACCCGAGACATCGTCGACAACCATCTGATCAGCGTCGATGTCGCGGACCTGCCTGCCTCGCTGCAGCGGCACGCGGACATGCTGGAGGGGCGCTTCACGATCGCTCGAAAGGCCAGGATGCTGCCCGTCGAGTGCATCGTTCGCGGCTACATCTCAGGGTCCGGCTGGTCCGACTATCAGCGAACGGGCGCCGTGGGGGGGATTGCGCTGCCTGCCGGACTGGTCGAAAGCGACCGGTTGCCCGAGCCCTTGTTCACGCCGTCCACCAAGGCCGAGACCGGCCACGACGAAAACATCACGTTCGAGCAGGCGGCCGAGCTGCTGGGGACCGATCTGGCCGGCCAGGTACGCGATCTGTCCATCCGGATCTACCGGCATGCCGCCGAATACGCCCTGGAACGCGGGATCATCATCGCCGACACGAAGTTCGAGTTCGGCGTGCTGGACGGGCGCCTGATTCTTTGCGACGAGGTGCTGACGCCCGATTCCAGCCGGTTCTGGCCCCTGGACACCTACGTGCCCGGCCGGGCGCAACCGTCCTTCGACAAGCAGTACGTGCGCGATTGGCTGCTGGGCATCCGGTGGAACAAGGAGCCGCCGATTCCGACCCTGCCGGACGAGGTCGTGGCGGGCACCTCCGCCAAGTACCGCGAGGCCTACGAACGGCTGACCGGGGTGTCTCTGTAGGGCCTCCGAGGCGGGCACTGCGCGTCCGCGTTGGTGCGCCCGTGTCCATCTCGCGTTCGCGTCAATCCCCAAGAATCCGCCCCAGGAAGTCCGCCACGGTGTCATTCACGAAGTCCGGGTGCTCCAGCATGGCGTAGTGCGTGCCGTCGGGGATCAGGACCAGCTCGGCATTCGGGAGGGCCGCGGCCAGCCGACGGGCATTGACCGGGGGCGTCAGGGTGTCCCGGGTGCCGCCGGTGACCAGGGTGGGGACGCGAATCGACGACAGGTAGGGCGCCGCGGAGTGGCGATTCAACGCCAGCATCAGCGTGAAGTATCGTCGCCAGTCGTTCGTGGCGAAGCGATCCAGGACGTGGGGGAAGAACCCGGGAGGCCCCGACAGGAACCCCAGGGCCGCCAGCAGGTCGGGGAACCGGGGATGGCGCATCAGCAGGCGGGCGGCCGGCTTCAGCACCGGGTTGGCGTGTCGCAGCACGCGCAGGCCGGTCTCGAGGACCGGACCGATGCCCGGAACGCCCAGGGCCGTGCTCAGAACGTGTTCGAACGCGCCATTGATCAGCACCAGCGCCTGGACATGGTCCGGGTGACGATGGGTGTACTCCAGCGCGATCTGGACCCCCATGCTCCAGCCGGCCAGGGCGAAACGGTCCAGACCGGCGTGGGCCACGATGGCCTCCAGGTCCCCGGCGTGGTCCTCCAGCAGGACGCGAGCGGGATTGCCGGGCCAGTCGGACTGGTAGGTGCCGCGCGGATCCCACGTGACCAGGCGCCAGGATGGGGCGAAGCGCTCGACGAAGTACTTCCAGCAGTACAGGTGCGAGCCGAGGCCCGGGGCCAGCACCATGGTTCGAGTGCCCGTGCCGGCCTGGTGGATCGCGATCCGGGTGCCGTCGAACGAGCGGATCCAGGTCGTGCGAATGGGCGTGTCGATTCGGGGGTGAAGCGACGCGGACTCGGTGCTGGCGGCAATCACGATCTCTCCTCTTCAGGGGGCGCGGACCGCGGGGCGGCCTCGACCCGGTTGCGCCCGCCTTCCTTGGCTCGGTACAGCGCGCTGTCGGCCGCCTTGATCAGCCCGGCGGCATCCATCGCACTGCCGGGATAGGACGCGACGCCGATACTGATGGTCATGGTTCCGACCTCGATTCCCTGGTCGTTCTTCAAGGTCAGGTGCTGGACATGGTCGCGCAGCGACTCGGACAAGCCGACGGCCGCCTCGAGCGGGGTTCCCGGCAGGATCACGGCGAACTCCTCGCCGCCGGTTCGGCAGATGACGTCCCCGGAACGCAGGCGACCGCGCAGCAGGCCTGCCAGGCGCTGCAACGCCAGGTCGCCGGACGGGTGTCCGTGGGCGTCGTTGAACTCCTTGAAGTGATCGACATCGATCGCCATCAGGGACAGCGGAGCCTTCAGGCGGTCGGCCCGCAGGGTTTCCGTGCGCAGGGTCGCCTCGAAGTGGCGGAAGTTGTACAGGCCCGTCAGCCCGTCGGTGGTGGCCAGTTCCCGCAGGCGCGCATTCGCTTCGGCCAGCAACTGGTTTGCGGTCTGCAACTCGCGCGTTCGCTCCAGAATCTGGGACTCCAGGTTCCGTGTGTGGCTCTCGACGGTGTCGGCCATGCGGTTGAAGGTGGCGCCCAGCAGGGTGATTTCGTCCTTGCCTCGGACGCTGGCTCGAGTGCCCAGGTTGCCCCGCCCATAGGACGCCGCGGCCCCCGTCAGTTCGCGCAGGGGCTCGATGATCTGGGCGTTCAGCACGACAACCAGGAGCGCGGCGGCCAGCACGGTGGCCAGAAGCACCGCGCCGATGACGCCGATCAGCGTTCGGGCCAGGACTCGTTGCAGCCGGTCCAGGCCGATGCCCGTGACCAGCGTGCCCCATCGCACCCCGGGGTGATTGCCGATCTGCGTGACCAGCGGCCGGCTGACCAGCAGTATCTGCTGGCCGTCCCGGAACGCCTCGCGGAGGATCTGGCGGTTCACCGCGGTGGCTTCGACACTGAAGGGATCGCTGGCGATGGTTCCGTATTCGAACTGACGGGTGTGCGCCACGACGCGACGCTCGGGCGACAGCACCTGGACGAAACGGACATCCAACTGGTCCAGGTTGTGCTCGGCCAGGTTGCTGACCATCTGGTCCAGCGCGTCGATGCGCCCGCTGGCCATGTCGGCCGTCGCGCGCACGGCCAGCGCGTCCAGGAAGGTTCGGGCACGCAGGCGAACCTCGGTTTCGACGTTTTCGCGCAGAAGCAGCAGCATCAGGGCGCCCAGGGCCAGCGTGGCGGACAGCAGGATCCCGACGGACAGCAGCGGCACCTTGAAGCGCAGTTTCATGGCTCGCCTCCACCCAGGCGGCGGAAGGCGTTCAGGACCGTCCGAACCTCGTCATAGAAGCCGTCATCCGACCGTGCGTATCCGGACACGGTGCCCAGGGGCGCCAGCATGGCGCGACCGTTCGCCGCGGCGTTGTTCAGCGACGCGAATGCGTCCACGACGCGACTCACGATGGCGGGGTCCAGCGACGGCAGCAGGACCACGGCCTCCAGGGGGATCCGCCCCGTGATGGCCAGGATCGACAGGGCGCCGACGTCGCGCCCCTCGCGCCGCGCGACCTCGAGGCCGACGTCGAATGTCGCGCCGACGTCCACCGTGCCGTCCAGCACCGCGTCAATCACCGCCAGGTGGCTGCCCAGGTACTCGACCCGGGTGAAGTCCCGTTCGGGGACCAGGCCGTCCGCCAGCAGCCGGACACGCGGGAACAGGTCGCCGGAGGCCGAATTCGGCGAAACGAATCCGATGCTGCGACCGGTCAGACGTCGCACGTCGTACAACCGGGCGTCCGTTCGTGTCACCAGGTAGCCGGTGTAGTGGACGTGACCGTCCTGGATGGTCGTCAGGGCGGCGTTCAGGCACGGAATTCGATCCTTCGCGGCGACGTACTCCAGGGGCGGCAGGATGGCGATCTCCAGTTCCTCGGCCTCCAGGCGCTGGGTCATGTCCGTGTAGTCGTCCGTGGCGACCAGTTCGACCGGAATGCCGGTCACCTGGGCGATATGGTCCGCGACCCCCTGGTAGCCGTTGTAAAGCACGGTGGGGCTGCCCAGCAGCGGGGCGCCAAGACGAAGGGCCTGGACCGGCCGGTTCCCCAGGGGGCAGTCCACGACCACGGCGGGCTTTCGCGGGGCAGGCTTCGTCACCGGCGGCCGGGTTGCCTTGCATCCGGGGGCGCCCGCGGTCAGCAAGGCCGCCAGCAGGGCGCACAAAGGCGCCACCCGCATGGCAACGGGCCTCCGGGAACCGGGGGCTGGCCGAGGCGTGGGAAACACGGGCGAATCCTACGATCGACGCCGTTTGGATGCAACCTGTTCCGGAGGCATGGCGCCCAGGGAACTTGCCCGGGATTGGGCAAGGTGATAAAATCCCGCACCGCCTCCCGGGTCATCCGGGCGGCCCTTGCACACGACGAGGCATTCATGTCGCAATCGAGCGTTTCCATTCGTTTCGACGGGCGATCCGTCGATGTTCCCGCCGACGCATCCTGGGACCAGGTGCTTTCCGCGGCGGGCGTTGCCGATCCGGCGGCCGTGCTGGCCGTCGAGGTGGAGGGGCATCGGGTCGATCTTTCGTCCCCGGTGGTCCCCGACGCCGAGGCGCGGGCGCTGACCTTCGCCGACGAGGGTGGGCTGGACACGTTTCGCCATTCCAGTGCCCACCTGATGGCCCAGGCCGTGCTGCGACTGTTCCCCGACGCCAAGCCCACGATTGGCCCGGTGGTCGAGGAAGGGTTCTACTACGACTTCGCGGCCACGCCGTTCACCCTCGAGGATCTGGCGCGGATCGAGGCCGAGATGGCCCGCATCGTCGCCGAGGACCTGCCGGTGCGGCGCGTCCAGATGACGCGGGACGAGGCCCTGGCCCGGTTCGCGGACAACCCGTTCAAGGTCGAGATGATCCGCGAACTCGACGAGGGCACGATTTCGGCCTATCAGCAGGGCGATTTCATCGACCTGTGCCGGGGGCCCCACGTCCCGCGGACCTCGGCGATCAAGGCGTTCAAGCTGACGAAGGTCGCGGGGGCCTACTGGCGCGGCGACCAGAACAACGTGCAGTTGCAGCGCATCTATGGCATCAGCTTCCCCGAGGCGGCGGCCCTGGACGACCATCTTGCCCGCGTGGAGGCGGCCCGCGAGCGCGACCATCGTCGTCTGGGCCAGGAAATGGACCTGTTCTCGTTCCACGACGAGGGCACCGGTTTCCCGTTCTGGCACGCTCGGGGAATGGTGCTGAAGAACACGGTGGTCGACTACTGGCGCGAGGTGCATCGCAAGTACGGCTACTCCGAGATCCAGACCCCGCAGATCCTGAACCAGGTGCTGTGGCAGATGTCGGGGCACTGGGACCACTACCAGAAGAACATGTACTTCACCAGCATCGACGAGACGCCGCATGCCGTGAAGCCCATGAACTGTCCGGGTGGCCTGCTGGTGTACAAGTCCCGGATGCACTCGTACCGCGAGTTCCCGCTGCGCGTGGCCGAGCTGGGGCTGGTACACCGCCACGAGATGTCGGGCGTGCTGCACGGCCTGTTCCGCGTGCGGGCGTTCACCCAGGACGACGCGCACATCTTCTGCACGCCGGATCAGGTGCGGGACGAGGTCGTCAACGTCATTCAGCAGGTGTTCGAGATCTACCGCACGTTCGGATTTCCCGAGGTTCACGTGGAACTGTCCACGCGCCCCGCGAAGTCGATCGGCAGCGACGAGATCTGGGCGGTCGCCGAGGCGGGCCTGCAGGCGGCGCTGGAAGGGCAGGGCATTGCCTACCAGTTGAACCCCGGGGATGGCGCCTTCTATGGGCCCAAGATCGACTTCCACATCCGGGACTGCATGGGGCGGTCGTGGCAGTGCGGCACGATCCAGGTCGATTTCTCGATGCCCGACCGGTTCAAGGCGACCTACGAGGCCGAGGACGGGACCCGCAAGACGCCGGTCATGCTGCATCGGGCGATCCTGGGCTCGCTGGAGCGGTTCATCGGCATCCTGATCGAGCACTACGCCGGCAAGTTCCCGGTCTGGCTGAACCCGACCCAGGTCAAGGTGGTGCCGGTGTCGGACAAGTTCGCGGACTGGGCCGGCCAGGTCTATGAAACGCTGGCGGCGGCGGGGGTGCGCGTCGAACTGGACCTGCGCAGCGAGAAGCTGGGACGCAAGATCCGCGATGCCCAGTTGCAGCGGGTGAACTACCAACTGGTGATCGGTGGTCGGGAAGCCGAGTCCGGCACGGTCGCCGTCCGGACCCGTGCGGGCGAGGATCTGGGGGCGGTGCCGCTGGATGCATTCGTCGCCCGGGTGACCGAAGAGGCGTCCAGCCGCGTGTTGTGATCGACGTTCCCCCCGATAGCGGAGGTTGTCCATGGTTCGGACGATGCGATCGATCGAGGAGGAGGCCCGCGTCCACCGGATTGACGGGGCTCGGGCCGAGGCATTCCTGGCCGACCCGGCGCTGGCCGACCTGCTGGAGGGCGACATTCTGAAGGAGCTGGTGGCCTGGGGCACGGACGGCGTACGTCGGGCCCTGGTGGTCGGGCTGGAGGACCGGGGGCGCATCGCGCTGGCGCTCGCGAAGGCGGGGGTCTTCGTGACGGTGGTCGAGCCGGACGAGACGCTGCACGAGGCCGTCAAGGTGGCGGCGGAGCAGGCCCGGTGCGGCATCCAGTTGAACTTCTACGCCTCGGACTACATGAAGCGGGACTTCGCGGCATCGGGGTTCGACCTGGCGGTGTTCTACGCGACGTTGTCCCGGTACAACGAGCCGCTGGTCGTCCTGAAGAAGGCGGCTCGCGAGCTGCGGGCCGGTGGGCGCCTGTTCGCCCGGGTTCGCGTGCGGCCGACGCTGGCCCCGATGGCCCGTCTTGTCGGGCGGCTGCCCCACGGGGCCCAGGTCATCCGCAAGGCCGGGGAGCTGGCGGTTCGCGTGCCCCAGGTGCGGTCGATCCTGACGTTGCCGGACGGCGCCGCGCTGCTGGAAGGCGCGGGCGAGGTGTTCAAGGTCGAGCGGACCGTGCGCTACCATCTGGTCGCGCCGCTGCTGGGGCGCCTGGGATCGTTGCCTGCGGTTCCCGGTCGCCAGTGGCTGGCGCGAGCGCTGCCCCTGGCGGTCAAGGCCGACGCGCTGGCCCTCCGGGCCCGTCCGATGACGTATCTGGCGACCCACCTGGCGCTGTTCGGCGTGAAGGAACTGGGGTTGGGGCGGACGTTCCGGCTGTAGGCCGGGCTCCTAGAACCGTGTCCGCAGGCGGCCCAGCAGGCGCCGCGCCAGCAGCGACAACAGCCATCCAATCAGGAAGCCGCCCAGGCCGCCGAAGACGGCGCTCCAGATGGCGGACCCGGGCATCTTTGACGGGTCGTAACTGGCCGAAAACACCCACAGGAAGAAGGCGCCAACCCCGAACCAGGGGGTCAGCCGCCATCGCCACGTCTGGTCCTGGAACACGCCGTCCAGGAACATGGACCAGGCGCCGGCAAGCACCAGGAGAATGGCGATCAGGAACGGGGGCAGCCAGGTTCGGTACAGGGACACCTGAAGATTCGGTCCGATGTTCTGATCGATCCGTCCGGGCTGCAGGGTCATCGGGCCCCCGGCCAATCGCACCTGGTGGACGTCCAGGAAATGGCGGTCCTCGACCTGTCCGGCCATGCCGCGCCGGCCGCGGGTGCTGCGCATCGTGTCGGTGAAGCGGCCGGTCAGCTCCTTGCCGCCCAGCGTCAGCCGGTACTGTCCCTCGCCGCCCCGGGCCAACCCGGCGTCGGCGAACGACTTCGCGAAGACATCGATCCGGTAGTAGCCGCTGGACAGCGCATCGATCGCGACGTCGCCCCCCGCCTTGGACACGGGGACCTGCACGATGGGGGTACCCGGGTAGATCTCGGTGGTGAAGGGGACGAGCGCGCCGGCCAGGAACAGGATGCCGGCGCCGATGGTGCCCAGGCGGGCCCAGCGCGGGAACTCGTTGCGCCAGATCAGCAGGCCGAACGCCGCCATCGTCGCCAGCAGCACCAGCAGGCCGATCGCGTACCCCAGACCGACGTCATCCAGCACGCCCAGCAGTCGCAGCGCGGCCAGCAAGGCGGCGGCGCCCAGGGGAATCACCAGGCGTCCCCAGTCGTCCAGGAAGTCTTCCAGCCGCGTTCCCCGGCCGGCGTTGGGCGAGTCGCTTGCATCCTTTCGGGGGCGTTTCGTCTTGGCCACGATGAGTTCTCCTGTCGGTGGCCGCCAAGCATCGTGGTTGGCGGCACCACTCCTATGCCGGGCCTGGTTCGTCGGGATCGACGGCACCCGCCGCCAATCCGTGCTTGCGAACCAGTTTCCTAAGGTGCTTCCGGTCCAGATCGGCGGCGCGCGCCGCCGCGGACAGGCTGCCGCCGCAACGCGACAGCAGCGACGAAAGATACTCCCGTTCGAACCGTTCGATCCAGGCCTCTTTTGCCTGCTTGAAACCCGCGTTCGACGGCAGTCCGGGGAACGGCTCGGTGGACTCGTCAAGGCCGTGCGTCCCACGCCGCGTCGCCGCCAGCAGGTGGGGCGGAAGGTCCCCGATCTCGATCTGGTCGCCGTCCGCGAACGAGGTGGCGCGCTCGACGACATTCAGCAGCTCGCGCACGTTGCCCGGCCAGTGGTAGGCCATCAGGACGGCCGCCGCGTCGTCCGACAGTCCCTTGACGTGGGGCTCGCCGTCGTGGCCCCGGTTGAACGGCGCCTGCCTCAGGAAATGGCGCGTCAGCAACGGGATGTCCTCGGGGCGCTCGCGCAGTTGGGGCAGTCGGATGCGGACGACCGACAGCCGGAAGTACAGATCCTCGCGAAACCGACCCGCGCGGACCTCGGCCTCCAGATCCCGGTTCGTGGCGGCGATCATCCGGACATCCACCGGGATGGGGCGGTTCGACCCGACCCGCCGGATCTCGCGATGCTCCAGGGCCCGCAGCAGCCTGGGTTGGAGCTCGGGCGTCAGCTCCCCGATCTCGTCCAGAAACAGCGTGCCGCCGTGCGCCACCTCGAACAGGCCCTGGCGCGTCTGGACCGCTCCGGTGAAGGACCCGCGTTCGTGGCCGAACAGCTCGCTTTCGATCAGATCCTTGGGCACGGCGCCGCAGTCGAACACGACGAACGGCTCGCGGGCGCGCCGGCTCCTGGCGTGCAGGGTGCGGGCGACGACCTCCTTGCCTGACCCCGTCTCGCCCTCCAGCACCACCGTCGTGTTCGTCGGGGCGATCCGCTCCAGGATGGCGAACACCTCGCGCATCCTGCGGCTGCGGCCGACCACCGCGCCGAACGAGTCGCGCGTCGATGGGGCCAATTCGACACGCTCGCCGAAGGTCGAGAACCGCAGATCGACGCCCCCCAGGGTCAGGGCCGTGCCCGACTTCAGATAGGCTTCGCGCACGCGCACCCGGTTGACCAGGGTGCCGTTGGTCGAGCCCAGATCCTGGACCAGATACCCGTAGGGTTCGTGGATGATACGGCAATGCTCGCGGCTGACCCGGCTGTCGCGAATCACCACGTCGTTGTCCGGGGCGGACCCCAGGGTCACGGTCTCCTGGTCGAAGATGTACTCGCGCGTCCCCTCCCGAGGATCGTCGAACACCAGCTTCATCTTGTGCAGATGCAGGGTGGTGGGGCGCCCGTCCCGGTAGTCCACCTTTGCCGTGACGGCGGTTTCCTTGTCGTCGCTGCCCACGAATCCGGGTTGTAGTGCGTGGTCCGCGGGAAGTCAATGACGCATCGTCGCGGCCCACCGGGACGTGGTACCATCCGCGCCGGAGGGATGGTTGCGATGCGACTGGCTCATTTGTCCGATCTGCACCTGATTCCGGATGGGGCCCTGGAACCTTGTCGGCTGCTGAACCGGCGGGTGTTCGGTGCCGCGAACCTGCTGGCGAATCGCGGGTCGCTGCACGGAACCGACGCGGCCCGGCGTGCCGTTGCCGGGGTGCTGGGGGCCGGCGTCGATCATGTCGTGGTGACGGGCGACCTGGTGAACCTGGCGCTGGAGTCCGAATTCGCGCTGGCGGCCGACGTGCTGGCCCCGCTGGGTCAGGATCCCGGTCGGTTGTCGGTGATTCCCGGCAATCACGACTACTACACGTCGGATGCGGTCAGGACCCGGCGCTTCGAGCGCTGGTTCGGGCGGTTCGTCTGGGGCGTGGGCACCGAGTCCGCGACGTACCCCGCGTTCAAGGATCTGGGGAACGTTCGCCTGATCCTGGCCGGCAGCGCGATGCTGCCGCCGCCGCTGTGCGCCTTTGGTCGGTTGGGGCGGGACCAGATGGACCAGGTGTTCGCGCTGGCCCGGCAGGGGGCCGAGGCGGGCCGCTTCGTGGTCCTGGCGGTTCACCACAACCTGCACCCCCAGAAGCCGCTGCGGGATCGGACCGGCCGACTTCTGGATCGGGATGAACTGCGTGCTCGCCTGGCCGAGTCCCCCGTCGGCCTGGTGATCCACGGGCACGACCACCACGAACACGAGATGCGCATCGGCAGCCTCGCGCCGGGCGGAACGCTGGTCGTGGGGTGCGGTTCGTCGTCGGTTCACGCGCCCAGCCGGGGCCGCCATGGGCGCTTCAACATCTACGACATTCCCGAGGACGGCTCGGGGACGCTGGGGGTCGAGCGATGGGAAAGCGGTCCGGACGGCGGGTTCGTCCGGCGGGGCCGGTAGCCGCCTACTTCCAGGCGACGCGTTCCCCGCTGGTAGGCTTCGCGGTCACGCTGCCTCTGCTGCTGCTGTACAACATCGGGCTGATGATCCCGGGGCGCGCCGTCGGCAACGGTGCCGACCTGCTGTCGGGCCTGGTCAGTCGCCAGTGGGGGCTCTGGGGGATGCTGGGGCTCAACGCGGCCCTCGTGGTGGGATCGGTCGCGGCCCTGATCTGGCTGGCGCGGAAGGGGCGCTTCGCGGCGGGCCAGTGGGCGACCCTGATCGTCGAGGGGTTGGTGTTCGGCGTGGCACTGGGCCTGACGGTCCCGTGGGTGCTGGGCCATGCGTTTCCGATGTCGGTTGGGGCGTCCGCCGCACCTTCGTTCCTGGAGGTGCTGTCGATCTCGGCGGGGGCGGGGTACTGGGAGGAACTGGTCTTCCGGCTCTTCCTGGTGGGGGGCGTCGTCTGGGTCGCCCGGCGCGCGTTCGCCCGCGTGCGTGGCGGGCAGGTCTGGACGGTCGTTGCGGGACTGGTCGCGGTCGTGGTGTCCGCGCTGGTGTTCTCGCTGGCCCATCACGTCGGTGCCCAGGAGGTCCCCGCACCCTACGAGTTCTGGTACCGGGCTCTGGCGGGCGTCATCTTCGGGGGCGTCTTCCTGGGCAGGGGCTTCGCCGTGGCCGCGTATTCCCACTTCCTGTACGACGTGCTGGTGATGATGCTGTAGCGGGGCCCCGCGACGCCGCAGCCGCCCGTAGGCGCCCGCCGCAGCAGGTCGGAGACTTCTTCACGAACTTTCAGTCGTCGTCGCCGCTTCCCGGCTCGGGAATCACCCTGGCCAGATATCGCAGGTACACCTCGGCTTCCTGGTTGGGTTCCAGGGTGCCGTTCTGCACGGCGGCAAGCAGGATGTCGCGAAGGCGTCCGATCTCGGGCCCCGCGGGAATCCCATAGCGCGTCATGATCTGGTTGCCCAGGCCCTTGGGAAGCGGCTGGATCTGGGCATCCTGTTCCCGGGCCTCCATGACGCGGATCTGCAGATCGGCCAGCAGGGCGCGGACCATCTCGACCCGCTCGGCCCTCTTGGACGTCAGGTCGGCGCGGCTGAAGGCGATCAGGTCGTCCAGGGCGTCGCCGACCTCTCGGATCAGTCGGCGCACGGCCGAGTCGGTCCAGTCGTCGCGGTACAGGTTGATCCGGCTGTGGTTCTTGATGATGTAGTGGATGCGCGTGGCCTCCTCGTCGCTCATCCCGAACCGCTGCGCGATCGCCTCGAACAGCAGGGCGCTCATGTCCTCGTGGCGGAAGAAGTGGATCTTTTCGTCGCGGAAGACCTGCTTGGTCCAGACCTTGCCGATGTCGTGGCACAGCGCGGCCCACCGCACGACGACCGTCGCGTCGGCATTGGTGACCACCTGCTTGGTGTGCGCCCAGATGTCCTTGTGCTGGCCGTTGCCGCCGTCGGTGAAGGCGATCATGGCCTGGACCTCGGGCAGCACGAACGACAGGACCCGGCTGTCCGCCAGGAACTGGAGGCCGCGTCCGGGGTGGGCGCCGCACAGGATCTTGTCCAGTTCCTTGCGCCAGATGTCCCGGGGCACGTCCAGGATGTTGGCCGCATCCCTGTCGGCGGCGACGCGCACCTCGCGGGCGGCGTCGAAGCCGTAGCGGGCGACGTACCGGGCGATCTTCAGCAGCCAGGACGCGCTCTCCCGGAAGATCGTGTCCACCGGGAATACCGGTCGAACCAGCTTGTCGACCAGGTCAAGCGTGCCTCCGAAGGGGTCGATCAGGCTGCCCTCGCCGTCGTAGGCGAACGCCTGGACGGTCACCTCGCGGGTGGCGAGGTCCAGGATGATGCCCGACAGGTTCTGGCCCCGCAGCGACCGAAGGGGCGGCAGGTAGTTCCTGAAGGGACCGACGTTGAAGGTCCAGGTGCCGGTGCCGCCGGGGCGGGGGACCTTGAAGGTCAGCAACTTGGGGCGGTCCTCCTTGCCGTCCTGGGGCTCGACGCCGAACAGGCGGGAAAAGGACGACTCGATGGCCGCCAGCGGCGCATCCACGGTCAGGTCGAAGGAACCGGCTTCAAGAATCGACTGTCCGTTCGCCAGGTCCCGGGCCCTGGGGCCGATCAACCAGGCCTCTCGGCCCAGGCGGGCGAACTCGGCAAACACCTGGACCAGGGGTTCGGGGTAGCCGGCGGTGGACGTGCTTTCGGTCGGTGTCATTGGGATGTTCTTCGCCCATTCGGTTGAAGTGGCTCCACGCGGCCCCAGTCGGGCACGCCCGGGGGAGGATACGCGATTGGACAAGGCGGAGTCAACGACGCACGCGGCCCGAGGGCGGCCCGTTCCCTGATGGGCGATCGAGCAGTCATCGATGAGGTTGCTCGATGGCCTCCTCGCCGTGGTATACCCGCGTGCGGGGCTGCCGGTTGCCCGGACATGGAGTCGATCATGGAAATGGACATGTGGAAGTACTTCGGTATCACGCACGCGGATCACACGGTGATGAATCCCATGAGCCTGGCCAAGACCGAGGAGATCCTCGAGTGCCTGCACCTGCCGGATGGCGGTCGTGTCCTGGACATTGCCTGCGGGAAGGCCGAGTTCCTTTGCCGGGTCGCCCAGCGGTACCGCGTGACGGGTGTCGGCGTCGAGCTGTCCCCGGTCACCATCGAGGAGGCGCGGAGGAACGTGGCCGCCCGGGGTCTGGAGGGGCGCATCGAACTCCTCCACATGGACGGGGGGGCCTACGCGCCCGACGCCGGGGAGCCAGTGGACCTGGCCTCGTGCATTGGCGGGTCGTGGATCCATCAAGGTCACAAGGGAACCCTTCAGGCGCTGGCACGGCTGGTACGGCCCGGGGGGCTCGTGCTGGTCGGGGAACCCTTCTGGAGGATGGACCCGGATCCGGAGTACCTGACGCTGACCGGGCAGGAAGCCGGTCTGTGGGGAACGCACGCCGCCAACGTGCGGATTGGCGTGGAACTGGGGCTTGCGCTTCTGTACACGGCGGTGTCCAACGAGGACGACTGGGACCGGTACGAGGGACTCCAGTGGCAGGCGGCCGAACGCTACGCGGCCGACCATCCCGACGACCCGGACGTGGCGCCGCTGCTGCGGACCTCGAACAGGCATCGCGACGCCTACCTGCGATGGGGACGGGACTGCCTGGGCTGGGCCATGTACCTTTTCCAGAAGCCCCGCGGGGCCGAGCGGTAGACGCCGGCGGCCTCCCGCCCTGGACTCCACGTCGTCACGCAACCGCGACCGCGTCCTGATCCCGAGGAAAAAGGGCAGGGCCCCAGATCCACCTTCGCCGCGATTCGGTCGGCGAACCGGCCCTGGCTCACCGACCTCGGCCACCGGTTAGACGGCGGATTCCGGTGGGCCGTTTCGGCTTGTCCCACCGGCCGCGATCCAGTAGACTCAACGCCTGCTTGGCGGTTTCCGGGGGCGGACCACCTCCTCGTGGTCGCGCATGCATCATGGAGGTGCTGGGATGAACTACTCGAAGACAAGTCGGCTGGCGTCCGCGTTCCTGCTGGCGCTGGGGATGGCGGCCTGCGGCGGATCCGGTGGATCGTCCACGACGGATGACGGGACCGACACCACGGTGCCGCTCGATGTCGGGGGCGAGGGAACTTCGGATCCAGGCATCGACGACCCTGGATCGCCGGACGCCCCGGCGGATCAGGGACCGGACGTGGTCTGCCAGTGCCTGGACAACGACGATTGCGTCGGTGCGTTCCGGGGCCTTGGGG
This sequence comes from Myxococcota bacterium, assembly GCA_029975745.1. Lineage (GTDB taxonomy): Bacteria > Myxococcota_A > UBA9042 > DTJE01 > DTJE01 > DUVQ01. The sequence goes on along the minus strand of JARKOL010000364.1, from coordinate 7,147 downwards.
CCTGCGAGCGCGCCGTGTGCGATCCCGAGTCCTGCGCCTGCGTCCGGGTCGATGCCCTGGATGACAGCGCCTGCGACGACGGCGACCCCTGCACCGCGAACGACAAGTGCCAGGCCGGCGTCTGCACCCCCGGCACCAACGAGTGCGCCTGTGCAGAGGATGCCGATTGCGCCCAGTTCGAGGATGGGGATCTTTGCAACGGGACGCTGATCTGCGATCTGACGCAGATGCCCACCGTCTGCGTGGTCGATCCCGCCTCGGTCAAGACCTGCGTGGACGACGACGACGACCCCTGCCGCGGGCCGGTTTGCGAGCCCGAAACGGGCGAATGCATCCCGGATCAGGCGGTCAACGAAGGGGGCGAGTGCGACGACCTGGATGCCTGCACCGAGGACGATGTCTGCCGGGACGGCGAGTGCGTCGGCGAAGCGCCCACCGTGTGCTTCGACGGCCTGGTGTGTACGGATGACGGGTGCGATTCCGACACCGGCTGCGTGTTCACTTACAACACCCTGGGCTGCGAGGACGGCGACCCCTGCACCGTCGGGGATGTCTGCTCGCAGGGCGTGTGCGTGCCGGGCAGTCTGGACCCGTGCGACGACGACAACGACTGCACCGCCGACTCCTGCGTGACCGGCGAGGGCTGCCACCACGAGCCATTGACCGGCACCGGGTGCAGCGACGGCGATGCGTGTACCGTCGATGACGCCTGCCTGGACGGCGCCTGCATTGCCGGGCCCGATCTGGACTGCGACGACGACAACGTCTGCACGAACGACTCGTGCCTGCCGGAGTCCGGGTGCTACTACGAGGGCAACAGCGAGGATTGCGACGACGCCAATGCGTGTACGCTGAACGACTACTGCGCCGGAGGGCTGTGCCGCTCGGGCACGCTGGTGGTCTGCGACGACCTGGACCCCTGCACGATCGACTCGTGCGACTCCGGGACCGGGGAGTGCGTGTACCAGGCCGTCGTGATCGACGACCAGGACGCCTGCACCCTGGATCAGTGCGACCCGGTGACGGGTCAGATCACTCACCAGACGATCGACTGCGACGACGAGAATCCCTGCACGGACGACTCGTGCGACCCGCAGGTCGGGTGCATGAACATCGACAACGCCGAACCCTGCACGGACGACGACGCCTGCACCGTGGGCGATGTCTGCGCGGATGGCGACTGCATCCCCGGCGTGGCCACGGTGTGCGATGACGACAACGCCTGCACGGTGGACACGTGCGACACGACCACCGGCGAATGCGTCTTCACGCCGGTGAACATCGACGACAACGACGCCTGCACCCTCGATTCCTGTGATCCCCTGACCGGAATCATCTCGAACGTGGCCCTGGTCTGCGACGACGGCGATGCGTGCAACGGCGTCGAGACCTGCGACTCGAACCTCGGGTGCGTGCCGGGGACGCCGCTGGTCTGCGACGACGACGACGTCTGCAACGGCGTCTTTGCGTGCGATGCGCAGACGGGTTGCGTCCAGACGGCGACGGCACTGACGTGCGACGACGGGAACGCCTGCAACGGACTGGAGACGTGCGACCCGGTCCAGGGCTGCCTGGGCGGCACGCCCCCGGTCTGCAACGACAACGACGTCTGCAACGGGATCGAGACGTGTGATCCGGCCGTCGGCTGCGTGCCGGGTACCGCGCTGGTCTGCAATGACGGGAACGCGTGCAACGGACTGGAGACCTGTCATCCGATCCAGGGCTGCCTGCCTGGGACGCCGCCCGCGTGCAACGACAACGACGTCTGCAACGGGCTGGAGACCTGCGATCCGGCCGTGGGATGCGTACCCGGGACGCCGCTGGCCTGCGATGACGGGGATGCCTGCAATGGCGTCGAGACCTGCCACCCCGCCCACGGCTGCCAGCTCGGGACTCCGGTCGTCTGCCTCAACGACAACCCCTGTCAGATCCGGACGTGCAACTCGCAGACGGGCGCGTGTGACGCCGAACTGCTGAGCGGGCTGGCCTGCGATGACGAAATCGACTGCACGTCCAACGACGCCTGCGTGCTGGGGTACTGCGTCGGGGTCGAGTCGTGCTGCGACGACGACATCGACAACGACGACAACGGCGTGGCGGACTGCCTGGACGCCGGGTGCGCCGCCGAGACCCACTGCCACGACACGAACGTCTGGTGTCGCTTGCAGTACCCCGAGACGCTGGAGGGGCTGCAGGACGATCCGTTGACCGCGTACGCCCGGGTCTATCTGGCGGGCGTGACGGACCAGGGCGCCGGCAACAATCCGCGTCCGTGGCTGAAGGTCCAGTTCGGGTACGGTACGGACGCCGACCCCACGGCGTGGACCGCCTGGACCGCGGCCTCGCCCAATCCCTCGTTCAATGGCCACGACTGGGGCGAACCCAACAACGACGAGTACTGGGCGACCACGCCCGCCCCGAAGCCCGGGCAGTACCGGCACGCCTTCCGGGTGTCCGGGGACAATGGGCAGTCGTGGACCTACTGCGACCTGAATCGGGGCCCGGGGAGCGACGGCAGCCAGGACGGCTTCCAGGCCGCGGATGCCGGCACGTTGTCCGTGGGCGTCACCAACCTGTTCTTCTCGGAGTACATCGAGGGATCCAGCAACAACAAGGCCGTCGAGGTCTTCAATGCCGAGGACCGGCCCGTGAACCTGAAGCGGTGCATCATCCGAGGGTACAACAACGGCGCGACGACCCAGGCGTACGCCATCTCGCTGCCGGACATCGAGATCGCCGCGGGCCAGACGTTCGTCGTGTGCCACACCGGCTGGGGCCTGGCCGACGCCGCGTGCAACCTGAAGGCCGGGTTGAACTACAACGGGGATGACGCCGTGGTGCTGGAGTGCGGCACCGTCGTGACGGATCGCATCGGCCAGGTCGGCTACCGACCGCCTTCAGGCGAGTGGGGAACCGGACTGATTTCCACGACGGACAACACCCTGGTTCGTCGGTGCGGCGTCGGGATCGGCGACCGGGCGCCGCTCGACGCGTTCGACCCCGCCCTGGAGTGGGACGGCTACGCGACCGACGTCATTACCTACCTGGGCAGCCACGTACACCCGTGTCCCCCCGCCGAGTAGCTCCTGGGTGCCTGGGTGAATCCGGGCGCAGGGTGCCGCGCGAGCCTACTTCCGCTCGAACCGGATCCGGCTGAAACGGTCGTTGCCCTGGTTGTACAGGAATCGGTAGGCGGCGTAGGACTCGAACACCTTGCGGGCGTAGTTGCGGGTTTCCTCGGCGCCGATCGTCTCGACGAATTCATCCAGGGGGATTCCCGGATTGGCGGCCAGTCCCTTGGCGATGGCGCCTCCGCCCGCGTTGTAGCCCGGGATGGCGGTCAGCGGCTCCTCGAATCGCTTCAACAGGGACGAAAGATACTGGGCGCCCAGGCGGATGTTGACCTCGGGGCGCCGCAGCGTCTCGGGGGTCGCGGTCAGGTCCAGGCGCTTGGCCATCGAGCGCGCGGTGGGCAGGATCAGTTGCATCAGACCGATGGCGTTGGCCCGCGACTCGACCCCCGCGACGAACGCGCTCTCCTGGCGCATGACGCCCCAGATCAGGGCCGTCTCGATGCCGGCCTCCTTGGCCGCGGCCTGGACCTGGGGCAGGTGGGGACGCGGGTACGCCAGATGGAAGTAGCCGCGGCTGGCGGCGTTCGGCCAGTACGTCGCGGACTCGGTCAGCAGCGTGGTGGCCAGTCGATGCGACCGGGTGTGGCGACCGCCCAGGTCCAGCAGCCAGGCGCCCAGCCACCGGGCATCGGTGTCGGCGTCCCGTTCCGCCTGGGCCAGTTCGCGCGCCGCCAGCGCCGGCAGGCCGGCCCGGGACAGCCACACGGCTCGCCCGACCGCGCCGCTGTCCAGTTGGGAAGGGGCGCCCACGGTCAGGAATCGCGGCCCCCTGGGCTGGTCCTTCAGCAGTGCGTCCAGCACGCCGACCAGCGTCGCCTTCTTGCCCGACAAATCGACCAGGCGGTTCAACGCCAGCCAGGCGTGGTACTTCAGCGGGTAGGCCAGGACGGTCGCCTCGTAGGCGGCGCGCGCCTCGTCCGCCCGGCCCAGGCGCTGGAGGACTCGGGCCTCCCAGTAGGCGAAGCGCGAGCGATAGTCGGGGTTGGTTGCGACCCGGGCACCCTCGCGCAGCCGGGCCAGTGCGGCGGGCAGATCCTTGCCCTTGTAGGACGCCCACGCCAGCAGCCAGCGGGTCTCGTCGGCCATGTCGCCGTCCGGCCAGGCGGCCAGGGACGCCTCCAGGATCCGGGTGGCGGTGGCGGGATCGCCGCGCGAAACGGCGGTGCGCGCCCGCATCAGCGCCACGTCGTCGTTGAAGCTCGCGTTCGGAAAGTCGTTCTTCAGGCGGTCCGCCAGCCGGTCCCCGCGCTCGCGATCGCCGCCTCGATAGGCGCTGCGGATGGCCAGGAACAGGGCGCGAGCCGTGTCCACGTGCGCGCCGCACTGTTCGATCAGCGGGGTGAAGTCCTGGAGCGCCTCGGGGTGCTGTCGCAGCTTCTGGCGGGCCAGGCCCCGGATCAGCAGGGCCTTGCATCGAGTCTCGGCGTCCGCGGACTGGATCAGCGGGGTCGCCTCGCGCTCGGCATCCTTGTTCATGTGGGCGTCCAGAAGCGCCTGGGCGTGTTCCACCAGTTCGGCAGGCTGGGGGTCGGCGGCGAATCCGAGGGCGTCCATCGCGGCGCGGTAGGCCTTGCGTCCCGAGGCGGCCGAACGATAGTACGCCCGACGCAACAGGGTCAGCGCATCCTTCTGGCGCCCCGCCGCGGCCATCGCCTGGGCGTGCTTGCCGACGGCCTCGGGATCCCGCCTGCCGGAACGCTCCCACGCCTCGGCGGCCAGGGCGTGCTTCCCCTGGGCGCTCAGCGCGTCTCCGGTCAGCGACTGGGCATCGCGGTACAGCGGCGAATCGCGGGGGATGGTGGCCAGGGCATCGACCACCTCCGGGAATCGGCCCAGGGCGAACAGTGCCTGGCCACGCAGGTGGGCGACCCATGAAGCGACCTGGGGAGCCGTCCGCTCCAGTCCCTCGAGTACGGTGATCGCGCCCAGAGGATCGCCGGTCTGGACGCAGGCGTATCCCAGCAGGAAGCGCCGGTGGGCCAGTTCGGACGCCTTGCGTGTGCCGGCGGACGACTTCAGCAGCGCACCTCGGACCGATTCCCAATCCTCGGCCTCGATCGCCGGCGGAAGGACGCGCGCCTCGTCACGGGACCAGGCGGGGGTCAGGTCGGTCAGGGAAAGGACGGCTGGCGCCGCCTGGGCCACGGCCGACGCGACCAGGCAGGCAGATGCCGCGACACCGACAAGGAACCGGATTCGCATGGTGAACTCCCGACAGGATGTCTAGGGGACGCGTTCCTCGGTGCCCTGGATTCCGGCGGTGCGGGTCAGTCGCCGCACCTCCTGGAAGTAGTCGAACAGCGAGAAGAGCGTCACAGCGCCGACGAACCAGGAGAGCACGTCGGCAATCGTCGAGACGGGCAGGGTCGGAACGTAGTGGGCGGCCAGCATCAGGCCGACCAGGCCGCTGGCGATGACGGCCTGGGACAGGGACTTGATCTTTCCGGACGGTCGCGCGGCCATGACCAGGCCGTGCTTGGCGGCCAGGGTGCGCATGGTCGCCACGGCCGCTTCCCGGTAGTAGATCACGATCAGCAGCCACAGGGGCACCAGCCCCACCCACATCAGGCACAGCAAGGCGCCAATGTGGCTCATCGTGTCCGCCAGGGGGTCCAGCAGCTTGCCCAGGTCGGTGACCGCCTTGTTCCGGCGGGCCAGTTCGCCATCGACGATGTCGCTGGCTTCCTGGAGCAGCAGGATCAGGAAGGCCGCCGTAAGGAAGCCCGGCTGCACCTGGGCCAGCGTTTCCTCGATGGGAGCGCCGTACCCGGTCCGGCGGACGGCCAGGTAGAACAGCAGCACGACGAACGGGCTCAAGAAGAGCCTCGCGATCGTGATCAACGTGGGCAGATTGGGGCGTCGGTGCTTCATCGGGTGGATGATAGGGCATTTCGTTCGGCGGCGCAAAGACGACGGCGGATCGCGCGGAAGTGCGGTTGTGATGCTGGCCGACTTTCCCTAGAATTGCCATGGCGTGTAATTGCGTGGCATGCATGCTGCGGCTTGCTCCCGGTTTCCTGGCGTCCAGACTCCCCTTGACGGAGGTCCCCGTGACTTCGCGGTACTTCGGTGCCTTGTGGCTGGTGCTTGCGGTGGTCGCGGTGGGCTGCGGGGGGGGCTCGGGTCCTGGCGCGGACGATGCGCAGGGCGACACTGGCCGGCTGGACGGCTGGGTGGCCGATGGCGTCGTCGGCCAGGACGTCCGCTGGGATGGTTCGGCCGACGGCACCGTGGGGCCCGATGGCACGACGGGCGACTCGGGCGGGCGCGACACGGTCGGGCAGGATCCGGGGGGTGCCACCGATGGGACCGACCCCGGCTCGGGCCGCGATCCGGGGCAGGGCTTCGACCCCGGGCAGCCGATCGAACCCTGCGTGCCAGGGGGTCCCTGCAACGACTTCGACCCCTGCACCTTCGACGACCTGTGCGATGACGACGGGGACTGTTTCGGCACGTGGTCCGAGTTCTGCAGCGACGGGATCGACTGCACCTTCGACGAATGTGACGGTCCGCTGGCCGAGGACTGCCGGCACAAGGTCAAGCCGGGCTGGTGCCTGGTGGATGGCGAGTGCTTCGAGGACGGCGTGATCGATCCGCTGCGTCCCTGCTGGGCCTGCATCTCGGCGGCCTACCAGGACCGCCTGGTGCCCGATGACACCCTGACCTGCGACGACGGCATCGCGTGTACGGCCAATGATCGTTGTCGGGGGGGCGATTGCATCGGCACGTTCATGACGTGCCACGACGACAACCCCTGCACCTCGGACCTTTGCGTGGACGGCGTGTGCCGGCACGAATCGCTGGAGGGGCCCTGCAACGACAACAGCCTGTGTACGGTCGATGACGAGTGCCGCGGCGGCTTCTGCGTCGGCGACCCGGTCGAGTGCGACGACGGCAACCCCTGCACCGACAACACCTGCGACCCGCGTTTCGGGTGCGTGTTCGTCAACAACAATGCGTCCTGCGACGACGGCAATATCTGCACCGTCGGCGATCGATGCCAGGGGGGCGTG
>JARKOL010000353.1 GCA_029975745.1 Myxococcota bacterium | reverse complement strand
GACGGCCCGCAGGCCGGGCACCCGACAGAACATCGACCCGAAGTCCATGGTAAATGGGTCTACCCGAAAACAGCCCTCGATGACCGATCCAGGCCGTCGAGAGCTCTCGATCGCAGGGTGCCTGGGGGCCAGGGCCTCATTGGCACCCCGAATACGTCCCCAGCATCGACCCAGACGAAGTACCGCTGACCCAGGCGGTGGATTACGGCTTTGCCCCTTCAATTGCGGGGTGACATGCGCTAGACGCACTGCGTCATGATCCCGGCGGCCCAGGCCGCCCCACCAGACGGAGGCGTTGCGATGTCGGCCCTGCTGAAGTTCCAGATGCTGTGGCGGCTGCTCCAGTGGAAGCGCAGGAACAAGCGCCTGGACCTGGACTGGCGCCCGCGAATCGACAATCCGAAGTTCGTGTCGGCTCGCGAGGCGGTGTCCAAGATCCCCGACGGCGCGGTCGTGATGTCCACCGGCATGGGCGGCTCGATGCGGCCGGCCATCCTGTACGTCGCGGTTCGCGAGGCGTTTGCCGCCAAGGGCCACCCCGCGGGCCTGACCTGGATCACGGCGGGCGGCGCGGGCGGTCGCGGCCGGATTCCGGGCACCGTCGAGGACGTCGGCGTGGACGGGCTGTGTACCCGCTTCATCAGCGGGCACCTGGAGACGGCCCGCACGCTGCTGAAACTGGGCGAGGAGGGGCGCTGCGAGCTGTGCGTGCTGCCCCAGGGCACGATCACGCACCTGGCCGAGGCCCAGGCGAAGGGCATCGATTCCCTGGTGTCCCCCGTTGGCGTCGGCTCCTTCATGGACCCCAGGGTGGGCAATGGCTCGCAGGTGATGGCCGGCGTGGGCGAACCCCTGGTGGTGCCGGAGGGGAACTCCCTGCGCTACCGGCTGCCGCGCATCACGGCGGCGTGCGTCGTCGCGACGGGGGCGGACGCGGAGGGCAACCTGTACATGGACGGGGCGCCGATCCTGGCCGAGACGCGCGAGGCCGCGTCGGCCGCGCACGCCAACGGCGGGGTGGTGTTGGCCGTCGTCGCCCGGATCGTGCCCAAGGATCCGTCCAGGATCTTCGTACCCGGGGACAAGGTGACCGCGATCGTGGTGCATCCGACCGCCGACATGGCGATCGGCGTGCCGATGAACGCGCCGTGGCCCGAGTTCCTGCCCGGGGCGAAATGCGACGTGCGCAAGGCGGCGAAGCGAGCCAAGGCGATGAACGCCATCCTGAAGCTGGATCCCGAGCGGGGGCCCGTCGATGGCATGCTGGCCCGCCAGACGGCGGATCTGTTTTCCCGCGTGGCGACTCCGGGAACGCGCTGCATCATCGGCTACGGGCTGCCCCAGGAGGTGGGGCGACTGGTCGAGGCGGGCGGCCTGGGGCGCGACGTCACCTTCCTGGTCGAGACGGGCGTCCATGGCGGCACGCCGGCGCCGGGCCTGTTCTTCGGGATGGGCGTCAACCCCGAGCGCCTGCTGACGTCGGCCGAGATGTTCCGCTACTGCGAGGACAACCTGGACGTGACCGTGCTGGGAATGCTCCAGGCGGACGGCGCGGGCAACGTCAACGTGTCGAACAAGGCACCCGGTCCTCGCAACTACGTCGGCCCCGGCGGGTTCCTGAACCTGGTGGCGTGCGCGAAGACGATCGTCTTCGTCGGTGCGTTCACGGCCAAGGGCAAGACCGTGATCGAGGACGGCCGCCTGCGCGTGCTGACGCCCGGCATTCCGAAGTTCGTCGAACAGGTGGACGAGGTCACGTTCTCGGCGCGCGCGGCCCTGGCGGCGGGGAAGCGGGTCTTCT
>JARKOL010000345.1 GCA_029975745.1 Myxococcota bacterium | reverse complement strand
AGCCCGGGAAGTCGGTGCTGCTGCTGCTGGATCTGGGGGGCGGGAAGAACCGGCTTGGCGGCAGTGCGCTGGCCCAGGTGTTCAACCAGGCCGGTGACCAGCCCCCGGACCTGGACGACCCGGCGGGCTTCCGGGCGCTCTGGGCGGCGATGCAGGAACTGGTCGATCGGGGGCTGCTGCTGGCGTGCCACGACCGATCCGACGGCGGCGCGATCGTCGCGCTGGCCGAGATGGCGATGGCCGGCGGGCGTGGATTCGACGCGATCCTGGAAAGGGACGATCGGTTCGCGGGATCCCGGGAAGGGGGGGCGAAACGCTGGGCGGGGCCGCTGTTCAGCGAGGAACTGGGCATGCTGCTCCAGGTCGCCGACGCGGACAAGTCCGCGGTCTACGCGGTGCTGTCGCGGCATGGGCTCGAGGAACGGGTTCGCTGGGTCGGTGTGCCGCGGGACGACGACCGGATCTCGGTGTCGCTGACCGCGCCGGCGCCTGGTCCGGGCCTGGGGGAATCGCCGGAAGCCGCGCCCTGCGACTGCGGGGACGACCCGCTGCTGGCGTGCCGTCTGTCGGACCTGCGGGCCCACTGGTCGGCCCTGACTCATCGGATGCAGGCGTTGCGGGACAACCCGGCGTGCGCAGACCAGGAATACGCCGATGCGATCGACACGGAATGCGCTGGGCGGTCATTTGCGCTGACGTACGACCCGGACGGGGTGCCGTCGGCTCCGGCAGTCGCCCGGAAGCCTCGCGTCGCCATCCTGCGCGAGCAGGGCGTCAACGGCCACGTCGAGATGGCCGCGGCGTTCGCCCTGGCGGGATTCGAGTCGTTCGACGTCCACATGACGGACCTGCACGCGGGGGGCGTCGATCTGGCGGACTTCTCGGGCCTGGTGGCATGCGGAGGCTTCAGTTACGGCGACGTGCTGGGCGCCGGGTCGGGATGGGCCCGGTCGATCCTGTACAACCCGCGGCTGTCGGACGCCTTCGCCGCGTTCTTCGCCCGACCGGACACGTTCACGCTGGGCGTGTGCAACGGCTGCCAGATGGTGTCGCAACTGAAGGACATCATCCCGGGCGCCGCGCACTGGCCGCGGTTCGGACGCAATGTCAGCGAGCAGTTCGAGGCGCGCTTCGCGACGCTGGAGGTCATGCCGTCGCCCTCGGTGCTGCTGGCGGGCATGGCGGGGTCGCGGATCCCGATCCCGGTCGCCCACGGCGAGGGGCTGGCGGTGTTCGATGACCCGGCGGACCGGCAGGCGGTGCTGGCCGGGGACCTGGCCTCGCTGCGCTACGTCGATGGCCGGGGACTGCCGGCCGAGCGCTATCCGGCGAACCCCAACGGGTCGGAAGGCGGCCTGACCGGGTTCACGACCCGCGACGGGCGGGCGCTGATCTTGATGCCGCACCCCGAGCGTGCGTTCCGGTCGGTACAGTTGTCCTGGCGACCGCGGGGCCTGTTCGAGGGCGAGGCCGGCCCCTGGATGCGGATGTTCCGAAACGCCTACGCGTTCGCGGTGTCGGCCGGCTAGCGCGGTCCTGACCCCGGTTGGTGTCGCACCCGTGCGATACAATCGCTGCCTCACAGGTTCGGAGGTCGCCGGTGCCAGGGAAGACGGATCAGGTACTCGAACTGGCAAGCGTGACTCGCGAGGAACGGGCCGACTGGGATCGGTTCCTGGCGAAGATGGCGGAGCTGTTTCGTGAGGCTCGCTGCCCCGATCGGGATCGCGTCGTCTGTCTCGCGGACTATCTGGACCACGTATCGAAGGATCGGGTCACCGGCGACGAAGCACCCGTCGTCGATGCCTTCACCCGGCGTTTCCTGGACGCGCTCGGTTACGGCGACGCGGACGTCTCGTACAACCTGGCCCAGGGCGGCGGCGGTCGCGCGGTGCCGGACTTTACCGTTCGGGTGCATGACGTGCTGGGGATGACCCCGGTATTCGTGGTCGAGGACAAGGCCACCAGCGAGCGGGATTTCTCCCGGCCGCGCCATGGAGGCGCCGACGGCGGCGAGACACCGCTGGACCAGTTGCGCCGATACGTGCGGGGCGGGGCCGTGTTCGGCCGGGTGGGCCTGCTGTGCAACGGCTTTGTCCTGGAAGCCTGGGAGTTCGCATCCGACCAGGAGACCCGGCTGGCTCGCCTGGACCTGCACGAACTGGCTCGCCTTGCCCGCGACGGCGGGCTTCCGGGGCCGCAGGAAGCGGGCCTTCGAGTCGTCTGGTCCCGGTTCTCGCGGTTCTCGTTCGCGACGACCTGGTCGCTGGCCAGCGCGCGCGTACGCCCGCCCCGCCTGGAAACCGAAACCATCGCACGACTGAACGAGGCCCTTGCACAGGATGGCAAGGAAGGCTTCGAGCGGGTGCTGCATGCGCACTACGAGCAGCACTGGAAGGCCCGTGCAATCGACGTGTCCCGTCACGTCGATGCGCTGGTCCAGGTGCTTCGCGGCCTGATCGACCTGTTCTCGGACGACGTTGCGGTCCAGGTCCAGGACGCCATCGATCGGAGCCGTGCCTACCACGAGGCCGAAGCGGACCTCGATACCCGGATGGACCTGGAATCGCTTCGCGGCCGGCTTGCGGCGGACTGGCGGGCCGTATTCGTGCCGGGGGCGTTCCAGGAACTGCTGGAGGAACCCCTGGATGCGTGGGCGCGTGCTCCCCGGATCGACCGCCTTCAGGAGCGCGTCCGGGAATGGGTGGACGCGCTGAAGGAGCACGTGGCGCCGGTCGCCGAAGCGCCGCAGGGAGAGCAGCAGGCGTTCACCGGCATCGGCAAGGCACACGCGGTCGGCGGACCAAGAGCTTCGCGCACACGGCTGGACGTCCTGCGCGACGATGTCGAGAAGTACTGCCGGCGAGTGCTGGAACGCCATGCCCGCCAGGCGGAACTGGTGGCGACCCACCGACCGGGCCTGCGCGTCGCCGCTTCGTTCGAGGCATGGGCGCGTCGTGTTTCGACGACGGTGATGGTCGGCGCGACGCACGAGGTCCTGGTCGCCGAGTTCTCGCGCCAGACGGCTTACGTCTATGTGATCCGGCTGCTGCTGGTCCGCATCTGCGAGGACAAGGGGTTGTTCCGCCGCAAGCTGTCGGACGGCGGCCTGGTCCACTGGCAGGAGCAGGTCGGGCGCTACCTGGACTACGCATCCGGTCGTTCGTACGAGTACCTGACGAAGATGGCCTACGAGTGCGCCCAGAACGTGTACACGCACTTCTATGGGGCCTCGGCGCCGTTCGACGGCTACCGGATGGACGACAAGATGCTGCTGCGGGCGCTGCTGGTGCTGGACGCGTTCGATCTGGAGCGGATCGACGCCGACATCATCGGGACGGTGTACGGGCAGTACCTGACCGAGGGCAAGCACGAGCAGGGGCGCTACTACACGCCCCATGCGTTGGTCGTGGAGATGCTGGACCGGATGGGATTCGGCGGCGAGGCGACGTTCGGTCGGCGGATCGCGGACCTGGCGTGCGGGTCGGGCAGCTTCCTGGTCGAGGCATGCCGCCGGATCCTGGACGGGTTCCGCGGCGCCGACGGCACGATCCCCGCGGCGCAGGCCTCCGCGGCGCTGGACGCCGTGCAGCGGTCGGTATACGGCTTCGACTTGAACCCGTTCGCGTGCTACCTGGCCGAGACCAACTTGCTGATCCAGGTGCTGGACCTGGTCCGCGAGGCCCAGCGGCACGACCAGTCGCTGGTCGTCGATCGCTTTCACATCTATTGCGCCGACTCCCTGATGGTGGACGAGGCGGTGGCGGCGGCGCCCGAATCGGCCATCCTGGTGGGCAAGGACCGGGCCGTTGCGGAACTGGCGAAGGCGCGCACGGGGCCGTTCGCCGGCGGGTTCGACTTCCTGATCGGCAATCCGCCCTACGTGCGTGCCGACGAGGAGTCCGAGACCTGGCAGCAGTACCGCCGGCTGCTGGAGCAGCAGTCGTGGTTCGCGACGCGCCACCTGAAGTGGGATCTGTACGTCCCGTTCGTCGAGCAGTACTGGCGCCTGCTTTCGGACGATCCCCAGGCCCGCGCATGCCTGGTGACGATCGAATCGCTGGGCACCGCGCCCTATGCGGCCATGCTTCGGGAACTGCTGGCGCGGCAGGCCACGCTGACGGACGTGGTGCTGACGCGGGGGCTTCGGTTGTTCCCTGACGCCGCGTGGCAGGACAACCTGATCTTCGTGTTCCGGCGCGGGGCGCCACCCGCAGCGCACGCGGTCGTCCGGCAGGCATGGCGGCGCAAGGAGGATGGCGGCACCGCGTTCGAGCCGCTGGACCGGATCGTTCAGGCGGAGGCGACCCCAGAGCAGTTGTTCACCGACCGCGGCCCGATCGACCTGGACCTTCGCGGGACGGTGCCGCTGGAGGCGCTGTGCTACGTATCGAAGGGGATGGCGTTGCACGCGAACGCCCGAGAGGCAGGAAGATCGGAACTGTTGGTTTCTCCGGAATACGACCCGACCCGGTTCGGCGAGGAACTGATCGAGGATCTGGGCAAGGCGGGCAAGCGGATTCGTCCTCGGTCCTTCGAGCGGGCGGATCTGGTGGTCGATGTTCCGGACGACTTGCCACGGCGCCGCTATCTGGACAAGGACGGC
>JARKOL010000311.1 GCA_029975745.1 Myxococcota bacterium | reverse complement strand
GGCCGCGATGAGCAGGTGATTCGAGAGTACATCAGGAAGCAGGAAGTCGAAGATCGGCGTCTGGAGCAACTGGAGATGTTGAAGTAGCCACCTTCAGGTGGCCCGCCGGGCCGCTCGCGAGCGGCCACGGCCAAGCCGCCTGGGGCGGCTCACATTTGAAACCCCCCGGCTTTGCCGGGGGCTCGGTTAGTCCATGTACCCCTTTTCCCGCCACTGGCGCACGACGTCGGCATAGACGTCCTCGCGCCCCCGAAAGACGAACCTGCGCATGATCAGACGGTCCACCGCGAACGAGGCGCGATCGGCCAGGCCTCGTCCCCGGCGGGTGTGGACGTCCTGGACCAGCCGGTCCAGCGCCGTGGTGATTCGTGTGGTTTCCCTGGGACCCGGAGGGCCTCCGGGGATTCCCGCGGCGAAGTGCAGGTGGCCGGACAGACGGGTGTGGAAGACATCCTGGAGCCCGGCGAATCGACGGCTGGCCGCCTTGCCTCCCATGTAACCCACGACCGAGATCGCCAGGGTGTGGCGGTCCTCCAGCGCCAGGGGAAAGCCCAGCCGGTAGGTGATGCGCTCGTAGAACCGCTTGTAGCACGCGCTGACGTCCCCGTTGCGCACGGCGGACACCACCACGAAGGCGTCCACCTGACGCATCCTGGCGACCAGCGCGTCCATGTCGTCGTCCAGCGAGCAGCGGCCCGTGCGCAGACACTGGAAGCATCCGACGCAGTCGCGGATGGCCAGGTCGGCCAGGGCCACCAGATCCACCTCGACCTGCCTGGACGCAAGGTGGTCCCGGGCGATGGCGGCGGCCGCCGCCGAGAAGCCGGTCTTGCGGGGACTGCCATTCAGTACCAGTGCTTTCATGACACATGCCTCGCCACGCCCGTGGGCTGCTGAACCGGAAGGATAGCAGGCCGATCAGGAAAGCGAACCCCCAGATCCGACCGCAATCCCCCAAATGGCGTGTCGCCCCAGGCGGTCCCGTGAAGGCGGCACGGACCTGGGCGCGGTCGGCGAAAGGGGAGGGGGCGTGGCGTTGTGGTCTTGGATGCCGCGAGGCGTTGTGGCATAACCGACCCGTCGGACCCGGGAGGCAGGTGTGCGCGCGATTCGTGAGTCGTTCGATGTCGTGGTCCTCGGCGCTGGAACCGCGGGAGCGGCCGCGGCGGCGTTCCTGTCGGAGGCCGGATTGCGCGCGGCCCTGCTGGACACCCGGCCCCTGGACCAGGCCGGGGCCTGCTGGGTCAATGCGGTGCCGTACTGGTTCTACGACGCCGCCGGTCTGGATCGCCCCGTGTCGCCCGAGGACGTCGCGCCCCCCGACGGGGCGCTGCGGATGCTTCCGGTGTCGGGCGGCAAGGGGTTCGAGATCCGTCCGGCACCGGCGCCCACCGTGGACATGGCCCTTCTGGTCCGGCGGTTGCATCGCCGGGCCGTCGCGTCGGGCGTCCACTGCTTCGCTCCGGTTCGGGATCTGGTCGCGGAACTGGAGGGGCCCCGGCCGGTTGCCGTGACCGGCATCCACGAACCCGGGGACGCCGCGCCGCGCAGGTTCCGGCTGGATGCGCGGCTGTTCGTCGATGCCACCGGGTGGACGGGTTTCCTGCGGGGCCTTGTGCCGACGCTTCGTCGGGACTGCCCGGTGCCCACGGGACGCGACCTGTGCGCCGCGCTGCAAGAGGACTGCGAGCTGGCGGATCCCGAAGGGGCCCAGGCGTTCCTTGCGGCCCGCGACATGCGGCCCGGGGACGTGGCCGGCTGGGTCGGCGTCCGTGGCGGCTTCTCGACCCGGATGGTTCATGTCCATGGGGACCTGGCCCACGCCGGCCTGCTGATCGGGGTGTCGGGCGATGGACGCAACGGAACGGCCGCGGCGCTGATGGCCCGTCTGAAGGCTGACCATCCGTTCGTCGGCCGCGGCATTCGGGGCGGCGGCGGGATGATTCCGGTGCGGCGTCCGTTCGACCGTCTGGTGGCGCCGGGCGTCGCGCTGGTCGGGGACGCGGCCTGCCAGGTGTTCCCCGGGCACGCCAGCGGGGTTGGGATGGGACTGGTCGCGGCCCGGATGCTGGCGGATGCGGTCGCGAGTGGCGACGACCCGGGCGCCATCGAGGCTCTGTGGGGCTATGCCGCCCGGTTCCAGCGAACGCACGGTCCGATCCTGGGGGCATTCGACGTGTTCCGTCGGATGGCCTGGGACATGCCCGAGTCCGACGTCCAGGCCCTGACGGACTGCGGCTTCGTGGGGCCGGGGATGACCCAGGTCGCGTTGAGCCAACGGCTGGGCCCCGTGCCTCTGGGCGAACTGATTTCGATCGCGCGCGGGGCGCTGCGACGTCCCGACCTGGCCGCCCGGATGGCCTTGATCGGCCCTCGAATGGCGGCCGTAGCGGCGGCCTACAAGGCGTATCCGGCGGATCCCGACCCGGGAATGCTTGCCCGCTGGTCCCGGGCGCTGGGCACGGCGGCCGGCGTGACGCCCGATGTGCGCGAGGGGGACGCGTGAACGACACCCCCGCCGAACTCGCCGCGATCACCGACCTCTTGGTCCAGCAACTGGCTCCGCTGCGGTTCGGACCGCCCGTGACCCACGTCTACCAGCCGTTGGACTACGCGCGTCCCGCCTGGGATGCCTACTGCGCCCGGTTCGGGCGGGGGCCCAGGCCCGTGCTGCTGGTCGGGCTGAACCCGGGCCCCTTCGGGATGGCCCAGGTGGGCGTGCCGTTCGGCGAGGTGGCCGCGGTCCGGGACTGGATGGGAATTTCGGCGCCCATCGGCCGGCCGGCGAACGAACATCCCCGACGCCCCATCGACGGATTCGGCTGCACGCGGTCCGAGGTCAGCGGCGCGCGCCTCTGGGGCTGGGCGCGCGATCGGTTCGTGACCCCCGAGGCGTTCTTCTCGCGGTTCTTCGTGGCGAACTGGTGTCCCCTGGTGTTCATGGAGGCGTCGGGTCGCAACCGCACGCCCGACAAGCTGCCGACCGCCGAGCGGCTGCCCCTGGAGGCCGCGTGCGACCGCGCCCTGGCAGGGACCATCGCCCTCCTGCGCCCCGACTGGGTCGTGGGCATCGGTGCGTTCGCCGAGGCCCGCGTTCGCCGGGTCCTGGGGCCGGATGCGCGGTCCCGGGTGGGGCGCGTGCCGCATCCAAGCCCCGCCAGTCCCACCGCCAATCGGGACTGGGCGGGTCAGATGGATCGAGCCCTGGCGGAACTGGGGATTTCGCTGACGTAGAAGTCGGTTCAGGGCGGGGAGGTCGCGGTGCCTAGAACAGGCCGCCGGCCGCGACGATCAGGCCGGCGAAGACGACCGAGACCATCGTCATCAGCTTGATCAGGATGTTCAGCGAGGGGCCGGTGGTGTCCTTGAAGGGGTCGCCCACGGTATCGCCGACGACCGCCGCCTTGTGCGCCTGCGAGCCCTTGCCGCCGTAGTTGCCCTTCTCGACGAACTTCTTGGCGTTGTCCCAGGCACCGCCCGCGTTGTTCAGCATGATGGCGGTCACGAAGCCGGTGGACAGGCCGCCGACCAGCAGGCCCATGACGCCGGCGACGCCGAAGACCAGACCGGTCGCGATCGGCGCGATGATGGCCAGCAGCGCCGGCAGGATCATCTCGCGCTGGGCGCCGCGGGTCGAAATGGCGACGCAACGGGCGTAGTCGGGCTTCTGGGTGCCTTCCATGATGCCGGGGAATTCCTTGAACTGGCGCCGGACCTCCTCGACCATGCTGCCCGCGGCGCGGCCCACGGCCTTGATCGTCAGCGACGCGAAGAAGAAGACCATCATCCCGCCCAGGAACAGGCCCGCCAGCACGGACGGGTTCATCAGGGTCACGTCGAAGGCGGCCATGAAGTCCGCCATCGTGGCCTCGGACGTCCCGATGATGCGCAGCGGCTTCTCGGGGTCCGCCAACGCCACGGCGCTGGCCGCGGCCATGACCGCCTCGGTGGCGTTCTCGGCGATTCCCTTGACGAAGACCACGGAGCCCTTCACGTAGTAGCCGGTGGTGCCGATGCTGGGATCCTCGGCCAGACGGCCGATCCAGATCCGCACTTCCTCGATGTAGCCGGCCAGCAGCGCCATGGCGGTCAGCGCGGCCGACCCGATCGCGAAGCCCTTGCCGGTGGCGGCGGTGGTGTTGCCCAGCGCGTCCAGCGCGTCGGTCCGTTGGCGGACCTCCTTCGGCAGGTGGGACATCTCGGCGTTGCCGCCCGCGTTGTCGGCGATCGGACCGAAGGCGTCCGTGGCCAGGGTGATACCCAGGGTTGCCAGCATGCCGACGGCCGCGAAACCGACGCCGTACAGACCGAAGGCGAACCTGCCTTCCTGGAAGCCGCCCGGCGCCCAGAAGGCGACCAGGATGGCGGCGACGATGGTGATGACGGGGATCGCGGTGGACATCATGCCGACCGCCATGCCGTCGATGATCGTGGTGGCCGGGCCCAGGTTCGCCTGGTGGGCGATGCCCTTCGTCGGCTTGTATTCGTCACTGGTGAAGTACTCGGTCGCCTGGCCGATGATGACGCCGGCGAACAGACCCGCGACGACCGAAATCCACACGCCCTCGGGCACGATGCCCTGGACGCTCAGGAACCACACCGCCGGGACGATCAGGACCGACGCCCCCAGGGTGCCGAACAGCAGGGCGCGCAGCAGGTTGCGCTGTGTTGCCTCCTCCTTCGTGCGGACGAAGAAGATGCCGATGATGGATAGGAGGGTGCCTACGCCCGCGACGATCATCGGGGCCAGGACCGCCTTCAGGTTGTCGCCCTCGCCTGCGAGGGGCAGCGCCGCGCCCAGGGCCGCGGTCGCCAGGATCGAACCGCAGTACGACTCGTACAGGTCCGCGCCCATGCCGGCCACGTCGCCCACGTTGTCGCCGACGTTGTCCGCGATGGTGGCGGGGTTGCGGGGGTCGTCCTCGGGGATGCCCGCCTCGACCTTGCCGACCAGGTCGGCGCCGACGTCGGCGGCCTTGGTGTAGATGCCGCCACCCACGCGGGCAAACAGCGCCTGGGTCGAAGCGCCCATGCCGAAGGTCAGCATGGTGACGGTGATCTCGACCAGCTTTTCGTGGCTGTCGGTGCCGGGGTGAACGAAGGTCAGGCCCAGGAAGTGCCAACCTTGCGCCATGTTCTCGGGGGTATAGACCAGCTTGTCCAGCACGATGTACCAGATGGCGATGTCCAGCAGGCCGAAGCCGACCACGACCAGGCCCATGACGGCGCCCGAGCGGAAGGCGACCTTCAGCGCGCGGTTCAGGCTGGTGACGGCGCCCTGCGCGGTGCGGTTCGAGGCGTAGGTCGCGGTCTTCATGCCGAAGTAGCCGGACAGACCCGAGAAGAAGCCGCCCGTCAAGAAGGCGATGGGAACGAACGGATTCTGGATGCCCAGGTACGCCAGGAAGCCCAGGATGAGCAGCATGACACCGAAGACGATGGTGACCACGCGATACTGGCGGCTCAGGTACGCATAGGCGCCCTCTCGGACCGCCAAGGCGATCTCCTTCATGATGTCGGAGCCTTCGTCAGCGCCCTTCATCATGCGGTAGAACACGTAGGCCATCACCAGCGCCAGCACCGACGAGATGGGTGCGATCCACCAGTACGCCTGGACCTTGGCCATGGTCGCCGCCTGGTCCGCCCACGCCGGAACTGCCGTCAGCAGCCCGATGCAGAGTCCCATGACCGCGGTCGCGACCGACCCGATCCGATTCCCGAACCCCTTCATGCCGATTTCTCCTCAACCTGCGGTGTCATCCGGGACACCTGCCGCTGCTCGGATGGTGAAAAAAGGTGCAACTTCAAATAGTTGCGCCCAATTCACAGGCCTGTTGTCAGCGCCCTGTCCGAAGCGGGCGGAGTTTCTCACAAAGGGCGTTACATTACAAGGGCTTTTATCACAAATCCGTGGAAGAATTTGGAAACATGGACAAAATGACTCCGGCAGACTCCCGCCGGGGAACCCCCGTCACTGGCGGCGCTCGATCGACTGGATGACGCGGCGAGCGACCGACTCGCCCCAGCGCTGTCCAGCCTCCATGGATTCGCGCGTGATGTCGGGCTGGGCCTTGACGAATCGCTGGCCGGCGGGGCTCTTGTAGAAGGCGATCAGCGCATCGATGTCCGCCTCTTCGACGTGGCGCGAATAGATCGGCACGATCAGATCGACCAGGTCGGACGGCTTGGCGAGGCGCTTGAACTCCTTCAGAAAGCCCTCGGGCAGGTCGGGAATCTGCTCGAACTGGACGATCATGGCGTCCATGACCTGCTGGCCCATTCGCGAAGCGCCGCTGACCTCGAGCAGGGTGCGCACCTTCTTCTCCTTCGTTCCGGAGGATGCGGTCTGGGCGGCTGCCGGAATCGAGGCGAACAGCACGAACAGGGGGATCAGAACGCGCAGCGTCGTTCGCATGGCCAACTCCATGATTCGAAGTGGATGGGGCGCCTGGACGGCCTCTCGTCGCGACCGATCATGCCTGTTGCATCGTCCAGGTCAAGAGCGGGGAGCGCATCCGGCGTCGCCCCGTGTTCCCCCCAGGGGGCCGGGCCGAGGGGCGCGGTGACTTCTAGCCATCGCGTTCGCCCGGCTCGGCGGACGACTGGGGGTCGGGCAGTGCAGGACGGTCGGGGGCTGCCGGTCCATCCGGTCCTACCTCCTCCCACTCGGCGTCGATGACGACATCGCCGGCCGGGCGCCTGGGGCCCCCGGGCGAGGGGCGTGATCCCGGTTCGAAGCCTCCCGTCGAATGGACCTGGACGCGGGCCATCAGGCGCGCCGTGGCCCACCAGAACAGCAGGGCACGAACCGGTGGGAGCAGCAGCAGCAGCGCGATTCCATCGGAGAGGAAGCCCGGAAACACCAGCAGGAACCCGGCCGCGAGCACCAGCAGTGCGTCGAACAGTTCGCGCGCCGGGGCGACGCCTCGGGCCCAGGCCCGGCGGACGCGGTTCGCGACGCCCAGGCCGGGTCGGCGCATGATGGCGCTGCCCACGATGGCCGCAACGGCCAGCGCCAGCAGCACCCAGGGCAACCCGAAGGCACGTGTGGCGCGGATCATCAGGTCGATCTCGGCGATCGGCCAGGCGATCAACAGAAGCAGGACCAGGCATCCCATGGAAGCTCCCGGAGTGGCGCGCTGGAATCATAATCCATCGGCGGATGGAACGAGTGATACGATCCGTGGCGCCGTTCCGATAGGCGGTTGCGGCAATCGTGGAGGCGGGCATGGCGCTGGATGTCGATGTGAAACTGGACGCACCCGGGGTGTCCGTGGGCGTCGTGGTCGTGCGGGGATGCGACAACGCGGCGTCGGGCCCCGTGCTGCTGGAGGCCATGGACCAGGCCATCCAGATGGCGGCGGCTTCGGGAGACACCGAACCGGACCCCCGGCGCGCGGCGGTACGCGACATGTTGCGGCACGGTCGATACAAGCCGACGGGGCGCGGCAAGCCCGCCTCGGAGTACCTGGTCCGTGCCGCCGTCGAGGGGGTGTTTCCGCGGATCAACGTGCTGGCGGACGTGAACAACCTGGTCTCGCTCCAGTCCAGGTTTCCCATCTCGGTGATCGACCTGGACAGGGCAGGGGCGAATGCGTTCGTCGTGCGGTTTGGTCGCGAGGGCGAGTCGTACGTGTTCAACCCCTCGGGGCAGGAGCTGGAGCTGCGGGACCTATTGCTGGCCGCGGTGCTGCCCGAAGATCGTCCCGTGGCAACCCCGGTCAAGGACTGCCAGGCGACCAAGACGGACGAGGGAACCCGGCGCGCCCTGGCGTTGCTGTACGGGCCGGCTGCCCTGGGGGATCAGGTGTCGGTGGCGACCCAGCGGATGGCCGAGTTGATCGGACTTCATGGCGGCGGGCAGGTGGCCTGGTGGTGTCTGTCGGGTGCCTCGGGGGAGTAGGTCGGAACGCGTCGCGGGGCTTGGCCGAACAGGCGGAAGCCTGCTAGAGTTCGGTCCGAGCATCCCGGGCGATGCGGAGGTCCTGGAATGACCCGTCGGATCGTGTGCGCCTGCATCCTGTTCTGGGGTTTGACCGCCCACGCCCAGTCCCCCCAGCAGGAACCCGGTACGCAACTGGACATTCTGCTGCAGGAACTGGACACGCTGAACGAGTCGCGAACCGCGCAGGAGCGCCAGATCCAGGCGCTGAAGGCGCGGCTTCAGGCGATCGAGGACGAGGGGGCCGCCCGGGAGCGCGAAGGCGAGGCGGGGTTGCGGGCGCGCCTGGACGCCGTCGAGGCCGAACTGAGGCGCCAGCGTGAGGCCGAGTCCCGCTCGCGGGCCGGGCGTCCGGCTGGGACGCGTCGAATCGTCCTGGTCCCCGACTTCGAATTCCGCATCCGGGGCATCGGGGAAACCAATCGCTGGGATCTGGATGGCCGGCGGGGGGATTCCGATGTGTTTGTCCAGCACCGGCTGCGGGTCGGGATGACGCTGGGCTACGGCCCGAACGTGGCGGGCGTGGTCGTGCTGCAGGATGCGCGCGAATGGGCCGAGGGACGGTCCGCGACTTCGGACCAGCAGTCGCTGGACCTGTTCGAGGGGTATCTTCGCATCACGGATATCGGGCGGACCGGCGTCGATGTCCGTGCCGGCCGGATGCGCATGGCCTTCGGTGCCGGTCGGCAGGTGTCCGCCCGGCAGTCGAACGCGGTCGGACAGGTGTTCGAGGGCGTGCGGCTGACCTGGTCGCGCCCCCGGGTCATCGCGGTGGATGCGTTCGCGACGCTGGTTCGGACCGGGGTCGCGCCGGTGTTCCAGTCGGGACGAGGCCAGGATCGGTACAGCGTCTTTTCGGGGATTCACCTTCGGGTCGATTCCTGGGCCCCCCTGGACGCCGAGGCGTATGCGCTGTACCTGGATGACGCATTCAACGAGGCCACGGAAAAGATTGGCACGGTCGGCGCCAGGCTGGTCGCGCGGCCTGTTCGGGGCCTGACCTTCGAGGCCGAGGGCGCGGTCCAGTTCGGGCGGGTCGAGGTGCGGGATCTTGGGGCCCGGCGTCTGGATGCGTCGCACCTGGCGGGGATGTTCTTTGGCCGGGCCGCGTACCGCTTTCAGGTGCCGACGTCGCCCACGCTGGCCGTGAACGCGCTGTACGCCAGTGGCGACGCGGACCCGTTCAACAACCGCAATCGTGCCTATCGGCCCGGATTCAATTCGCGCCACAACGTGTTCGGGGTGCTTGATCTGTTCACGTGGCAGGGGGTCTGGGACATCGCGCCGTCCTTCTCGATCACGCCCGTTCCGGAACTGGAACTGACGGTGGCAACCCACCTGTTCTCGTTGTCCTCGGACGGCGGCTTCGTCAAGGCGTTCGGTACCGAGCCCGCGTGGCGCGGGGACGACCGTCCCGCCGGGCTGACCTATCGTCACGTGGTGTTTCCCAGCGGCGGGCCCCGGTTCCTGGGGCAGGAAGTGGATCTTCTGGTGACGTGGCATGCCACGGACTGGCTGATGCTCAATTTCGAATATGGATTCTTCGTTCCCCAGACCCGCGTCACGTCCGCCCAGGTGCTGTCCGTGGGCGAGGTGTCGGACCCGGGAGCGGGCATGACCCGCGACGGATGGCAACGTGATGGGCTGTTCGGCGAGTCCTGGGCGCATCGCGGCTATCTGGAAGCGACGGTGACCTTCTGAGCCTGCGCGGAGGTGTGGATTGACGACCGAACATCGGGGCGTGACCGACACGGGGCGGGTTCGGAGCAGGAACGAGGACTGCTTTGCCGCGGCCCCGGACCTGGGACTGTACATCGTGGCCGACGGCATGGGGGGGCACCAGGGAGGTGCCGAGGCCAGCCGCCACACGTGCGAGGCAATCGAGGAGTACGTCCGCGCCCGGATGGAGCAGATTCGGGCATTGTTCGAGGACGGGTCCCCGTCGAATCGTCGCCAGGTTCTTCGCCTGTTGTCCGAGGCCATTCGGTCCGCGAACGATCGCATCGTCGAACAGTCCGAAACGGACGCGGAACTCGCCGGGATGGGATCGACCGTCGTGCTGGCCCTGCTTGGCGGGGATCGGGCCTATCTGGCGCACGTCGGGGACAGTCGCGCCTATCTGCTTCGCGATCAGGGGGCGATGCTGCTGACCGAGGACCACTCGCTGCTGTTCGAGTTGATCCGCCAGGGGCGGCTGACTCGCCAGTCCGCCGCGCGCTTCCCGATGAAGAACGTCGTCACTCGGGCGCTTGGGATGCGTGGCGCGGTCGAGGCCGACACGCTGGAACTGTCCCTGCTGCCAGGGGACCGGCTGGTTCTTTGCTCGGACGGCCTGCACACGTACGTCGAGGACGACAGGCTGGCACGGATGGCGTGCGAGGGGGCGCTGGACGCGGTGGTCGATCGGCTGGTCCAGTTCGCGCTGGGCGCCGGTGGCGCGGACAACGTGACGGTCCTGGGGATCGATGTCCTGGGCATCGATCGGGATCCCGCGACGGTCCGGCTTCGCGATGCGAGGGTGCGATCGCTGCCCGTGTTCCAGGACCTGAATCCGTCGGAGTTCCTGCACCTGATGGCCGCTTGTGATCACCGAAGGTTGTCGGCCGGCGAGGCCGTCTTCTCGGTGGGCGATATCGGGGACGGGATGTATGGAATCGTGGAGGGCGCGGTCGAGATTCGCAACGGCCAGCGATCCGTCCAGCGGTTTGGCCCCGGGACCCACTTCGGCGAGATGTCGCTGCTGGAGGACCGTGCCCGTCAGGTTTCCGCGATTGCCGCCGAGGACACGGACCTGTTCGTCCTGACCCGGAGGACGTTCGAGGGGCTGGTGGCCCAGAGCCCGTCGGTGGCGACCCGCCTGCTGAAGCAGCTGGTTCTGATGCTGGCGCAGCGGCTTCGCAACGCCAATGACGAGCGCGTCATCCTGAAGGGCATGCTGGAGGCGCAATCCATGGATTCGCCGACCATCGTGTCGTCCGAGATGCTGGAGGAAGAGGAGGACCAACCCGATGCGTGAAGCTCGCACCATGTCGTTCGTCGCGACCCTTGGCCTGACGCTGATCGTGGCATTCGGTCTTGCGGCCTGCGGGTCCGGGAAGAAGAGCGCGGGACCGCGCAAGGCCGACGAGGGGTTGACGGGGGGCGTGCTGGTCTTTTCGGACGACTTCGAGCGCGAGGCGCTGGGGGACGACTGGACCCAGCGCAGCGGCAAGTGGCGCATCGTCGATGGCGCGCTGCACGTCCAGGGCGACCGGAACGAAGGGGCGTGGCTGAATCGGCCGCTGCCCGAGCGGGTTCGCATCGAGTTCGACGCGCGCAGCGAAAGCACCGATGGAGACCTGAAGTTCGAGGTGTTCTGCACCGAGCCTCGGCACGAGACCGGGTACATCGTGATTCTGGGCGGCTGGAACAACACCGTCAGTATCATCGCCCGTCGGGACGAGCACGGCGAGGATCGCAAGGAGTCGGACGCCCAGGTCACGCGCGGGAAGGTTCACCGATTCGTCGCGGTGCGTACCGACGACACGCTGCGCTGGTACGTCGATGGTCGGTTCGTGTTGCAGTACAAGGATCCCGACCCGGTCCGAGGCGTCTTCTTCGGGTTCAACAACTGGGCGTCGATGGCGTTCTACGACAATCTGGCCATCTACCAGTTGTAGCCGGGCTGGGGCGGCACGGAGCCTGGCGGGGGCGACTCGGCCAGGCGCACGTCGGCTGCCGGCAGTCGCGTCACGTCGAACGCCTCGATCAGCCGATCCAGGTCGCCCGTGTCGGGCAATCCCGAGATCCGGGCCAGCAGGCGCCGAACGTGCGCGGGATCCATTCCGGCCTGTCGCATCGTGCCCAATCGAATGGCGCCGTCCCGCTTTGCCAGACGCTGCCCCTGGGCGTCCAGCACCAGGCCGGGATGGGCATAGGAGGGCAGGGGCAGGCCCCACAGCCGCAGCAGCAACGCCTGGCGCGCCGTCGAGGGCAGCAGGTCCGAACCGCGCAGCACCTGGGTGCATCCCATGGCATGGTCGTCCCAGGCGCACGCGACCTGATAGGCAGCGACCCCGTCCGCCCGGCGGATGACGAAGTCGCCCAGTCGCTCGGGGTCGGGGCGCATCGAGCCCGCGACCCGGTCCACGTGGTCCAGCCCCTCCGCCCCCACCCGGGAAAGGGCGGCCCGCAGGTCCAGGCGAATCGCGGGCGGCCGACCGGCCCGACGCGGCAGGGCGTCCAGGTCGGGCAGCCGCACGGTGCGGTCGGGGCGACACGTCCCGGGATACACCACCGCATCATCGGCGGCGTGCGGCGCCTGGGTGGCCTGCAACAACTCGCGCCGGGTACACCAGCACGGATACAGCAGTTCCATGTCATTCAGGCGGGCGACGGCGGCCCGGTACCGGTCGAAGCGCTCGGACTGGCGGTACGGGCCCAGGGGACCGCCCTCAAGAGGCCCCTCGTCCCAGGACAGGCCAAGCCACCGCAGGTCCGCGTACTGTCCTTCCAGGATCCCCGGTGGAATCGCCGCTGGGTCCAGATCCTCGACGCGCAGCACCGCGCGCAGCCCCTCGCGTCGGGCCCACAGCCACGCCAGCAGTGCGGTTCGCGCGTTCCCAAGGTGCAGGTGTCCGGTCGGCGTCGGCGCGAATCGACCGGCGCCGGGCAGGGCTTCGATGCTCGAAAGGAGCGACATGGCGGCGTAATCCGGGAGGTCCAAGGGACCTAGTAGTTGAAGTTCGCGGCAACGCCCGCGGCCCCGTTCTGGCCGGAGTTGCCCAGGGACGCGCCTCCCAGTCCGCCGGATCCGCCGGCGCCGGTTCCCTGGAAGACCAGGCCCGAGGTCTTGTAGCCGTTGATCAGGCCGGCCGGCGCACCGTGGACGAAGAGGCCGTATGCCGGGCCGCCACAGCCGCCCGCGCCGCCTCCGCCGTGCCCACCCGCGCCTCCGTTCCCGCCGGCGCCGCCACCCGCGGCGCAGAACGTCCAGCCCTCCGAGGCGCCGTCGGCACCCCCGACGGCCCCGGCACCCCCCTTGCCGCCCACGCCGCCAGGACCGCCGTTTCCGCCCACGCCGCCCTGGCCGGGCTGAATGATCAGGGACGTGATGCCGGGAACCGATGCGGGCGTCGCGGTAAAGACGACGAACAGGGCGAACGAGCCGCCGCCGGACCCGCCGGAGGACCCGCCGGTGGCCGCGCAGCCGCCGGACCCGCCGCCGCCGCCCGTGCCGCCCAGATCGGAACTGCCGCGACTGATCGGGCAGTTCAGCGTCTCGACGCCGCCCGCCGCGCCACCGCCGCCGCCGCCAGCACCGTGGGAGCCGTCCGCGCCGGCGCCGCCCTGACCGGGCACCCACAGTCCGCCCGAGACCGAGCCGGCGACATTGCTGCAGCCGGATCCGCCCGTGCCGTTGGACCCATCCGAGCCAGGCTGACCCGCGCCGCCGGTCATGCTGTCCCCGGGCACCGAGCAGGAGCCGCAGGATCCCGAGTAGCCGCAAAGACTGTTGATGATCGAGTCCAGACCCGCCAGTCCGCCGCTGCCACCGCCGTTGCTGCCCGCCTGGCCGTTCTCCGCGGCCTTGCGAGTCTGATTGGTGGCCGAGGTGGCGCAGCCGGTGGTGCTTTCATCGAAGTCCGGGCAGATCGCCGTGCCGCCGGCGCCGCCGGACACGCTGGTCGTCCCGCACTGGAAACTGCCGCCGGCGCCACCGGCCCGCCAGTCGGCCTGGGCGCATGTGGATTTGCCCAGATCGAAGGCCGGCAATCCGGCGGTTCCCGAGACGCCCGCAGCGCCGGAGGCCCCGAAGGAACCGGGCGCCCCGTTGCCCCCGTCCCCGCCGACGATTCGGCTGTTCCGGATGGCCAGGGACGCGTCGCAATCGCGGACGTAGATGCCGATCGAGTTCGCGCCGGTCGTCTTGCTGGAATAGGCGAACACGACGAAGCCGTCCAGGACGGTGGAACCGGCGGCGCCACCCGAGATCCCGATCGCGGTTACCGCCCCGGGCGCCTGCGCCGTGGGAACCGCCCCAAGAACGACCGTCTCGTACGCGACGGGCTCGCGGACGCGGAAATCGGCCGAGTAGCCGCCGAACAGGCCCACGCCGGCCTTCATGGACACCGGCTCGGTGTACACCCCGGTCGCGACGTACACGTCCTTGCGGTTGGGATCGGACGACGCCAGGTCGATGGCCGACTGGATGTTCAACAGGGGGTCGTCGATGGTGCCGGTCGCCCCATTCGTTCCCCACTTCGCGACGAAGACCGAGCCCAGGACGTCGCCGTCGATCCCGTCGCAGTTCTCGTCCGCGCCGCCGGGCGGGTCGATGGCCGAGGTGAACTGGCATTCGCAGCCGTTGGCCGGGTTCCCATCGACATCGAAGAACCCCTCGTTGCACATTACCTTGCAATCGGGAATCGTGCGCGTGATGTCGCATGCGCCGTAGCCGTTGGGCACCTGGGCCGCGGCGCAGTTGTTGCCGCACACGCCGCAATTCTGGTCGTCCACGTACTTGCCGGACGCCGGGTCCAGGAACCCCTCGTCGATGATCCCGTTGCAGTTGTTGTCCAGGCCGTCGCATGTCTCGTCGGGCAGCTCGCAGGCACCCCAGCCGGTCTCCAGACAACGCTGGATGCCGTAGCACGTATAGACGGGAGCCCCGGGATTGACGGGATCCTGGTAGGAAACCGAGCAGCCGCGCGAAAGGTTGGTGTCCCCGGTGCAGGCGCAACTGCCCGAGATGGGCTGGCACTGGTCATCGCCGCCAGCGGCGGGCAGACAGGCGTAGCCCTGGG
The DNA here is from genome assembly GCA_029975745.1 of Myxococcota bacterium. Taxonomy (GTDB): domain Bacteria; phylum Myxococcota_A; class UBA9042; order DTJE01; family DTJE01; genus DUVQ01. The sequence continues at coordinate 3,771 of JARKOL010000311.1, read as the reverse complement.
GGCAGTCCACGTCCCCCGTGCAACGCTGGCCGCAATAGTTGCCGCCGTCCGCCAGCTCGATGCATCGCGAGCCCTCGACCACGCAATCGGCATCCAGGACGCAGGTCGCGCAAAGCGTCGATGTCAACGGGATGCACTGGTAGTCGTTCAGCTTGAAGAACCCGGGCGCGCAGTCGATGACGATGCATCGCGGCACCTCGCGGCTCAGGTCGCAGGCCGGGGTCGCGTTCGGATAGATGTCGATGCACGAGCGGTTGCAGGCACCGCAGTGTTCCAGCGTGCCGTACTTGCCGTCGATCCGGAACGGGTCGTCGATGCCGTCCTTGCAGTCGTTGTCCAGGCCATCGCACAGTTCGGGCCCGGGGATCGAGGCCGTGCAGGACCACCCCTGCGGCCCCAGGCAGACGCGCGTACCCGGGCAGGTCCCGTGTTCGTTCGTGATGTCGCAGGACTCGCCCTCGGGCAACCCGTCGTCCGGCGTCCCGTTGCAGTCGTCATCGATGCCGTTGCAGTCCTCGACGGTCGGAACGCGCGCGTCGCATCCGGTGAACCCGACGGCCGGGTCGCACGTCTCGTAGCCGAAGCAGGTGCCGACCGTGTTCGTGACCTGGCAGAAGCGCTTGACGCCGGCGTCATTCGCGCGACAGTCGCAGGTGCCGCTGGGAGGCAGGCAGTACGAGGGGGCGTCGATGTCCTCCGGGTCCAGGGCGCGGCACTCGTAGGGGTCGGGACATCCACTGCCGCCGCAAGGCACGGTGCAGTAGCTGCCGTCCGCCAGGGCAACGCACTTGCCGCCGCCACACTGGCTGTCCACGGTGCAGGGCTGGCAGACGCGACTGAACTTCGGAATGCAGATGAAGACGACGTCGGGGTACGTGTTGACGATACCGGCGCACAGGAAGTCGGGCGGGCACTCGCCCGACATGCAGGTCTGGGTGCAGATGTTGCCGTCGGGCCCCTCGACGCAGAAGCCGCTGATGCACTCCTCGTTCGAGGAGCACGGCGCCATGAAGCCTCCGGGGATGATGTCGTATGCGATATCCGTGACGACGCCCGGGTCGGGGTGCACGCCGGGATCCTCGATGCCGGGGTCGGATGCGTCAGGGTTGGTCGTCGGAATGTCCTGGGTCGGGTTCAGGTCGCCCAGATCGGTCGAACTGCCCGAGCCCCCGCCGCAGCCCCCCATGATGAGCGCGAGGGATATCGTCATCGTCCAGCCGAATCCCAGCAGTGTCCGGTTCATCGTGCGCGCCTCCTGGTGAGGGGGGTCGAATGGCATCCACTTGGGATTGATTAAACCCTTCACGGCGCGGTTTTGCAACGGGGTCAAGATCGGCGGTACGCGGCGTCGGCCAATCGATCGCGCGGTACAGGATCCAGTCGTCCACCTCGACGACCGGTTCCAGGTCGCTCTCGACCTTCTTCAGCGAAGGCCGGGACGACTTGCGCACCAGGATGTAGTCGTAGTAGCGCCATGCCGGCGACTTGTGGAACTCGGGGTCCAGCGACGGAGGCACCATGCCCGAGCGATACTGGATCGGGTTGTGGGGATACTCGGCGAACCGGATGTCGGAAATCCCTCCCTTCATCAGCGTGTAGAAGAAGTGCATGTGCCAGAAGGCGCCGTGATTGACCACCCGGCTTTCCTGGTTGTACGTCGCCTTCAGCAGCGCCTTCCCGGGCTCGGCGCGCTCGAACAGGCTGGGGTAGTTGTCCATCTCGGCCTGGAAACGGGAAAACCCGTGGATCAGGTTGGCCAGCCCGCCCAGGTGCAGCCCGATCAGCACCACGATCGCCGGGATCGTGATGCGCCGTGGCGCGCCCTCGAATCCCAGCCATCCGAAGAAGCACAGCAGCGAGAACCCGATGTGTCGCAGCGAAACGATGGACTGGGCCTCGATGTGCTGGGGCAGCACCACGACCGAGGCGGCGATCGCGATCGTGATGACCTCCAGATCGACGAAGCGCAGCTTGCGACGTTCGCCGGCGGGGATCTCGGGCGGACGCCGAACGATCAGCAGGACCAGCGCGGTCAGCATCAGCGCGATGAACAGCGAGTCGTCGGATTCGCGTCGCAGGTAGTCGCCCAGGTAGAAGAAGAAGGACCCCAGAATCTGGCTGGGACGATAGAAACGGCCTCCGAACAGCTCGGACACCGACCCGAATTTCATGCCGGAACTGGAGGGCGTCCCCTCGACGAAGTAGACGATGAACCAGGGCAGAAACAGCGCCAACGCGGGGGCGAAGGGCGCCAGATGCAGCAGCATGCGCCAGGGGTCGTGCCGGTGCAGCAGGAACAGCAGGCCGCACACCAGTCCCCCCAGCAGGAAGACATGGGCGTGCGTGAAGTACATCAACAGCAGCAGCACGCCGGCCAGGGCGCCCCAGCGCAGGTCGGGCATGGCCCCGGGGGAGGCGACGAAGCGCCGATACGCCCCGACCGCGCCGAAGAACATGGGGGTTGCCAGCAGGAATGCCACGAACCCATAGGAGAACATCGCGCTATAGACGAACGGGAAGGCGAAGAACGCCAGCCAGCGCGAGCGTCCGAAGGAGCGCAGGAAGAACAGGTAGGCCCAGGGAAGGGCCAGGACGTATCCGGAAAGAACGACCTTGTTGGCGATCTCGAGGTCGCCGGTGAGCCAGCCGACCCAGTGGGTCACGTAGTAGTAGAAGAGGTTAGGCTTCGGCGTCTCGGGCAGGATGAAGTATTCGGGGTAGATGGACCCCGGAGCGTTATAGTGGTGGATGACATCGACCAGCGCCAGATGCTGCCAGATGTCCTGCATCGGGATGACGCGGAACCACCACAGAGGCAGCAGCGTCAGGACGGACAACACCCCGAACGCGATGAGAAAGCGTCGATCAGAGGCGCTCTGCATGTGGCGGCCCAGGTTCATCGGGCAATATTCTAGTCGAAGCACGGCCGCATGGATAGTCGGCGGCTCGCCCGTGGTGCGGTGCCGATGCGCATCCTGGACGAATCGAGCAAGGGCCGGCAAGGGGTCTTCGGGACCTTGAATTGGCGGCAGGGAGCCCCTAGGATCAGGGCGCGGTACCCGTCGTGTCCGTCCGCCGCCTGGAGGCAATTCGATGACGCTTCGTTCCTGGCGACTCGTTGTGATCAGTGCCGGGGTGGCGTACGCCCTGGGGTGCGGTGGGGGCGGCTCGATTGTCGATCTGGATGCCGGGATCGACGCCGATCCGGGGGCGGACCCGGGCCTGGTGGATTCCGGAGCCGACACGACGGTGGACCCGGGGGGCCGGGATTCGAACACCGGCGACGCGCCAATCGCGGATCCCGGCGGCCAGGATGCGGCGTCCGACGATGGATCGGTGGAGGATGCGGCCCAGGACGTCCTTGAGGACGGCGGTTCGGATGTGATCGACGACGCGGCGGATGCGGGCGAGGACTCCGGGACCGACGTTTTCGGACCTGGCGGCTTCAACCAGCCGTGCGTGGACGGTGCGGACTGCGACGACGGATTCTGCGTCCAGACCGAGGACGGCCGAGTGTGTTCGCGCGACTGTCGCAACGACTGCCCCGCCGGATGGACCTGTCGGACGGTGCAGCTCGAGGATGGCACCCCGGTGTTCCGCTGCGTGCCCGCGACGCTGAACTACTGCAGGCCCTGTGGGGTCGAGGCGGACTGCAAGGTCGGCGGCTTTCCGATGGCGGGTCTGGCCTGTGTTCCCTGGGGCGACGCCGTCGGCTCGTTCTGCCTGCCGGTCTGTGCCCGGAACGAGGACTGCCCCCTGGGAACCCGCTGC
>JARKOL010000307.1 GCA_029975745.1 Myxococcota bacterium | reverse complement strand
AGCCGCGCCAGCACCGCGAAACCGGCCGCCTTGACCGCGCCCGCCATGAAGGCCGTCACGGGCGTCGGGGCCCCCTCGTACACGTCCGGAGTCCAGAAGTGGAACGGCACCGCCGCAATCTTGAACCCGATGGCCGTCACGACCATCACCAGGGCAATCCGCGCCAGTCCGCCATCCACGGCGCCCGCGGCCCCCAAAGCCCGACCGACCGCGACGAAGTCCAGGCTGCCCGCCGCCCCGTACAGGAACGCCGCGCCGAACAGCAGGAATCCCGAGGCCAGGCCGCCCAGCAGGAAGTACTTGACGCCCGCCTCCATCGAGAAGGGCGACGTCCGCTTGCCGGCCGCCAGCACGTACAGGGCCAGGCTCATGATCTCGAGCCCCAGGAACAGCAGGATCAGGTCGGTCGCCACCACGAACAGCATCGCGCCGGTCACCGAAAACGCCATCAGCGGGTAGGGATCCCCTTCCAGAATGCCCTGTTCGGGATTGTGCCCGACGGAAAGCAGCGCCGCCGCGGCCCCCGCCAGCGCGACCAGCACCCCGAAGAAGGCCCCGAACGCGTCCAGTTCCACCATCCCGACCAGGTACGGCGCCTCGACCGCACGGCCGCCCGGCCACAGCCACCAGGCCATCGCCCCCGCGGCCACCATTCCGATCGCCGTCACCCAGCCCAGGAACCCCTTGTCCGCATCCCGGCCCGACAGCAGGTCCAGCGCCATCACCAGGATGCCGGTCGCCGCCGCCACCAGGATCGGGGAAATCGCGATCACGTCGCTCATCGAACCACCTCCCCGCCGGCCGCCGCATCCAGGTGCGCCCGCAACGCCTGATCCGGCGCGTCCATCCCGGCCTTGGCACCGCCCAGACGGTGATCGACGACGCGCGTCTTGTAGGTGTCCAGCAGCAGCTTCACGCTGGCGTCGGTCCGCGACAGGAACGTCTTCGGATAGATGCCGATCCAGAACACCAGCACGACCAGCGATCCCAGCACCACGAACTCGCGCAGGTTGACGTCCTTCAGGTTGCGGTTCTCCTCGTGGACGATCGGCCCGAACAGCACCTTGCGCACCATCGTCAGCATGTAGACGGCACCCAGCACGATGCCCGTGGCCGCCACCACGCCCAGCGCGATTCCCAGGCCCTTGAAGCCGGCGGGACCGCCCAGCGCCTCGCGGAACAGGCCGGCCAGGATCAGGAACTCGCCGACGAAGCCGTTGGTGCCCGGCAGCCCGATGGACGACAGCGTGATGATCAACAGGAACGTCGCGAACACCTTCATGTTGCGGGCGATGCCGCCGTAGGCGTCGATGGCGCGGGTGTGGCGGCGCTCGTACAGCACGCCCACCAGAAGGAACAAGGCGCCCGTCGAGATGCCGTGATTGACCATCTGGAGGATCGAACCGGAAACCGCCTCGTGGGTCATCGCGAACATGCCCAGCACCACGAAGCCCAGGTGGGCCACCGACGAGTACGCCACCAGCTTCTTGATGTCCGATTGGGCGAACGCGACAAGCGAGCCATAGACGATGCCGACGGCCGCCAGCACCAGGATCGGTACGGAAAACGTCCCCGCGGCCTCCGGGAAGAACGGGATCGCGAACCGCAGGAAGCCGTAGGTGCCCATCTTCAGCAGCACGCCCGCCAGGATCACGGACCCGGCGGTGGGCGCCTCGACGTGCGCGTCCGGCAACCACGTGTGGAACGGGAACAGCGGCACCTTGATGGCGAACGCCAGCCCGAAGACGGCGAACAGCCACATCTGCTCGCGCAGGTCGATGCCGCTCTTCAGGAAGTCCAGGTACGCGAACGACGCCGAACCGCCCTTGACGTACATGTACAGGATCCCGACCAGCATCAGGACCGAGCCCGCGAACGTGTACAGGAAGAACTTGACCGCCGCGTACAGGCGCCGCTCGCCGCCCCAGATGCCGATCATCAGGTACATCGGGATCAGCATCAGTTCCCAGAACACGTAGAACAGGACCATGTCCATCGCGACCAGCGTGCCCAGCATCGCCGTTTCCAGCAGCAGCATCGCGATGTAGAACTCCTTGGGCCGCTTGTCGATCGCGCTGAATGCCGACAGGATGGTCAGGGGCGTCAGGAACGTCGTCAGCATGACCAGCAGGATGCTGATGCCATCGACGCCGACCGTGTAGCGGGCGCCGAAGGGCAGCCACGCGTGGTCCTCGACCAGCTGGAAGCCGGCCAGCCCGACGTCGAAGTTGACCCAGATCGACAGCGACACCAGGAACGCCAGCAGGCTGAACGCCAGGGCCAGGCCCTTGTGCGCCGCCGCGTGGGCCCGGGGGATCAATGCCAGGAACGCCGCGCCCACCAGCGGAATCGCCAGCGACCAGGTGATGAACGGCGTGGTGGCGATGGTTTCGACGGTCATCCGTTACCTCACAGGACGAAGATCACCAGGATCGCCAGACCGATGGCCAGGGCCGCCGCGTACGCCTGGACGTCGCCGCACGCCAATCGACGGGCCGCGCCGCCCACGAACGCCAGCACCCTGGCCGGGCCGTTCACGCCGATGCCGTCGATCAGCGCCGCGTCGATCCAGCGGTGGATCCAGCGGGAACCGGCGATCAGCGGCCGGACGATCACGGCGTCGTAGGCCTCGTCCACGTAGTACTTGTTCCAAAGGGTGCGGTACATGCCGCCCAGCGACGCGTGCAGGCGGCCCGGCACCTCGCGCCAGGGCCCGCGGTACATCGCCCAGGCCAGCCCGATGCCCAGGAACGCCACGACGGTCGAAACGCCCATCAGGCCGTATTCCAGGGCGTGCGAACCCGTGTTGACGAGGGCCGCCGCACCGTCGGCGAACACCGGGTGCAGCCAGTGCTCGAGGACGTTCAGGCGCGGGTGGGGCAGACCGATGTAGCCCGCCACCGCCGCCCCGACGGCCAGGACGATCAGCGGGATCGTCATCGTGGCCGGGGACTCGTGAGGATGCGCGTCATGGGACCGCAGTTCGCCCGAGAACGTCAGGAAGTACAGCCGGAACATGTACAGCGCCGTCATCAGGGCGGCGCCGATGCCCATCGCGAACCACAGCCCGTTCAGGCCGGGCACCACGGGGCCGGCGGCCGGCTGCAGCGCCAGCACCTTGAACAGGATCTCGTCCTTGGAAAAGAAGCCCGACAGCAGCGGCACGCCCGCGATCGCCAGCGTCGAGACCAGGAAGGTCGCGTGGGTGATGGGCATCTTGCGTCGCAGCCCGCCCATCTTCTGGATGTCCTGCTCGCCGGCCATCGCGTGAATCACGCTGCCGGCCCCCAGGAACAGGCAGGCCTTGAAGAATGCGTGCGTCATCAGGTGGAAGACGCCGGCGCCGAACGCGCCCACGCCGACCGCCAGGACCATGTAGCCCAACTGGCTGACCGTCGAGTACGCCAGCACCTTCTTGATGTCGTTCTGGACCAGGCCGATCGAGGCGGCGAAGATCGCCGTGGCCGCGCCCACCGTGGCGACGATCGCCATCGTCACCGGGGACAGCACGAACAGGAAGTTCAGGCGGGCGATCATGTACACGCCGGCGGTGACCATCGTCGCGGCATGGATCAGGGCGGACACGGGCGTCGGGCCGGCCATCGCGTCGGGCAGCCACACGTACAGCGGGATCTGGGCCGACTTGCCGGTGGCGCCCACGAACAGCATCAGCGTCACCAGCGTGACCATCGCGGTGTCGGTGCGGAAGATCGACGTCGGGTTGGCGACGACCTCGCGCAGGTCCGGGATGTCCAGGGTGCCGCCCAGGTGGAACACCAGGAAGAACAGGGCGATCAGGAAGCCGAAGTCCCCGATCCGGTTGACCAGGAACGCCTTCTTGCCGGCGACGGCCTTGGCCATGTCGTCGAACCAGAAGCCGATCAGCAGGTACGAGCACAGGCCGACGCCCTCCCAGCCCACGAACAGCAGCAGCAGGCTGCGTCCCAGGACCAGCAGCAGCATCGAGAACAGGAACAGGTTCAGGTGACTGAAGTAGCGGGCGTAGGACGCATCGTCATGCATGTAGCCGACGGAGTACAGGTGGATCAGCGAGCCGATCCCGGTGACGATCAGGGTCATCACCAGCGACAGGGGGTCCAGGTACAGCGCGAAATCGACGTGGATGGGACCCGACACGATCCACTGGAACAGTTCGGCGGTGACGAACGGGAACTCGGGATTCGCGGCCCGCAGGCCCAGGAAGCCCCACAGCGCCAGCAGCGTGGCCCCGAACGACACGAACGGCAGGCCGACGCCGATCACCGACACCGCCCGGCGCGACAGCATCCGGGGGAACAGCCCGTTCAGGATGGCCCCGGCCAGCGGGGCGAACACGATCAGGTACAGCAGCGACTGAATGGTCGTTTCCTTGATCATCGGTCACCCCTTCAGCCGCGCGGCGCGGTCCAGATCGACGCTGCCGTTGTGGCGCCACATCGCGATGGCCAGCGCCAGGCCCACCGCTACCTCGGCCGCCGCGACCGCCATCACGATGAACACCGCGGCATGGACCGAAACATCGCCCCGGAACCGGGCAAACGCCAGGAATGCCAGGGCGACGCCGTTCAGCATCACCTCCAGCGACATCAGCGCAATCAACAGGTTGCGGCGCGTGATCACGCCGATCGCCCCGATGGCGAACAGCGCGGTGGCCAGCACCAGCCAGTGGGACAGGGGGATTGCGGTCATCGCGCACCTCCTTCGCGACGGGCGACGACCAGGGCACCGATGATCGCGACCAGCAGCAGGATCGAGGTGGCCTCGAACGGCAGGAAGAACCGCGTCGTCAAGGCCCAGCCCACGTCATAGGCACCGCCGAACGACTGCAGCGCGGGCGTGCCCAGGTCCGCGGCCGTCGAGTTCGCCACGGAGGCGCCGGCGACCATCGCCACCCGCACCGCGACCAGGAAGGCCGCGACGCCGCCCAGGATCTTCCAGGGGGTGGCGCGGAACTCCCCGAAATCCTGACGCCGCAGATTCAGCAGCATGATGACGAAGATGAACAACACCATCACGGCGCCGGCGTAGACCAGGATCTGGAGGATCGCCAGCAGGTGCGCCGACAGCATGACGAACAGTCCCGCCAGCAGCGAGAACGTCGCCAGCAGGGCGACCGCGGCGTGGAGCGGGTTGCGGGCGAACGGCGGCATGATCACCGCCAGCGCCCCCAGCACCGTCCCGACCGCCAGGACGTAGAAGACGATCTGTTCTGCCATCAGTGGGCCTCCGGCTTGTTGCCGTACGGACAGGCGCCGCGACGGATGTGCTCTTCGAAATCGTCGCGGAACTGCTGGACGAAGCTGATGACCGGCATCGCGGCGGCATCGCCCAGCGCGCAGATGGTGTTGCCCAGGATCTGGCCGGCGGCGGACAGCAGCAGGTCGCAGTCGCCGGGCCGGCCGTGGCCGTGCTCGATCGATTCGACGAGGCGTTCCAGCCACCCGGTCCCGTCACGGCAGGGCGTGCATTGGCCGCAGGACTCGTGGGCATAGAACCGGGCGATCCGGGTCAGGACCGCGACCGGGCAGGTGCCCTCGGTGAACACGGTGACCGCGGCGGTGCCCAGCATGCTGCCGGCCGCCTTGACGCTGTCGAAATCCATGTTGACGTCGATCTGGTCGCCGCGCAGCACGGGAGTGGACGACCCGCCGGGGATGATGCCCTTGATCGGCTTGTCGTCGATCGTGCCGCCGCCGTACTCGTAGATCAGCGTCCGCAGCGACAGGCCCATCGGCCCCTCGTACAGGCCGGGGCGCTTGACGTGACCGGACAGGCCGTACACCTTCGGGCCGCCATCCTTGGGCAGGCCCATGGCCAGGAAGCGCTCGGCGCCGTGCTCCAGCACCAGGCGGACGCAGGCCATCGTTTCCACGTTGTTGATGATGGTCGGGCACCCGAACAGGCCGACCACGGCCGGGAACGGCGGCTTCACGCGCGGACGGCCGGGCTTGCCCTCGATGGATTCCAGCAGCGCGGATTCCTCGCCGCAGATGTAGGCGCCGGCGCCGGGGTGAACCACGACGTCCAGGGCGAACGGCGAACCCATCACCGACCTGCCCAGGATGCCGGCGCGGTACAGTTCCTCGACGGCGGCCTCCAGGCGCTGGATGGGGCGAACGAACTCGCCGCGCACGTAGATGTAGGCCGAGTGGGCCCCGATGGCGAACGCCGAGATGATCACGCCTTCCAGCAGCACGAACGGGTCCTGCTCCAGGAAGTAGCGGTCCTTGAAGGTGCCGGGCTCGCCCTCGTCCGCGTTGATGACCAGGTAGCGCGGCTTCGGGTTGTCCTTGGGCAGGAAGCCCCACTTCATCCCGGCGGGAAATCCCGCGCCGCCGCGTCCCCGGATGTTGGCGGCCTTGACCTGCTCGCGGACGGCGTCCGGAGACATGGCCAGCGCCTTGCGCAAGGCGTTGAACCCGCCCAGAGCCCGGTGGCGGGCCAGGTCGATGGATTCGCCGGGTCCGCAGCGCAACAGCGCGCCGCGAGTCGGGTCGGTGGACGCGATCACTGGTCACCTCCCTGCGTCGGGGCCGGGGCCGACGTGCGCCGCAACTGGTCCAGCAGGGCATCGACCTTCGCGGGCGTCATGTCCTCGTGGTAGTCGTCGTTGATCTGGATGGCCGGGGCCGTGCCGCAGGCCGCCAGACACTGGACGCCCTCCAGGCTGAACATCCCGTCCGACGTCACCTCGCCGAACCCGATGCCCAGCCGCTCCCTCAGGTGGTGCGCCAGATGGTCGGCACCCTTCAGGTAGCACGCGACATTCATGCAGACCTGGATGTGGTGGCGACCCAGCGGGCGCTTGTGCAGCAGCGTGTAGAACGTCGCCGTGCTCAGCACCTGGGCGTGGGGCACCTCGAGCCGCTGGGCGACGTACGCCATCGCCTCGCGGGACAGGTAGCCGAACTCGCGAACGGCCAGGATCAGGGTCGGAATCAGCGCGGCCTGGCGGTTGGGATACCGCGCCAGCAGCTTCTGGAAACGGCCTTCCGTTTCCGAAGAGAACGCCAAGGTCATCTGTTCACCCCCGCGATCGTCGCGTCCGCCGGCCGGGCCGGATTCCGGATAGCAGGTACCAAAGAGGTCCAGATTCGGGAACATCGAAGATTCCCTGAATCCCGACGAAAAATGCACCGTCCTAGGTAGCGGAGACGAGGCTTTCTGTCAAGCACGGGAACCCGGAAGCGAGGGACTGGAATGCGAGATTTCCAGGGCCCCTTCGGCAGGCGATCCCCTGAATCTTCGGGGGTCGTGTTCGCGCCTATTCCACGCGCGGGCGCTTCTGCTACGATACGCGTCATGAAAACCGCGATCATCTCGGACATCCATTCGAACATCGAGGCGCTGGAGGCGGTCTTCGCCCGCATCGACCGCGACGGATACGACCGCGTGGTCTGCCTGGGCGACGTGGTGGGCTACGGGGCCGACCCGGACCCGTGCTGCGATCTGCTGCGGACGCGCGACGTCCCCACGCTGCTGGGGAACCACGATGCCGCGGTGACCGGGGCCATGGACGAGTCCTACTACTACCAGGGGGCCCGTCAGGCGGTGCAGTGGACGCGAAACCACCTGTCCGACGAGAACTACCGCTGGCTGTACGCCCTGCCCTACACGCGCATCGAGGCGGACGTGGGGTTCTACCATTCGGCGCCCGTGATGCCGTCGGGGTTCTTCTACGTCGTCCAGCCGACCGAGGCCCAGGCGCACGCCCAGGTGCTGGACCGCCTGCGTCCGGTCAGTTTCATCGGACACGCCCACCTGACGCTGGTGTTCGCGCTGACCAGCAGCCGCGTCGGCCAGGTCGATCCTGGCGAGATCCGGCTGGACGGCGAGACGCGCTACATCGTCAACGTCGGCAGCGTCGGCCAGCCTCGGGACCGCGATCCCCGGGCCTGCTTCGCGGTGTGGGATCACGATGCGGGCCAGGTCGAGTTCGTGCGCGTCGAGTACGACGTCGAGTCGGCCGCCTCGAAGATCATGGCCGCCGGGCTGGACGAGAAGTTCGCGAAGCGGCTGTTCAAGGGCGTGTGACGGCGGCCGGCCGCAGCCGATCCGCCACCTGCCGCACGACGTCCAACGCCTGATCGATGTCCGCCAGGGTGGTGAACCGCCCCAGCCCGAACCGCAGGGTCGAGCGCGCCTGGTCGGGGGTCAGGCCCATCGCCAGCAGGACGTGCGAGGGCTTCGCCGCCTTGCCGGCGCACGCGCTGCCCAGGGACACGGCGACGCCGGCCCGCGCCAGGGCGGCCACCAGCGTTTCGCCGGGAACCCCGACGAAGGTCATGCTGACGCAGTGCGGGACGACCTGGTCGGGGGGGCCGTTTCTGAACGAGCCCGGGAAGGCATCGACCAGTCCCTGCACCAGCCGATCGCCCAGGACGCGCACGCGGTCGCACTCCTGGGCCTGCCCGGCGCAGGCCAGTTCCATCGCCAACCCGAATCCGGCCACGGCGGCCACGTTGACCGTCCCGGGCCACAGACCGGACTCCTGGCCGCCGCCTCCCAGCAGAGGGCGGGGCAGGATGCTGCGATGCGATCGCACGATCAGGGCCGCGGCGCCCTGGGGCCCATGCACCTTGTGGCTGGACAGGGTGACCAGATCGACGCCGGCGAGCGCGTCCAGGCCGGTCCGACCGGGCGCCTGGGCGGCGTCGCAGTGCAGCACCGGCCCCTTGGCGCCAATGGCCTGGCGAATCGCGGCGATCGGCTGGATGGTGCCCACGACGTTGTTCACGGCCATGATGGACACCAGGATGGTGTCGGGCCGCACCCGGGCGGCCACCTGGGCGGGATCGAGGATGCCGTCGGGTCCGGGGGCGACCCGATCGACCTGGAATCCGCGCTCCCGCAGCATGTTGCCGGGTTCCAGAACCGAGGGGTGCTCGATGGCGCCCAGAACCAGGTGGCGCCCCTTGCGTTCCCGGGCGGCGGCTACGCCCAGGATGGCCAGGTTGTTGGCGGCGGTGGCGGACGGGGTCCAGACGACCTCGGCGGGACGGGCCGCCAGGCAGGCGGCCACCCGGGTCCTGGCAGCCTCGATGGCGTCGAAGGCCTGGGCCCCGAAGGCGTGGTGCCGCGAATGGGGGTTGTGGGGCTGGCCCAGCATCGACAGCATGACGTCCCGAACTCGCGGGTCCAGGGGAGTCGTCGCCAGATTGTCCAGGTAGGCAACCATGGCGCGGATTGTAGCACCACCGGGCCGAGGTGCGAGCCTGCTCGGGCGTGTCCCGCGCCGCAGGCCATGGAGTGCGCCGCCCACGGCGGCGCCCTTGCCCTCCCCTCATCCCGCGCCCTTGCCCTTGACGCGCGGCCCCTCGAGTCCTACCGTGAGCCCGCGGCATCGCCGCGCGGCATCGGTGCGGTTTCTTGCAAGGAGCGATTCCAATGGCGACGAAGGAGGACGTGGTCCAGGCGCTGCGGGGCGTCATGGATCCGGAGCTGGGCCGGGACATCGTGGCCCTGGGCATGGTCAAGGACGTTCAGGTCCAGGACGGTACCGCCCGCGTCAAGGTCGAACTGACCACGCCGGCCTGCCCCCTGAAGGCCGTGATCCGCCGCGATGTCGAGGCGGCCGCCCGTGCGGTCGCCGGCATCGACGCGGTCGAGGTCGAGATGGGCGCGAAGGTGGTCGGACGCACCCAGGAGAAGGGCGAGCGCCTGCCCAATGTCGCCAACATCCTGGCCGTCGGGTCGGGCAAGGGCGGCGTCGGCAAGTCCACGATCGCGGTCAATCTGGCTCTGGCACTGGCGAAGAGCGGCGCGCGGGTCGGCCTGCTGGACGCGGACCTGTACGGCCCCAGCATCCCGATCATGCTGGGCCTGAACGGGCGCATGCCCGACGTGGTCCAGGACGGCGACCGGGATGTCATGAAGCCCCTGGAGGCCCACGGCCTGAAGGTCTTTTCGATGGGCCTGCTTCTGAAGGATCAGGACGCCGTCATCTGGCGGGGCCCCCTGCTGCACAAGGCCCTGACCCAGTTCCTGGACGACGTGGACTGGGGCGAACTGGACTCTCTGGTGCTGGACCTGCCGCCCGGCACCGGCGATGTCCAGATCTCGCTGGCGAACCTGGTGCCCATCACGTCGGCGATCGTGGTGACGACCCCCCAGGATGTCGCGTTCGCGGATGTGCTGCGCGCCATCCGGATGTTCGAGGTCACGAAGGTCCCGATTCTGGGCATCGTCGAGAACATGTCCGCCTTCGTGTGCCCCGGTTGCGGGGCGACGCATCCCGTTTTCGGGGCCGGTCGCGTGCGCGAGCGCACCGTGGAGCGGGGCCTGGAGTACCTGGGGTCGGTGCCGCTGGACCCGACGGTGTCGCCCGAGGCCGACGCGGGCCGCCCCATCGTGTTGGCGGCACCCGACGGCGCCCCGGCGCGCGCGATCCTCGACCTGGCCGGGACCATCGCCGGCCGCCAGAGCATGCTGAACCTGGGCACGTCCCAGGGGTGAGTTCCACGAACCCGAATTCCGCGCGCGGGTAACAATTCCCGGCAATTCACCGCTTCAACCGCTTGACCTGGATCTTGCGGAAGGCGACTGTTCTCTTGGGCGGACTGTTGAGGTGGCCGGCGTTTCAGGGGATAATTCCCGGCGTGGAGGTCCGGCCATGGCGAGACACGGTGGCGCACTGAATCCGACGCCGGCGGACCGGCTGGTCGATTCGCAGAACCGACCGTACTTCTTGTGGGATCAGGCCATGGATCTGGACGGTTTCAAGTTGCGACTTGAAGACCCCGATCCCGAAGTGCGGGCCTACTTCCTGGCCAAATTGATGCGACAGGCCCGTCCTGACGACGTGTTTCAGTTCGTGACCGCCCGGCAGATCGCCGAGTCCTGGACCGCGATTCAGCGCCACCTCGGGCAGTCGCTGGCCTTCTGGGACTGGCTTCTGGGCGCCTGGGAGAAGCTCGGCCTTGTCAAACGCTAGCCTCAGTTCCTTGACCACGAACGGCATCGAACCCAGCGTGGACGACCGGGCCGCGGCGCTGCGGCGCGTCCGTCGCCTGTTGATCAAGGTCGGCA
>JARKOL010000290.1 GCA_029975745.1 Myxococcota bacterium | reverse complement strand
CGAAGTCCGCCAGGGGCAGCAGGGCGCCGACGGCGATCAACAGGGTGGCCCAGCGTGGCGTTCGGCTGGCCAGCAGCGCGCCGACCGCCACGGAAGCCAGCGAGATTCCCGTAAGCATCAGGTCGCGCGCCAGTTCCTGTCCCAGCAACGGTCCGGCGCCACGCCGATAGGTCCAGGCCAGGATGGCGCCGGTAGCCAGGGCGACCCCGCCGACGGCCATCAAGACATCCCGGGCGCGGATGGCCCGGTCCCGCGCCGCCTGCACCCCGGCGGCCGCCGCCAGGGCGGCGAACAGCGCGACCTGCAGGTTGAAGCGATCGGGGAAACGCAGGCCATCCAGAATGGGCAACCGGTACGTTTCGGGGACGCCGACCGCCAAGGGACCAAAGGCGAACACCAGGAAGAACGTGCCCAGCACCGCGGAGGCCCAGGCCAACCGCGTCCGGGATCGCAATGCCAGTAGTGCCAGCACCGGCGTGCCCACGCCAAGGAACAGGTCCAGCATTGGTCGCGGCATGCCGCCGGGATTCAGCCAGGACGTGCCCATGCCCGCCGTCCCGAAGGCCGAGGGGACGACCGCCGCGGCAAGGGCCTGGGCGGTCAGGTGCTGGGCCATCTGTTCGGCGGTGCGCAGGCCGACGGCGCGCACCGAGTCGCGAGCCAGTTCCAGGGCCGGGGGCAGGTGGATGGCATAGAGCGTCGCGCCCAGCAGGACGGACAGAAGGCCGGCACGGATTGCCGACGTTCGGGCCGTACCCGGCATGCCCGCGATCCGGAAAACGGCCCAGCCCGCCAATGTGGCTCCGCCCTGGATCGTCGTCTGGGGGTGCCCGACCAGCGCCATCAATCCCAGGGTCAGCGCGGTCCATGCCAGGTTCGCGGGGCGGCCGTTGGCCACCATGCGCTCGAAGGCCGCCAGGACCACGGGAGTCAGCGCCGCGGCCTGCACCATGTTCAGATGCATGTGGTGGACCGCCAGGTAGCCGGTCAGCCCGTACAGCGCTCCGCCGATGAACGCCGCGGGGCGCTCGACGTGGTGGCGCAGAAAGGCGAAGGTGCCGATGGCCGCGATGGCCAGATGGGCCACGAACAGCAGTCCGTAGGCTCGCCAGGCCGGCAGCAGCGCGAACAGCCAGTTGGGGGGATAGAGCGGTCCCCCCTGTCCCTCGGCGAAAATGGGGAAGCCCAGATAGACGCCCGGCGCCCACAGGGGGAACGCGCCGCGGGCCCAGGCAGCGCCGAAGAAGTGACGCAGCGGGACATTCAGTTCGGTGACGTCGTTGAAGAACAGGCTGCCCCCCGCGAGAACGGGCAGGTGGGTCAGCCCCACCAGGGCGATGAGGCCCAGGATCCACGGCATGTCGCCGTGCCGGCCGTTGCGGGGAGCGGGTTCGTTCATCGGCGTTCCCGACGAGACAGCGCGCTAATGTACCATCCGGGTGGCGGGGCGTCGATTGACACTGGCCGGGCGACCCCCTATGCTTGTTCCGCTTCGGAGGCATGCCACATGAACGTCCGACCCGCTTTGCTCCTGGTTGCGCTGACGCTGGCCGCGTGCAGCCCCAAGTACCTGCCCAACACCGAGGTGGCCGACACCGCCGAGAACCGCGTCATCATCAACCTGGTCGAGCGCTATCGCCAGGCGATCGAGGAGCGGGACGTCCGGGCGCTGAAGGAGATGGTGTCCCGCCAGTACTTCTCGAACGCCGGCACCACCTCGGATCCCGAGGATGACTACGGGTATGACCAGATCGAGCAGGTCGTCCTGCCGATGCTGAAGCAGAACATCAAGAAGGTGCAGTACGGCGTGTTCGTCAAGCGTGTGCGCTTCGAAAGCCCGTCGCGTGCCGTGGCCGAGTTCGAGCACTCGTTCCGCTATCTATACGTGGTCGAGGGCAAGGACCAGTGGCAGCAACGAATCGATTTTGCCCGCCTGGAGTTCGCGCTGGAGGACGGCGTCTGGCGCATCATTGGCGGGTTGTAGGCGCGGTGTCCCGGGTGGGCTCGGGGCGCTATTCCGCCGCGATGGCCGAGGGAGCCGGCACGCAGAATTTCCACGTGCAGTAGCGGGTGTCGCCGGAAACGACGTTGCACGCCTGGCCGGCGTTGCAGTCGGCAGCGGTCTCGCAGGTCAGACCCGAGCCCTCGCAGATCCGGTTTTCCTCGCAGACGCTCCAGGGGCCGGCGTTCGCGCAGTCTTCATCCGTGCTGCACGACAACTTCACGCTGGAAATCTGGCGGCAGGCGGATCCGGCCGGACAGGCGCTTCCGTGACAGGCCATCGTGCAGACCGGATCGACGTCGAACACGACCGTTTCCTGGATCGTCCGCCCCTCGTACATCACGCACGGGCCATCCAGGCACTGGGGGTGGTCGCGGACGATGCATGAGTCGAAGCAGTAGACCTCGCTCTCGCGGCACTGCTCGCTGCCCTCCAGGATGGCGGCCTTGCAGTCGGCCTTCATCTTGGTCGTCATCGCGCAGGGCTCGAAGTCCTGCTTTGACTCGCACGCGGACAGCGTTGCGACGACCGCCAGAAACGCGACGGGAAGCGCCATGATAGGACGGAATGACACCGGCCACCTCCTTGCCTGAACGACAGGTCGCAGCCATTGTATCCCACACGCCATCGACGTCAAGACGAACGGTGCCGCCTCAAATCCAGCCGTCAAGCCGATGACCGAGGTCGGCTGGACAGGATCAACTGCAAGGCGACAAGCCGATTTGGGCGCAGGTGTACTTGCGGTACATCGAGCACCAAATCGGTGAAGGCAACGCAGCAGATGGGCCTGGATCGCCGACCGAATCGCGGCGATGGCGGTGGATTTGGGGCCGACTGGGATGGTGCCAGCTTCAGGGGGGGGTCAGGTGCGCAGGGCATCGACCAGGCGGGTCATTTCGTTGTCGGTCCGGTTTTCGGTCACCGCGATCAGGAGCCCGTCGTCGATCCCCAGATCGGTGCGGTCCAGGGGCAGACCGGCGATCAGGCCGTCCGCCGACAGCGCGTCCACGACCGTGCCGGCAGGGCGCCCCAACTTGACGACGAATTCGTTGAAGGTCGGTCCCGAGAACGCCACCGGCAAGCCGGCTGCGGCCAGCATGCCCTTCAGCCGCTCGGCTCGGTGGTGGTTGTAGCGAGCCAGCTTCGCCAGGCCCGTGCGTCCCAGCATCGAGAGGTGGATCGCTACCGCCAGCGCGCAAAGCCCCTCGTTCGAGCAGATGTTCGAGGACGCCCGCTCACGGCGGATGTGCTGCTCGCGGGCCGCCAGGGTCAGCGTGTAGCAGGGCGTGCCCTTGCTATCGACCGTGCGCCCGATGATGCGGCCGGGCATGCCCTTCACGAAGCCCTGCTTGACCGCGAACATGCCGATGTAGGGTCCGCCGAACGACAGCGGCACACCCAGCGCCTGCCCCTCGCCGGCCGCGATGTCCGCGCCCAGGTTTCCGGGGGCCTCGATCAGCCCGAACGCCAGCGGCTCGGAGAACGTCGCGATCGACAGCGCGCCGGCCGCGTGGGCCATTTCGGAGATCCGCGCGAAGTCCTCGATCACGCCAAGGAAATTCGGGGTCTGGGCAGCGATTGCGGCAACCGAGCCGTCCAGCATCGTGGCCAGCGTGCCGAGGTCGATCGCGCCGGTCGCGTCGTAAGGGACCTCGACGACATCCTGGGCTCCGACGTACGCTCGCAGCACGTCGCGATACTCGGGATGCACGGTCCTGGCGACCAGAACCTTGCCGCGTCGGGTATGGCGCTGCGCCATCAGACACGCCTCGGCCAGCGCCGTCGCGCCCTCGTACATCGATGCGTTCGACACATCCATGCCGAGCAGGCTGGCGACCATCGTCTGGTACTCGAACTGTGCCTGCAGCGTGCCCTGGGACAGTTCAGGCTGGTAGGGCGTGTACGCCGTCAGGAACTCGCCGCGTCCCGTCAGGTGGCGAACGACCGAGGGCACGTAGTGGTCGTAGGCGCCTGCGCCCAGGAAGGACGGCGCGGGGCGGTTGCGGCCGGCCAGTTCGCGCATATGCGCCATGACCTCGGACTCGGTCAGCGGGGACGGCAGGTTCAACGGCCCCTGGACCTTGAACGCTTCCGGGATGCCGCAGAACAGCGCCTCGATCGACGAAACGCCAATCACGCCCAGCATCTCGGCGATTTCCTGATCAGTGTGGGGGGTGAAATCCATCGAACGGCTCCCTTGAAGGCAACTGGGCCCGGAAGAAACGAGCCGGGGCTGGGAGGCCGGGCCGGACTATTCCTCGTCGTCCAGACGGCCGACCAGCTCCTCGTAGTCCTCGGCGGTCATCAGGTCGTCGATCTGCTCGACGTCCTCGACCTCGATCCGGACCAGCCAGCCTTCCTCGTAGGGATCCGAATTGATGACGGCCGGATCGTCGTTCAGCAGCTCGTTGACTTCCAGCACCACGCCGCTGATCGGCGCGAACACCTCGGTCGAGGCCTTCTGGCTGTCGATCATCCCGATGGGCTCGCCGCGCTCGACCTCGTCGCCGACCCGGGGCAGTTCCACGCTGACGATGTCGCCCAACTTGTCCTGGGCGTAGTCGGTGATCCCGATGGTGACGATGTTGTCGTCCTCCATCTTCACCCACTCGTGACTCTCGGAGCACCGGTAATCCTTCGGGACCGACATCCTGCTGCCTCCTTCCGTTCACGTCGCGACCCGCGGGGTCATCGCCGTCCACCCGTGGACGCGAGACCTTCGCCGGCACGCCGCGTCTATGCCTTGACCTCGCGCTTGTAGAACGGCGCCGCGACGACCGTAGCCGCCGCCCGGCGCAGCCCCTTCAGATCCACCTCGATTCGCGACCCGACCTCGGCGAACGGGGTCGTTACGTACCCCATGCCGATCGGGACGCCGACGCTGGGCGACAGCGTGCCGCTGGTCACCACGCCGACTTCGGTGTTCCCATGGAACAGCTTGTATTCGTGCCGCGGAATCCCCTTGCCCTCGATGACGAAGCACACCAGGTGGCGCGGAATTCCGGCCGTCTTCTGGGCCAGCATCGCGTCGCGACCGACGAAGTCGCCCTTGTCGAACTTGACCGTCCAGGCCAGCCCGGCTTCCAGCGGGGTCGTCGTCTCGTCGATGTCGTTGCCGTACAGGCAGTACTTCATCTCGAGTCGCAGCGAATCGCGCGCCCCCAGTCCGATCGGCCCCACGCCCAGATCCCGGCCCTTCTCCACGAAGGTTCGCCACAAGGCGACGGCCGCGTCGTTCGGAACGTACACCTCGCCGCCCGCCTCGCCGGTGTAGCCGGTGGTCGCGACGATGCAGTCAGCGCCCTGGAAGGCGCGATCGACGAACGAGAAGGGGCGCAACGTCGCCAGATCCTCGCCGAAGATGCGCGCCAGCAGCGCCGGGGCATTCGGCCCCTGAACCGCAATCTGGGAGTAGCGGTCCGACAGGTCCAGCACCTCGCACTCGCCGGCGGCCTGCTGGACGAACCAGGCGTAGTCCTTGTCCTTGTTGGAGGCGTTGACGCAGACGAACCACTCGGTTTCGCCGCGCCGATAGAAGATCATGTCGTCCACGATGCCGCCGGACGGCAGGCAGACGGGGGTGTAGACCGCGCGTCCGATCTTGCACGCCACGTTGTTCGTCGTGATTCGCTGGACCACCTGCTCGGCCCGCGGGCCG
>JARKOL010000280.1 GCA_029975745.1 Myxococcota bacterium | reverse complement strand
CGCCGGAGGCGATCACGGGTGGTCGAGATTCGCGTGCTGACGGTTGCCCTGGATCCCCGGACCGGCCTGTTCGATGACGGGCCGGTGCGTGGGTACCTTGCGGACCGCGAAGTCCTGCGGTCCGAGCCGCATTTCTTCACCTATCAGGGACATCCCTGCTGCTGCGTGTATCTGGAGACCCGGTTGCGGCAGGGAGCCGTGGCCGCCTCGACGCCCGCGACCAAACCCGTCCGGCGTATCGACGACGAGCCGGCCCGCCAGGCATTCCTGCAGTTGCTGTCCGAACTGGACGAAACCGAGCGTGCCCGCTACACGCGCCTGCTTCAGTGGCGCCGCGAGGCGGCCAGGCGCGAGGGCATGCCGCTGTTCGTCATCCTGACCAATCGCCAGGCATTGGACCTTGCGCGCCGCGCTCCGGCGACACTGGAGGGGATCGGCCAGGTGAAGGGGGTGGGGCGGCGGCGCATCGCCCAGCACGGACGACAGATTCTGGAGGTGTTGCATGGCCCCCAGCCGGCCGGCGGGTCCGAACGACCTGCTGCTGTTCGAGAAGTGGATCGACACGACGAAGTGGCTGATGGGGCTGACCGAGCGGTTCCCGAAGCGGCTGCGCCACGGCCTGACGGACCGGATCGACCTGCTGGCGCTGGGGATCCTGGAGGACGTCACATCGGCGGCGTACCGGAAGGATCCCCGACCGACCCTGGGGGAAGCCAACGACAAACTGAACCGCCTTCGAGTCCTGCTGCGACTGGCCCACGAGATGACGGTGCTGTCCCACGACCAGTACCGGGAAGCGGCTGAGCGCCTGGCCGAGGCCGGCCGGCTGCTGGGTGGGTGGCTGCGCAAGGGAAACCGTGATGAAGTCGCCGCCGCCCCCGCCGACGTTTGAGGACGTCTGGCGCTTCGAACCGTTGCTGAGGGCCTTCATCCGCGCCCGTCGCGCGAAGCGTGGCAAGGGCGGCGAGCCGGCGTTCTATCGGGACCTCGAGGAGAACCTGCTGCGTCTGTCCGGGGAACTGCACCAGCGGAGCTACCGGCCGGATCCCTATCGATACTTCCGCCTTTGGAACAAGAAGGAACGCATGGTTTCCGAGGCCACCTTCCGGGATCGGGTGGTTCACCACAGCCTGGTCGCCGCCCTGGAGCCGACCTTCGAAGCGCGGTTCATCCGTCACAGTTACGCCTGCCGCAATGGCAAGGGCATGCATCGGGCCATGTTCGAGGCACGTCGGATGACACAGGCGTTCCCCTACTTCCTGAAACTGGACGTCCGCCACTACTTCGACTGCGTTTCACACGACGTGCTGCTCGGCCTCCTGGCCCGCCGGGTCGGGGACGACGGCCTGCTGTGGCTATGTCGCGTGTTGCTGGATGGCGCCGATGTGCCCGCCGCCGAGGGGCAGGCGCGCGGCCTGCCGATCGGCAACCTGACCAGCCAGTTCTGGGCCAATGTGTACCTGGACGCTCTGGACCATCACGTGCGCGATGACCTGGGATGCGGTGCCTACCTGCGCTATATGGACGATATGGTGCTTTTCGACCACGGCAAGGAACGCTTGTGGACCCTGGCCTCGGAGATTCGTCGATTCTGTGCGGATCCGCTGCGTCTGGAACTGAAGGACGAGGCGACCGTAGTGGCCCCCGTCCGGGAGGGCCTGCCCTGGCTGGGCTTCCGGGTGTTCCCCAGCACCGTTCGCCTGGATTCCGCGGGTCGGCGGCGGTTCCTGAAGAAGATGAGGGCCTGCTGGAACGCTTTCGCCCGGGATTGCACGATGGACGAACGGGAACGGGACCGCGGCGCCAGCCTGTGCGGCCACCTGCGCCTGGGCAACACCCATGCATTTCGAACGACGGTGATCGGCGCGCTTGACCGGACGCCGATCGCCGGGTGACACTGGCATCGGGCTTCGGGGGACAGCGCATCCAACCGGGTCAGACGTGGCGGCAGCTTCGACAACGACGACGCCGACAACCTGCGCTCGTCGAACCGCAACGACGACGCCCCGGCCGACGACGACGACAACATCGGCGCGCGTTGTTGCAGCTCAGGGACATGCCAGACGGGCGGTCTTCACGGACGCCGCCCCCGCGCGGAAGGTCCATGACCAGCCCCCCGCAAGCCCGTGCCGGCCACCGCCGGACGACCAGAACCTGGGCCGCGCCGGGTTGGGCGGGAACCCGATCCGGCGCGGCCCGTCCAAAGGCCCGTGGATGGGAAGGGTCTGGGCGGATGGCGGCGCATGCGGTCGCAATAGGGGCAGGTCTCTACAGTTTCGGCATATTGTGTTACGATCACGGGCACATATGGAGTCGGTGGGATGTCGTACACCAAGGATCGAAAGAGACTGCTTTCTTCCGCGGAACTGGAAGCCGGGGCCAGGAGTGCCATCGCCGCCGCAGGTGCCGAGGGAATCGATGTCGCCATCCTTGGCGGCTACGCCATGGCGCTGTACGGGTCGGATCGGCTGACCGTCGATGTGGCCATCGTCGCGTCGGGACCGATTGCCGCCCTCCCTCCCGCGGAACGGCTGACGTTCGGCGGGTACTCCTCGTTGCTGCCGCAGGGGTTTTCCGTCGATGTCATCCTGCGCGACGACGAGTATCTGCCCCTGTACCAGGAGGCCCTGTCCAATGCCCACTGCATCGATGGCCTTCCCGTCGTTTCCCTCCCCTACCTGATGGCGATGAAGATGGCGTCCGCCCGCCCGAAGGACGAATTGGACCTTCGGTGGCTGATGGCGACCTACGACGAACCCGCGATCCTGGACGAGGCGCGGCGGATCATCGGCAGGCACCTGGGGGTGTACGCCGCCAGGGAGTTCGACGGCGATCTGTCGCTGGCCCGGTGGGAACGACAGCAAAGTGGGGGCGGGCGTGGCTCGCGCGGGACTGCCTGACTGGACGGGTCCCATTCTGGGCCAATCAAGGAACCCTGGTCCCAGGTCACGCGGCCTGCTCGATGGGGTCCCAACCTCACCCCACCAGCGTGTCCAGGGGCGCCGTCAGGAACTCGGCCGGGGGCATGCCGCCGCTGCCGACGACCAGGATGGGCACCGCACCGAAGGTTGCCCGAAATGTCTCCAGGCCGGACCGCGTGTGCCGGGGGCGACCGCTCTTGACCTCGATGGCTGGGGTGGGCTCGTCGGCGGACGCGAACACGACCGAGCGGTTCGTCGCGGGCATCACCCGGGCGACGACGGTGGTCTTGCCTACCTGCCTGGGGCCGGAAACAACCTGCACGAAGCGGTGCGGTTCGTCCATGCGCGCCCGATTGGATTGCCGCCAGCCTCGGGTCAAGAAGCCGTTCGAGCCAGCAACAGTGGGGCCGAACAACGACGTTGCGTGCAATCGCAACGGAAAGGATCGGGTCAGGCCGCGGCGGCCGTCTCCCGCAGCCCGAGGAGGAGGCCGGCCACGCTGATGTCTGCGTCAATCTCGGGCCAGTGGATCCCCTCGCCATCGCCGATCAGTTCCCAGTGGGAACGCTGTTGAGGCGTGGCGTTGAGGAGGGTTGGGAACCACGCCAACGGCACCAGGACACGCCGGCCGTCGATCAGATCGACGATCAGTTGGGTGTCGGTCACCTCGACCGCGTCGGCCAATGCCTCAATGACTTGGGGGGAAACGCTCATTCCAAACCTCCAGGAAGCGGATCCTGTTGCGCGAAACGATTCTAGTCAATTCGGCAAGCTGGTGGGCGGGAAAGTGCCTCGAAGACGCAAGCCCAAGCGGTTCCAGCCAGAACTTGGCAACCTTCCTGCCCTCCTGGACATGGACGTGCGCAGGTTCCCGTCCCTCGTTCAGGTAGAAGAAGATCCGGTAGGGACCCTCTCGAAGGAGGGTTGGAGCCATCACAGCCATCCTGCCGACGATCGATCCGAGTGTAGCACCATCGAGACAGACTCCCCGGCCATTCGTTCCCAAAGACCAGGGCGGTCCGGTTTTCGGCCAAAATCTCCTTGCATTGGTGGACGGTGGACGGTAGAAACGCCGGGATGGTTCCCGGGATCCGCGGTGCCGTTCTCATGCAAGGCCCCGGACTCTTCGGACTAACGAAAGGAGCGAAGCGATGGCAGATCGTGAACTGTTGCTGGGAGACGACGCCGTGGCCCTGGCGGCGATCCACGCGGGCATCAGCGGGGCGTACGCATATCCGGGAACGCCGGCGACCGAACTGTTCGAGTTCATCCATGAACGCGCGGACAAACTGGGCATCCACGCATTCTGGTCGGCGAACGAAAAGGTCGCCTACGAGGAGGCCCTGGGCACGTCGTTCTGCGGTCGGCGCGCCATTGTCAGCATGAAGCACGTGGGCCTGAACGTCGCGGCCGACGCCTTCGTGAACTCGGCCGTGACCGGCGTTCGCGGCGGCCTGGTCGTCTGCGTCGCCGACGACCCCGGCATGCACTCGTCCCAGAACGAACAGGACTCGCGCGCGCTGGCGAAGTTCGCGCTGATCCCCTGCCTGGAACCCGCGAACCAGCAGGAAGCCTACGACATGACGCGCTACGCGTTCGACCTGTCGGAGGCGACGCGCCTGCCGGTGATGGTCCGCCTGGTCACGCGCCTGGCCCACAGCCGCGCCGACGTGGTGACGGCGCCCGCGTTGCCCCAGAAGCCGCTGGACCCGGCCACCGACCCGATGGAGTTCACGCTGCTGCCGGCGAACGCCCGCGTGCTGTATCGCCGCCTGACCGAAAAGCAGCTGGACCTGGAGGCCCGCGCCGCCCAGTCCCCCTGGAACACGCTGGACGTGCCCCCGGGCGCCGGCCGCGTCGGCATCCTGACCAACGGCATCGCCTACAACTACGTCCGCGAGGCGTTCGGAGGCCAGGTGCCCCACCCGGTGCTGCGCATCTGCCAGTCGCCGGTGCCGCTGGATCGCATCCGGGCCCTGCTGGACCAGGTGGACGAGCTGTGGGTGGTCGAGGAAGGCTACCCGGTGCTCGAGGAACTGGTGCGCGGCGTGGTGCCGCCTGCCGGCAAGGTCATCCGCGGCAGGCTGGATGGCGGCCTGCCCCGTACGGGCGAACTGACACCGGGGATCGTGGCCAAGGCGCTGGTGGGGGCGACGCCCCAGGGGACGGCCCAGACGCTGGAACACCTGCCGGGCCGGCCGCCGACACTGTGCCCCGGGTGCTCGCACACCGACACGTACGCGCTGATCAAGGAGGCGGTCAAGCCCTACGAAAAGGGCCAGCGCATCCGCCTGTTCGCGGACATCGGGTGCTACACGCTGGGCTTCTATGAACCCCACGACGCGATCCATTCGTGCGTCGATATGGGCGCCAGCATCAGCATGTGCGCCGGCGCGGCCTACGTCGGGCAGTTCCCGGCGCTGTGCGCGATCGGCGACTCCACCTTCGCGCATTCGGGCATGACGGGGCTGCTGACCGCCTCGCGCCAGGACGCGAACATGGTGGTGTTCATCCTGGACAACGGCACGGTGGCGATGACCGGCACCCAGGACACGCTGGCGACCGGGCAGGACCTGGTCGATATCGTGCTGGGGCTGGGGGTCAAGTCCGAACACGTCCGGGTGATCAACCCGATCAAGAGCAAGTTCGACGAAAACCTGGCGATTCTCCGCGAGGAGATCGAGCACAAGGGACTGTCCGTGATCATCGCTCGGCGGCCCTGTGTCCAGTGGGTTCGGCGGACCAACAGCTAGGAAGGGGGAACCGACATGAAGTGCGACATCATTCTGGCGGGGGTCGGCGGTCAGGGCATCCTGACGATCGCGTACCTGCTGGACAACGCGGCGGTCAACAGGGGCCTGCGCTTCAAGCAGGCCGAGGTCCACGGCATGTCCCAGCGGGGCGGCGCCGTGTATTCGCACCTGCGCATTTCGGACGCCGAGATCATCTCGGACCTGGTGCCCGAGGGCCAGGCCGACATGATCCTGTCGGTCGAGCCGCTGGAGGTCCAGCGGTACCTGCCGTACCTGCGGCCGGGGGGCGTGGTCGTCAGCAACGTGGAGCCGTTCAAGAACATCCCGGACTACCCGGATGACGCGCTGGTGCTGGATGCGCTGGCGCGGCTGCCCCGGGCGGTGCTGGTGGACGCGGCGGCCATCGCGACGTCGGGCAAGGTGCCCAAGGCCCAGAACATGGCCATGGTGGGGGCGGCGCTGCCGTTCCTGCCGTTCACCCTGGCGGATTTCGAGCCCATCGTCCAGGGGCTGTTCGGCCGCAAGGGCGACCACGTCGTCGCCGGCAACATGCACGTGCTGCGGACCGGAAACGCGGTCGGCGCGCTGACGGCGGCGCTGCTGGATCGCGGCGTGACGTCCCAGCGGGCGCACCAGTTGACGTCGGGCTTGGACCTGGCGTCGATCGATCCGGCGATGGCGGACGAACTGGCCGCCCAGCCGCGGTAGTCGGACCAGACCCGATTCTCGAAGCCACCAGAGGTCGTCATGTCGATGCAGGAAGTCGCACTGGATCTGATTCGTCGCGCGCACGCCGAGGGGCGGGACACGCTGCTGGAGCCCGAACTGTACACGCTGTTGCAGGCCGGGGGCGTGCCGGTGCCGGCATTCTGGACGGCGACGCCGGGGGCCTTCCCGGACGCGCTGCCGGTGGAACTGCCTGGACGGCGGGCGGTGGTCAAGGTGGTGTCGCCGGCGATCACCCACAAGACCGAGATGGGCGGGGTGCGCATCTGCGACAACACCTATCCGGCGATTCGGGCGGCGGCGGAAGAGGTGGTGGCCAACGTGCGCCAGCGGGGCGGCGATGCGCTGGCGGCCTCGGTGCGCCAGGTGCTGGTCGGCGAGTTCGTGGTGGGGGACGACTCGCTGGGCGGGCAGGTGTTCGCGGGGATGCGGCATTCCCCGGACATGGGGCCGGTGCTGGCGATGGGCTTCGGGGGGCTGGACGCCGAGGAGATGGCGGTCCGGTTCCAGGGGGGCCAGGGGCTGGTGCTGACGTCGCCGGTGATGTCGTCGCCGGCGCAGATGCTGGACAAGTTGCGGGAATCCTTCCTGTACCGCCGGGTGGTGGGCCTGACCCGCGAGGCGCGCAAGCGCGTCGATGACGCGGCGTTCCTGCAGGTGCTGGGGTTCTTCGCGAACCTGGCCACGATGTCCAACACGCCCGAGTTCGGCTTCGTGATCCAGGACTTCGAGGTCAATCCGTTCTTCACGGCGGGCGGCCGGCTGGTGGCGGTGGATGCGTTCCTGCGCTTTTCGGCGGGGACGGTGGCGCAGCGGTCGGTGCCGCTGGCGCCGATCAAGACGCTGCTGAAGCCGAAGACCGTCGCGATCATGGGCGTGTCCGGCAAGGACATCAATCCGGGGCGCGTGATCCTGCGCAACCTGCTGCGCGAGGAATTCCCGATCGACGACATCCGCGTGATTCGCCCCGATGCGGAACCGATCGACGGCGTGGCGTGCTGCCCGTCGCTGACGGAGCTGCCGTGGCGGGCGGATCTGGTGGTCGTTTCGGTGGCGGCGCCCCAGGTGCCGGGCATCATTGCCGAGGTGCTGGCGACCGGCAAGGCGGCGTCGATGATCCTGATTCCGGGGGGGCTGGGCGAGACCGAGGCAGGCAAGGCGGACGCCCGGCGCATCCTGGACCAGATGGCGAAGGCGCGGGCGGCGGGGCGGCCGACGCCGGTGCTGGTGGGGCCGAACTGCCTGGGCATCCGGTCGCGGCCGGGGCGCTATGACACGCTGTTCATCCCGGCGACGAAGCTGCCGCTGAACGACGCGCCGGAAAGCCGCTGCGCGCTGGTGTGCCAGAGCGGCGCGTTCCTGATCACGCGCATCAACAACCTGTCGCGTCTGACGCCGCGGTACGCGATTTCGACCGGCAACCAGATGGACCTGGCGCTGGTCGATTTCGTCGAGGCGGTGCTGGCCGAGGGCGCGGTCGATGTTCTGGGCCTGTACGTCGAGGGCTTCGGGCCGCTGGACGGGCTGCGGCTGGCGCGGCTGGTGCGTCAGGCGCGGGCCGACGGCAAGGACGTCATCCTGTACAAGGCGGGGCGCACGCCCGAGGGGTCCACGGCGACGTCCAGTCACACGGCGTCGATCAGCGGCGACTACGTGTCCTGCATCGAGGTGCTGAAGGACGCGGGCGCGCTGGTCACCGAGTCGTTCCAGGAATTCAACCTGCTGCTGGATCTGGCGGTCCACCTGCACGACAAGCGGATCGGGGGGATGCGCCTGGGCGCCGTGTCGAACGCCGGCTACGAAACGGTGGGCATGGCCGACAACCTGAGCCAGGCGCCGAAGTTCCAGTTGGCGGACTACGCGCCCGACACCGCGCGGCGCATCCAGGCGCTGCTGGACGCGAACCGGTTGACGGCGATCGTCAGCCTGCGCAATCCGCTGGACATCACGCCGATGGCGCCGGACAAGGTGTACGTCGAGTCGGCGGCGGCGATGGCGGACGATCCGGGCATCGACGCGGTGGTGGTGGGCATCATCCCGCTGACGCCGGCGATGCGGACGCTGCCTCCGGGGGTCGATCCCCGCGGCTGGGACACGATCGAGGGCGACACGGCGCTGCCGGCGCTGCTGCCGGCGGTGGTGGCCGCGACCGACAAGCCGGTGATCGCGACGGTCGATGCCGGTCCGTTGTACGATCCGCTGGCCCAGGCGCTGCGCCGGGCGGGCGTGCCGACGTATCGCAGCGTCGATATGGCGATGCCGGCGCTGCAGCGCTACATGGCCTACCGGCTGGGACGCGGCTAGACTCCGTCCAGCGATGGAGTTTCGTCGCGAGGCGGAGCGGCCCGGCGCACGGCGGATGGCGCGGCCCGGGTGGGGGTCGCGGGGAGGTCGTCATGGAGCCGGGCCTGGTCATCGGAATCGCGGGCGGAACCGGGTCGGGCAAGACGACCGTCGCCGAGCGCATCGCCCGGGAACTGGGCGCCGACCGCGTGGTCGTGCTGGTCCAGGACAACTACTACAAGGACCTGTCCCATCTGTCGTTCCAGGAACGCGCCTGCTGGAATTTCGATCACCCCGACGCGGTGGATACGGACCTGATGGCCCGGCAGGTGGCGGATCTGAAGGCCGGGCGCGCGATCGACATGCCGATCTACGACTTCAAGACGCACACGCGCGTGCCGGAGCGGACGATCCGGGTGGCGCCGCGCGACAGCATCATCGTCGAGGGCATCCTGGTGCTGGAGCTTCAGCCCATCCGCGCGCTGATGGATGTGCGCCTGTACGTCGAGACGGACGACGACGTGCGGTTCATCCGGCGGTTGCGGCGCGACGTCGCGGAGCGGGGGCGGTCGGTCGAGTCGGTGATCGAGCAGTACATGGGGACGGTGCGACCGATGCACCGGGCCTTCGTCGAGGCCAGCCGCCGTCACGCGGACCTGATCCTGCCGTGGGGCGACTACAACGACACGGGCGTGGGCGTGGTGATCGACATGGTCCACGGGGTGCGGGCGCGCAGGGAAGGGCAGGGCGCCTGAGGACGGGGCGGTCCGGGCGCCTGCGGGGCCTGAACGGGCGTGGTTCCGGGAGCAAGCGGTCCGGGCGCCTGCGGGGCCTGAACGGGCGTGGTTCCGGGCGGTTGCGGGGGCGGGTGTCGGCGCCCAGGGGCGGGGCGGTCCCCGCTTCGGGCGGACGTTGCGAGGCAGGATGGGCGGGCCGGCGGGGCTTTCCGCGGATGCCAGTATGGTCGCGAGCCTGCGCTATGTCTGGGACTACGCCCAGCCGGGGGTGCTGATCGCCCTGGCGGTGGTGCTGGCGGCGCTGGACGCCCGGGGGTTTCGGACGCGTCGGCGGGCCGGCGTGGCTGCGACGGCGGCCTGGCTGCTGCTGGCGGCGGGGGTCTGGACGATCCATCTGCACCCGGGCGAACACCCGGGGCGCGCGGCGCGCACGACGGTGCGGGCGGGCAATGGCTTCCACTACGCGGTCGGGGCGAAGTACCTGGGCGAGCTGGGCTACCGGGGCCTGTACCCCTGCGGGCTGGCGGCCTGGGCCGAGCAGCCGGACCTGATGCCTCCCGATCCCACCGCCCGCGACCTGGGGGACTACACGCTGCGTCCGTGGGCGGAACTGGCGGCGACGTGCGACCGGGACCGGTTCACCCCGTCGCGATGGGCGTCCTTTCGGGACGACGTCGCCGGCTTCGTTTCGCACCACCCCGGGATGCCGTCGGACGAGTTCCGCGCCGAGTTCCGGGACAAGGGCTTCAATCCGCCGCCGACCTGGGCGCTGGCGATGCGGCCCGG
>JARKOL010000272.1 GCA_029975745.1 Myxococcota bacterium | reverse complement strand
CGAATCACCGGGTCGCCCTGGTGATCCGCGCCGAGGAGACGGTGCTGCTGACCGACCCGGCCCGAACCTGGGGCATCCCCCTGCTGCGAGTGCTCGAGGAGGCCGGCTTCGGAATCGACGTGTTCGTCAAGGCGGGCGAGCGCGAGCAGGCCAGGGTGGCCGCCCAGGCGATCCGTGCGGTGCTGCGCGAGCCGGACCGCCACCTGCTGCAGGCATTCCACACCTTCGATCGGTTGCGGCTTCGGCTGCGCGAATCCCGCGCGGACGCCGTGCTGTCGTACCACTTCTTCGACTGGCGGGTCAGCGAGGCGGGCAAGAACCGCTTCTCGCTGCAGGTATTCGAGATGGGACTGCCCGGGGCGATCCGGACGGTCCAGCGAATCACGGGCATCTGCCGGACGCCGTTCTACCGCCGCTACCGGGACTGGCTGGCGCGGACCCCCGAGGGCATGCCCGCCCCCAGGCGACCGGAGGGAACCGATGCAGACGCGTGAACCGGGCGCCCCCCGGCGGCAGGCGCCGGACGCCGACGCGCCGAAGCCGGACCACAGCCAGCGGGTCACGTTCACGTTCATGGTGGGCGTCTACCTGGCCACCAACGCGATCAAGGACGCGTACACCCTGGTCGAGGGGCCCGACTGCACCCACATGAAGACCCAGTACGTCCAGGGCAACCACGATTGGCTGTCCACGCTGACCAGCGTGTCGGGACACCATCGCATCGCGAACACGGCCCTGCACCCGGTCCAGATGACGCGTTCCCGCGAGCAGGCGATCGACGCGACCCTTCGAAAGATCGCCGCGCACCCCGCGGTGGGCGGCGTGCTGATGACCTCGATGCCGATGGCCGTGATCACGGGCGCGGACTACGAGCGGCTGTGCCGAGGCGTCCAGGCGGCCACCGGACGCACCGTGATCCACGTGCCGGGCAAGTCCCTTTCCGGGGACTGGATCGACGGCTACGGCGAGGTGCTGACGTCCCTGGCGCGCCAGTTGGACCTGTCGAAAGGCACCCCCGACCCTCGCAAGGTCGGCATCGTGGGGTACCTGCACGACCGCAACGAGGGGGACCACCGCGCCAACGTGCGGGAGTTGCGGCGCATTCTGGCCGCTCTGGACCTGGAACCGGTATCGATCTGGCTGGAGGGCCAGCGGTTCGACCAGCTCCGGGACATCCGGGACGCGGGCACCATCCTGTCGTTCCCCTACGGGCGCAAGGCCGCGACCTGGCTGGCGCGGCGCACCGGGGCGCGCCTGGTGTCGTGCGACCTGCCGTTCGGCCTGGAGGCGACCGAGCATTTCGTCCGCCAACTGGGGCAGGCGTTCGCTCGCGAGGCCGCCGCCGAGGCCTTCATCGACCGCGAGTTGCAGGCGATCGTGCCCTCCCTGGAGTTCCTGATCCCCTACGTGTTCCAGAACCGCCGCGCGGGCTTCGTGGGCGACCCCCACCTGGCCCGGGGCTTCGCCCAGACCGCCGCGCTGCTGGGCATGGATCTGGACTTCGCCGTCGTGACGAACCCCCGGCCCCAACTGGCGGGCCTGGACCGGGTACTGGCCCCCGCGGTGCGCCTGCTGGTGTACCCGCGCCTGAATGCGATGCTGGCCCTGATGCGGTCGCGCATCCAGGATCACCGGCTGGCCCTGCTGGTGTCCAATAGCGCGGGCGTCGGCATGGTGGCGCAGGACGGCCTGGCGACGGTCGAGTTCGGTTTTCCCTCGTTCCACACGCATGCACTGGGCGATCGCCCGTTCCTGGGCTTCGCCGGCGTCCTCCCGTTCATCGACAGCCTGGCCAATGCGCTGCGCATGGCCGAGGTGTCCCACTGGACGAACCGCTACTGGAGGCGGTAGGGTTCCCAGGTCAGGCTGCCGGGGTTTCCGGCCGCGGGAGTCGCGATGAACCCAAGCGACCGCAATCCAGCCGAAACGCCCTGGACCGTCCGGCTGGCCGATCTGCTTCGCAAGGCCGGCGCGCCGGTTTCGACCATCACCGCGGCCGACGGCGAGTTGTCGGTCGTGCTGGACGACGGCGACGGCGGCGTCGCGGCGACCGTCCGCGTGGTGCCCCTGGACGTGGGTGGCCCGAACTACCGGACGACCTCGCGATTCGGCTACCGCTACGCGACCCCACACGGCGACGACGCGACGCGGATGGCCCAGATCGACCTGGTGATCGGCATCCTGGCCCGGATCGAGTCCCGACTGCCCGACGACTGGACCCGGCCCGGCCCCGGCGCCACGCTGCGGGCCTTCGCCCATCGCTTCCCGTTCGCCAGCATCGACCGCGCCGTCGGCCCCGACGGGCGGCCCCACGCCCAGGTGCTGATCCGCCTGACGCCCCGGTGCAATCAGGACTGCCCCTTCTGCAGCGCACCCGACTGCGCGGAACCGGACGACGCGGCCCTGGCGGCCTGCATCGAAAGCGCCGCGCAGGCGTTCCCGGAGTGCCTGGTGACGCTGACCGGTGGCGAACCCACCCTGCGTCGCGGGTGGGATGCCCTGCTGACCCGAACCCTGGCCCAGCCGGGGATCGGCGGCGTGCAGGTCCAGACGAACGCGGTGACCTTCGCGATGCCGGGCATGGCACAACGTGTCCCCCCCGACCCGCGCCTGTTGTGGTTCGTGTCGCTGCACGCGATCGACCCGGACCTGTACGACCGCATCACCCGCACGCAGGGCCAGATGCCCCGAGCCCTGGACGGCCTGCGCACCCTGCTGGCGGCGGGACACCGGGTCATCGTCAACGCCGTCGTCGGATCGGCGAACGCCGCCCACCTGGCCGAACTGGCACGCGCGCTGCCGTCGCTGTTGCCGGGTCTGCCGCTTCCGGAACTGCACGTTTCGGTGCTGATGTGTCCGCCCCATCGCCCCCAGGCGGACACGTGGCTAATCCCCTACCAGGAACTGGTGCCCCTGCTGGAGCAGGCGGTCCAGGCGGCCGCGGACTCCGGGCTGCCCATGTCGCCCCTGGTCAGCAGCACGCATGCGTCGATCCCTCCGTGCTTCGTCTCGCCGGCCCAGCGCGCCCGGATGAGCCATCGTCCGGTCCTGACCACCGACGAAACGGGATACGAGGATCCGTCCCGCCCCTGGGTCAAGTCCCGTGCGTGCCGCCACTGTGCCGCCGACGATCGATGCCTGGGCGTGCCCGCCCCGTACGCCAGGCGCTTCGGACTGGATGGCCTGCGCCCGTTCGGCGCGCTGCCCGACGACCTGCCCTGGCCGGATCGAGCCCGAGCCCTGCTGGTGGGGCACCCGACGGCCCAGATCGCCCTGGCCGATCTGGTGCGCGCCGAGGAACTGCCGGCGATCCCCTGCACGCGCCCCTGGACACGCCTGGAGTTGCACGACGGGGGCACCTTCGGGCCCTGTTGTGCCGACGACATGGCCGGACGGCATTTCCTGCCGCCGGACGCCTCGCCGACCGCGTTGTGGCGGGACGACCTGCTTCGGCAGTACCGCGCCCAGATGCTGTCGGGCGGGCACCCGGCGGGTTGCCGGCCGACGTGCCCCGTGCTGCGAAGCGGCCGCGAGGCCGCGAACCGCCTGGTACTGCGCGGCGGCAGCGCCCGCGCCGTCGAGAACCGGATTCGAATGGCCCAGGCCATCCTGGCGGGGCGACTGGACCTGGACCACGGCCCGGCCTCGCTGGGCATCCCGGTCACCTCGTACTGCAACTACGACTGCCTGATGTGCGAATGCGGCGAGCGCGGCACCCTGGCCGACCAGCGCACCGCGTCGTTCTGGACGGACCTGGACGACTGGCTGGCCGACGGAGCGGATCTGGACGTCAACGGCGGCGAACCCCTGGCCTCGCCGATCTTCCGGGACTGGCTGCGCGAGCTGGCGGCGCGGGACCAGGCTCCCGTCGTGGGCCTGGTGACCAACGGCTCCCTCCTGACCCCGGAGTGGCTGGCATCGCTGCCGCGGATCCCGTTTCGGACCGTGACGATCAGCCTGAACGCCGCCACCGCCGAAACCTACCGGACGGTCAATCGCGGCATTCCCTGGGATCGCGTCCGGCGCAACCTGGACGGGCTGCTGGCCGCCCGACGGGAGGGCCGGCTGGTGGCCGAGATCACGTACAGCATGGTCCTGCTGAAGGCGAACGTCGCCGAGGTGGCCGATTTCGCGCGGCTCGCCCTCCAGGACGCGGTCTCCTGCCGCTTCCTGCTGCCCCAGCATGACCGCAACCACCAGAGCATCCTGACGTCCCCGGACGCCATGGCCACCGCGGAGGCGGGCCTGCGCCACGCGGCGGACCTGCTGGCGGGGCAAGGCCTTGCCCGCTGGGCCGACGACGCCCGGGTCCAGGCGGACATCCTGGCCCAACGACAGGCGGACGGCATCCTGACCCCGATTGGAAACGATTGAACCCGGCCCGTCTGGACCCCGTCAACGCAGTCGCTTGCCCGTCGTCGTCGCCGTCAGTTTGCCGTGCTTGACGCCCCGCGTCCCCACCAGCCCGTCCGCCAGCGACTGGACCAGCGAGGCCCGCCCCTGCACCGTGATGACCTCCAGGCAGTTGTCGTGATCCAGGTGGACGTGCAGCGCCGACAGGATCACGTCGTGATGGTCGTGCTGCATCCGGGTCAGGCGGTCCGCCAGTTCCCGCGTGTGGTGGTCATAGACCAGGGTGACGGTGCCCACGATCTCCTCGTCCCCCTCCCACTCCTCGCGAACCAGCGAATCGCGGATCAGGTCGCGCAGCGCCTCGGAACGATTCGAGTAGCCGCGCCGCAGGGTCGCCTGCTCGAAACGCGCCATCAATTCGCCATCCAGCGAGGCACTGAACCGGACCACACGGGACATGCGAACCTCCCCCATCGCGACCGCGCCCAGAGCATACCTTCATCGATCGCGCGCGGGAACCACGACGTTCCCGGGCCCTGGCGCCGATTGACTTCCCGGCGCCAAGGTGGCATCAACAGGGGCGCGCACGAGTGCAAGCGCCGGAGAACGTCGTGCCACACAAGCCCAGCCCCGACTCCCGCGAGGCCCTGCTGCGGCGGGCCTCCTGGATCGCCATCATCGGCAATGCCTTCCTGGCGACGATCAAGATCGCCGCCGGTCACTTCGGCGGCAGCCTCGCCGTGCTGGGCGACGGCATCGATTCCTCGACCGACGTCGCCATTTCCATCATGACGCTGGTCATCGCCACCATCGCCTCGCGCCCCGGCGACCGCGAGCACCCTTACGGCCACGGGCGCGCCGAGACCGTCGCCACGACGGTGTTGTCGTTCATCGTGTTCTTCGCCGGGGCCCAGTTGCTGTGGGGCGCCGTCACGGGGATTCTGGGCGACCCGCCCCGGGAAGTGCCCTCGCGAGTGACCCTCGTCGTCACGGTCGTGTCGATCATCGGCAAGCTGTTGTTGTCCTACAGCCAGTTGCGCTACGGAAGGCGAACGAACTCGTCGATGCTGCTGGCGAACGCCCGAAACATGCAGATGGACGTGCTGACGTCCGTGTCGGTCCTGGTCGGGCTGGCGTTCACGTTCCTGCTGGACATGCCGCTGGTGGACCGGATCGTGGCCGCGCTGGTGGCCCTGTGGATCCTCAAGAACGCCTTCGCGATCTTCCGCGACGCCAACGCCGAACTGATGGACGGCGGCGCGGACCACGCGTTGTACGGCGACGTGTTCGCCGCGGTCGCGACGGTGCCCGGGGCCCTCAACCCCCACCGGACGCGAATCCGACGCCTGGGAGCGAAACTGATGGTCGATCTGGACATCGAGGTCACCCCCGAGATGACGGTCGCCGCCGCCCACCGCATTGCCACCGCGGTCGAGCAGGCCATCAAGACGCGTCTGCCCGAGGTCTATGACGTCGTGGTTCACGTCGAGCCCGAGGGCGCCGGCGCCCATGGCGAATGCTATGGCCTCAGCGCCGCCGACCACGCCGCCGATGCACCCGACGCATCCGCCCCGGACTCGCCGCCGCACTGACGCAGCACGCCTCGTTCCACGTCCCCATCCTCCCATCTTCTCCGACGTCCTGCAGGGCCCCTCAAACCCATGCGGTGGATCAGAGCCGGGGATATTCGGGCGCTTGACGACCGAGGAGGCCCAAGGAGACAACTCGTGCAATCGTCGGAGGGGAAGGATCATGGTGCGTTCACTATGCTGCTTCGCATTCCTGGCCTGGATGCTGTCGAGGAAAAGGCCGGCGGGTTCGATGGATCAGAAGAGCAGGAACTGCGGCTCCTCGAAGCAGCCCCGCCAGCACTCGTCGCTTCGAATCGACGTGACCTGGCCGCTTGTGGCATCGACATAGACGGCCAACGCGCCGCACCCGGCGCAGGTCGAAGGGGCCTGGAAGGGCGCCGGGAAGTCCACCCGCCAGGCGAGGCTGCCCCGGGTCCACACCCGGGTCGGGCCCGCCGCTGGCTCGCCCAGGGGCCAGGCTGCGCGGGCTGCCGCGAGGGCCGTATCCGCGTCGATTCCCTGGGCCGGGTCCGGATCCACAGCCACGACCCGACGATCAAGCGAGCCCGTGACCTGGGACAGCATCACGTGATCCAGCGGGCACAACGCGCCAAACCCGTCGGACGGACGCGTGATCCGAAGGTCCAGCCTGGGGGCCCAACGGTCGTCGATCGGAATCCCCTTCCATGCCTCGATCGACACCCTCACCCCGGCCTGCCAGGTCGTCAGCAGGTCCCCCGTGACGGCCAGGGACAGGTCCCAGTCCGGATCCAGACCCCAGGCCGCCGCGACCGTGGGGCCTTCCTGCCGCAGCAACGCCAGGACCGGGTCCTCACCGAGTTCGACAGGAACCGGGATGGCGAGGCCGCTCAGCGTTCCCGGCGTCCCCTGCGGTTCCGTGCAGGTTCCCGGTTCCTGGACGTAGCCCTGGCTGCGCACGGCCAGGCAGCGCAGGGCTTCCTCCTGGTCGGCGGTGAATGGACCGCAACCGGTCCGGGCTCGGTCCAGGGCGGACGCGAACTCCGCGGCGGCGATCGTCGCGTCGCGCCACCCACACATCAGTTCGTCGGGAATCGGCTGACACCGGGGCAGCCGGGCCAGATCGGCCAGGTATTCCTGGTAGGCCGCGTCGTCCATGGGCGGGCAGGTGGGGAACTCGCAGGCTCCGGCGGGCGGCGGCGCCAGGAACGCCTCCCGGGCCTCGTCACCCAGAGGCTGCTCCTTTTCGACGAACCAGTCTTCAGGCAGGGGCTGGCCGTCGGCACAAAGTGCCGGATTCGGACATAGCCCGTCCCAGTTGCCCATGAAGCCCCCGTCGCCCCCCAGGGCATCCATCCCGACCTCGGCGCCGCTGCACGCCTGTCCACAGATCGTCACGCCATCCCAGGCCAGCAACCACAACGGCCTTCCCCGCACCAGCGCGAGTTCCGGACCCGCAGTGACCGTCGCGCCCTCGGGGACCCAGTCCAGGACCGCCTCCTTGGCCACGAATTGCGCCGGATCCAGATCCAGGGTGGGCAGATCCCGCCAGGTCGAGCCCTTCACGAATGCGATCCGCCAGGCGCCGGGACGCGGCGTGCCGGTTTCAAGGTCCAGGTCGCGCACGGCCACGATTTCGATCCGATCCCACAGGACCGGCAGGCCCGCCAGGGACTCCAGGTCGAAGACGACGCCGACACCCCACGTGCCCCCGAAGTCCGCCGCCACCTGCAGCCGGGACCGGGTCTGGTAGGCGTCGGTCACGCCCCAGGCCGCAAAGACCAGGGGTTTCAGCGTCGCAACCACCGCGTCCAGGGCTGCCCGAAAGTCCTCGCCCGCCTCGAAGGGCAGGTCCAGCACAACGCGCGATGGGGTGTACGAGCCCTCGGTGTATCCATCGTCGATGGCGAATGCCCGGTTTCCCGGCAGACGCCCCAGGCATCGCAGCGCCGCGGACTGTTCCACATCCAGCGCAAAGGACGCGGTGGCACGCGCCACAGCCTCATTGACCGCGGCGTCCAGGCCATCCGCGGCAGCGTTCCCCGAGCAGGCGGGCCAATCCGCGGGCACGACGAACGCAGTGTCGCCGCCCCCGGGCTCGGCATCCAGGCAGGCCGTGAGGGCGAAGGCCAATGACAGCGAAATCGACAGGATCCAAGCACGCCGCCCCACACCATTCCCCATGGCCACCCTCCATCATCGGCACAAGCAAGGACATTCTAGTGGATTGGCATACCCCTCTTCCACAGCAGTAGGCCCACGGCACCCTGATCGACGTGATCCTGCCTGAGCAGTTTCGGCGACTTGTGCGCCATCGACGCCGCGTTGTTCCGGAAATCCATAGGCACACGACAAGTTAACAAAGTACTTGACTGGTAGATAGTCAGCGGTTACAAACTGGTCATGTACTTACGCACCACCACCCGCAGGAACCAGGACGGCACGACGGTCGAGTACATCGCGCTGGCGCACAACCACTGGGACCCGGCGACGAAGCGGGCGAAGGCGGAGGTGCTCTTCAACTTCGGGCGTCGGGAGGAGGTGGACGAGGAAGGCCTGCGGCGCCTGGTGCGGAGCATCAACCGCTTCCTGGGTCCCCAGGACGAACTGGCGTCGGCGGTCGAGGGCTCGACGAGCCCGATCAAGTGGATCGAGAGCCGCCCGATGGGCGGGGCCTGGCTGCTGCGGCGGCTGTGGGAACGGATCGGTGCGGACAAGGACCTGGTGAAGCTGGCCCGGCAGCGGCGATTCGAGGACGCGAACGCGGTGGAGGGGACGATCTTCGCGATGGTCGCGAACCGCGCCTTGAAGCCGCTGTCGAAGCACGCGACGGGGGCGTGGTTGGAGACGGGCGTGTGGGCGCCGGGCGTGCCGGAGCGGGTGTACGACGAGCAGATGTATCGGGCGATGGACTTCCTGCTGGGAGCCCAGGAGGAGGTCCAGAAGTCGGTCTTCTTCTCGACGGCGGATCTCCTGAACCTGGACGTGGACCTGCTGCTGTACGACACGACCTCGACGTACTTCGAGATGGACGAGGACGACGAGGACATAGCGGAGCGGGACGAACGGTGGGATGCGCACCTTGCCGAGAACGGGGCGGAGCCGACGCGGCCCCATCCGCAGGTCGTGAACCGGCCGCCGCTGCGGATGCAGGGGCACTCGAAGGACCACCGGCCGGACGTGCCGCAAGTGGTGATCGGGATGGCGGTGACGCGGGAGGGAATCCCGGTCCGGTGCTGGGTCTTTCCGGGCAACACGAACGATGCCGAGACGATCAAGACGGTGAAGGAGTCGTTGTCGGGCTGGCGCCTGAACCGGGTGGTGTGGGCGGTGGACCGCGGCATGGTGTCGGACGAGAACCTGACGGAACTGCGCAAGGGCGGGGCGCACTACGTCGCGGGCGAGAAGATGCGGGCGGGCCGGAAGGAGGTCGAGGAGGCGCTGTCCCGGCCCGGGCGGTACCACGCGGTCCGCGACAAT
The DNA here is from genome assembly GCA_029975745.1 of Myxococcota bacterium. Classification (GTDB taxonomy): domain Bacteria; phylum Myxococcota_A; class UBA9042; order DTJE01; family DTJE01; genus DUVQ01. Next base: position 2,123 of record JARKOL010000272.1, on the reverse strand, counting down.
CTGGAGGTCAAGGAGATCGTGGTCGGGGACGGTGCCCGGCGCAAGCGGTACGTCCTGGTCCGCAACCCCGCCCAGGTCGAGCGGGACCGCGAGGATCGGGAACGGCTGCTCAAGCGCATCGAGCAAACCCTGGCCGCGCTTCCGGCTGGCGGCGACGAGCACTCGAAGGCGGTCTGCAGGCTCTTCGCCCACGCGACGATGGGCCGCTTCCTGACCAAGGACAAGAAGGGGCGCCCGGTGATCGACCGTGCCAAGGTGAAGGCCGAGGAGCGGTTGGACGGCAAGTACCTGATCGTGACCAGCGACGACACGCTGAGCACCGAGGACGTGGCGCTCGGGTACAAGCAACTCGCCGAGATCGAGCGCGCCTGGCGCGACATGAAGTCCAGCCTGGACCTGCGGCCGATGCACCACCGCAAGGCGGACCGGATCAAGGCGCACGTCCTGCTCTGCTGGCTCGCGCTGCTGCTGGTCCGCGTCGTCGAGGTCCGCACCGGCCAGACTTGGCGCCGCGTCCACGAGGAGATGGACCGCCTCCACCGGGGCGTCTTCGCGGGCAAGGACGGCCTCCTCGCCCAGCGCACCGAGGTCACCCAACTCCAGTACCAATTCTTCAAGGCCGTCGGCGTGACCCCGCCGCCGCGCTTCCTGGAGATTACTCCGTCAGATCAACGCGCTGTCGAGAACACCGGGTAGCAACTGACCTCCCGGAACCCCCGATTCCATAGTCACACGACCCGATCGGGGCCGATCGGCCACTCGACCACGCCCCGTGCGGCCGAGCGCTGCGTCCCGCGTGTCTATTGCTGTGGAAGAGGGGGCATACGGCTATCCGGAATATACCCTTGCAGCGATGCCTCCTGGAGCACGGTGGCGATGGCCGGATCGCCAAGGCCGTCGAGCTTGAAGAGGCTGACACCCATCAGGCCGAATCGTTTCGCAAGCGCGACTCGATCCGCCACGGATTGGGCATCCGCGACCGTCACGATCCGGATCATCCGCCGCCCCGGCAACAGAAACGACAACTCTCCGCCGTCGTTGCGTTGCGTCACGACCCCCTTCCGACGCATCTTCTCCAGTGCGTCCCGGTAGCTGACGCTCTGGAACTTCCGGTACCGGAAGGCCCCGGGAAGTTCCTCGATGGCGAATTCCCATCCGTAGGTCGGGATTCCCAGGACCAGTCGATCGGCGGGTACATAGCGCAGCGCGTAGCGGATGGTTTGCTCCACCCACGATATCGACGCGTTCGAAAGACGGGGCACCCGGCCCTGCGCCACGAATTCGTGCGAGCCGTGACGCAGGAACGACTCGTCGTAGGCCATGATGCGAACGATGTCGCAGTACTTGTTCAAGGCGGTGAAGTCGTTCGCCCAGGCCATGGTTCGGGACGCCGGGTAGGTCGTCGGGGGCTCATCGGCGGTTCGCGCTTCCACGGTGCAACTGATGTCCTTGCCATCGCGCGACAGTTGCCGGCGAAGCGCGTGCAGGAAGCCGCTGAAGGCGTCACGATCCCGCGCGTCCTTGCCTTCGTAGTCGATGTCGATGCCGGGGAAGCCTTCCCGTTCCAGCATCGTCGCGATCGCGCCAACATGATGGTCGAGGAGGGCGGCGTCCGAGAAGACCCGGTGCATGGCCGCGGCCTGGGTCCAGAGGACCGTGGGGACGACGCGCACCCCGTGCCGGCCCGCGGCCTCGCGCAGCTCAGGCCAGGGTGTGGTACCGATGCGCGCGGTGTCCACCAGGTTTCCTTCCTCGTCCACGCCGTAGGCGAAGGGATTGACCTCCGAGAAGGCGTCGATGTGGCCCAGCGTGGATTCCACTCCTTCGGTCTTTCGCCAGTAGGGGATCCAGCCTGCGATGAACAGGCGCCCCGCCGCGCGCCGGAACGTCGAGGCGTCCGGCGGATCGATTTCCCCCGGCCTGCATTGCGGAAACAGGTCGCCAGGCAGGGTCGGCATCCCGGGATGCTCGGCAGCCGTCTCTTCGCCCGGCGACACAGGGGGCTGCCGGCAGTCCAGGATACAGACGGTGAGCACGACGAGCGAGGTCGCCAGAATAGGACGGGTCATGACCGCCAGCGTGACACAGCTTCGGCACGAAGGGAAAGTCGGCGCTCGGCGGCG
>JARKOL010000271.1 GCA_029975745.1 Myxococcota bacterium | reverse complement strand
CTGGGGCACGGGCTGGCGTTGGGCACGGGCTGGGGCACGGGCTGGTGTTGGGCACGGGCTGGCGTTGGGCACGGGCTGGGGCGATGGCGCCGCCGTGGGCGGCGCACTCCAGGGCCTGCGGCAGGCAACCTCGCTTCCCGTTGACACTCCGGGGGCAGCAAGGTACAACCGCCACGGTGCCGGCGAGGTGGGCAGGTGTACCTGGGACGGGTGATCGGGACGGTCGTGGCCACGCGCAAGGCGGACCACATGGACGGCCTGCGCCTGATGCTGGTCCAGCCGCTGTCCCACGACCGGACGCCCCGCGGCAACGTGGTCGTGGCCGTGGATGCCGTCAACGCCGGCCCCGGCGACGTCGTTCACCTGGTCAGCAGCCGCGAGGCCTCGCTGGCCTGCCCGAAGCCGTTCGTGCCCGTCGATGCCGCGATCTGCGGGATCGTCGATGCGCTGGATGTGGAGGCACCGTGACCCTGTGTCGCGTGACCGGCACCGTCGTCTCGACGGTCAAGCATCCGACCTACAAAGGCTTGAAACTGTACGTCGTGCAGCCGGTCGATGACGCCGGGCGGCCGACCGATCCGTCGTTCCTGGCGGTGGATCAGGTCCAGTCCGGCATCGGGGACCTGGTTCTGGTGCTCAGCGAGGGCAACGGGGCGCGCCAGATCCTGAAGGAAAAGGTGCTGCCGATCCGGTCGATCATCGTCGGGGTCGTCGATGCGGTCGATGCCGTGGCCATGACCCAGGTCGAAGGCACCCAGGGGGCGGGATGAACGCGCAGGTCACGCTTCCGGAACTGCAACGCCGGATGATCCGCGTGGCGCACGCGCTGCACGCGCGGGGCTGGGTGGCGCACCACGAGGGCAACGCCACCGCCCTGACCGCGGACGGCCGGATCCTGGCCACTCCCGCGTCGATCTCGTTGGGGGACGTGCGCGAGGGCGACCTGCTGCTGCTGGATCGGTTCGGCCGCAAGGTGTCGGGGGCGGGGGATGCGCCCGTCGAGCTGTCCGCGCACCTGGCCGTGCTGAAGGGGCGGCTGGACGCGGGCGCCGTGTTGCATGCCCACCCTCCGGCCGCCACCGCGTTCGCGACCTGCGGGATGCCGGTCGAGGCGCGCTTCCTGCCCGAGTTCATCGTCCAGACCGGCGGCGTCGTGCCGGTGGTGCCGTTCGCGCTGCCGGGCAGCGAGGCGCTGGCCCAGGCGCTGGTGCCGTTCCTGGAACCCTTCGACGTGGTGCTGCTGGCCGGCCATGGCGTCCTGGCCTGGGGGCCGGACCTGGAAACCGCGCTGGGACGCGTCGAGCACGTCGAGGCCGCCGCGCGAATCCTGCTGGACTCCCGGGCCCTTGGGGGGGGCCAGCCACTGCCGGACGAGATGGTGTCCCTGCTGCTGGACGCCCGGACCCAGGCCGGCCTGGGACCGTCGGGGCGCGCACGGGCACGGGCTCGCAAGGCGACCTGATCGGGTCCTATCGATCGGGTTCGGGCGCCGTCGATTCCCCGGGAATCTCCCCGAAGTGGACGCACAGGTCGTTGCCTTCCCAGTAGAAGTCGCGGACCCGGACCGTTTCGGGGTAGCCGACGCGGCGGTAGAACGCCCGCGTCTTCTCGTATTCGGGCAGGCCGGACGTCTCGATGCGCACGATGCGACCGCCTTCGGCGCGCATGGCCCGCTCCATCTCGCGCACCAGCAGGGTGCCCAGGCCGGCCCGCTGGACGTCGGGATCGACGGCCATCCAGTACAGGTCGTACGACCATTTCGTGAACGGCGTCCGGCCCCACAGGATGTATCCGGACAGTCGCCCGTCGCTGCGGGTGACCGCGATCCGGTAGGTGGTGTCGGGCGCCGGGTGGACGGCCTCGTCGGCCAGTTCCATGGCGATGGCCACCTCTTCCGGGGTGAAGACGCCGGTCCGGCGCAACAGGGCCTGGATGGCGGGCAGGTCTTCCGGTCGGGCCGCGTCGATCTGGTGGGTCATGGGGCCTCCTTGCGGCTGGCGGCGCGAGCCAGTGCGAATCCGGCCACGCGCGCCACCAGTTCGGGGTGCGAGATGCCCTGGCGGGCGGCCTGCCGGGCGATGCCGGTGCCTTCGGCCAGGTCGGAGTTCGGGTTGACTTCGATGACGCGGGGCTGTCCCTGGGCGTCCAGGCGCAGATCGACCCGCCCGTAGTCGCGCACGCCCAGAGTTCGAAAGGCGAGCATGGCAATGCGAAGGACCCGGCGTTCCAGCCCCGGGTCCAGGCGCGCCCGGACGGACGTGGTGCCGGTGAACTCGGGGGAGTGTTCGTCCCACTTGGCGCGATAGGTCACGATGGGGGGCACGTCCTGGGGGAACCCGGTGAAGTCGATCTCGGCGGGCCACAGGGCGGTCAGTTCCCGGTCCCCGAACACGGCGACGTTGATTTCCTTGCCCGGCAGGTACTCCTGGACGAGGGCCTCGCCGCCGAAGGTGTCGCACAACTGGCGCACCCGCGCGGCCAGGGCGTCCGGATCCCGCACGACGGACCCGGCGTCGATGCCCACCGAGCCGTCGGTTCGGCGGGGTTTGACGAATGCCGGGAACGGAAACGGACGTCCGGCGGTCGCCGGGGTGCGGACCTCGGACCGCGGCACGGGCACGCCGGCCCGATGCAGCTCCTGCATGCACAGTCCCTTGTCCAGGCAGGTGCGCAGCACCAGGGCGGGCGACCCGGTGAACGCCACGCCGGACCGTTCCAGCAGGGCCGCGACCGCGGATTCCCAGCCCTCGCGCCCCTTGAGGGACTCGATCAGGTTGAACACGACCTGGGGACGGTCGTCCGCCAGCAGCCGGCGGATGTCGCCCAGGTCGCGGGCCAGGCACAGGCCGGCCTGGGTGAATCCCTGCCGGACCAGGCCGTCGCGGATCTCGGTCGCGGCGTCGATCACCTCGCGGACGTCGGGCCGGTCGCCGCCGGGGGCGTCACGGTCGTCGCTGGCCAAAACGATCAGGCGCACCGCGTCCGGGGCCATCCCGGGCACGGCGTGCCCTGCGGCCGGACTTGCGTTGTCCATGGGAATCCCCGCCCCGATGCGTCCCGAATGCGAAGTATCGGCGCCGAATCGATGCCAGTCAAACGGGCGATTTGCCTCACGCCAAATGTATCCGAGGCATCATCGTTGCCTCAGGAAGGAAAAGTATCTGAAGGGTTGGGTGGGAGAGTACCTTCATGGCGTTGGGACAGGGAGGTCGTGATGAGGCTGGCGATGTCGGCAAGCGGGTCATACTCGGAGCAAATCACCCTTGATTCCGGCATGATTCCGGAGTATCTAGCGCTGGGTTTCTGGCCTGAAGGCGTTCCGCGAATCGCACACGATGGGGAAATGATGAAGCATCGAATTCTGGTGATCGCCGCCGTGATCCTGCCGGCGCTCGGATGCGGAGCCGACCAGGGCGGCACGCTTGATGTCCAGGGGGACGGGAATCCGCAGGTGGGCGTTTGCGCCGCTCCGTGCGCCGAAGGCACCGTCTGCGAGAACGTCGGGCTGGCCGAGGGTGAATCGTGCGGCGTCGGTGACTGCCAGACCGAACTGACCTGCCAGGCCGGCGAGTGCGCGCCGGCGAAACCGATCTGTGACGACGACAACCCCTGCACCCAGGACACCTGCGATGCGGTGGAGGGATGCCAGCACCAGGCACTGAACGGGGGCGAACTGCCCTGCGGTGTCGGCGAGTGCCGGGTCGTGGTGGTCGAATGCGTCGAGGGCCGCCTGCAGGAATGCACGCCGAAGGCGCCGATCGACGAGGTCTCCGTGATTCCCCGTCAGATTTTGTAAATCGCAGTAATCGTTGAAGGGCGAGCCAGGGAGTGATCACCGCTTTGGTGAAGGGGTCCGCGGCGAGGGGGCCTGTGGCCGCTCCGGTGCCCCCGCACCCGACTGGGGGCCGGCA
>JARKOL010000265.1 GCA_029975745.1 Myxococcota bacterium | reverse complement strand
CGCCGGCGCCGATCTCCCGCAGCACCTGTTCGGTGGTCCGCATCTGTTCCTCGAAGGCCGGGTCCGAGGCATCGACGACATGCAACAGCAGGGACGACTCCAGCGCCTCGTCCAGCGTCGATTTGAACGATGCGACCAGGCCGTGGGGCAGGTCCCGCAGGAACCCGACCGTGTCCGACACCAGGATTCCGGGATGCACCGGCGGGTGCAGCGTGCGGACGGTGGTGTCCAGCGTCGCGAACAGCTTGTCCGCCACGAACACGTCGCTGGCGGTCAGCGCCCGCATCAGGGTGGACTTCCCGGCGTTCGTGTAGCCCACCAGCGCCACCCGTCGCGCGTTCCTTCGGCGATTGCGCTGCGTGACCCGGCTGGCCTCGATGCGTGCCAGCTCCTGGCGCAGTTCCGCGATCCGATCGCGCACTTTCCGCCGATCCAGCTCCAGGTACGACTCGCCGGTGCCCTTGCCCCCGATGCCTCCCTGCTGGCGGGCGCTGCGCCCTTTCTGCATCTCGCGGATGCGCGGCGCGACGTACGCCAGGCGCACCAGCTCGACCTGGACCCGGGCCTCGCGGCTGCGGGCATGACGGTGGAAGATCTCCAGGATGACCGCCGTCCGGTCCAGCACCTCGGCGCCGACGGCCTTGGACAGTTCCCGGGCCTGGGACGGGGTGACTTCGTGGTTCACGACGACGACGTAGTTCCAGTCGGGCTGGTCGGCGGCATCGGCCTGCAACCGCTCGCGGACCTCTTCGACCTTGCCAGGCCCCAGGTAGGTCGAGGCGTCGAAGTGCGCGCGGCGCTGGGTTTCGCGCCCCAGGACGTCCAGCCCAAGCGTGCGCACCAGGCGCTCCAACTCGTCCAGCGAGGTTCCGAAGAGGCTGTCGGGCACGTCGGGCAACTGCACCGCGACCAGTAGGGCTCGGGGCAGGGTCGTCTGCTGGAACACGTCGAACATCGACACCTCGGTCCGGGTCGGATTTCCCGCGGCGCTCCGCGGCGACCCAGGTCAGCGGGTCAGTTCCTTCAGGAGCCGATCCGCACGATAGACCGTCTTCAGGGCCTCCAGGATCGCCGGGCTGGCCACCGACACCGCGCGGTTGACCGACTCGTCGAACCAGTAGTCGCCTCCCAGGCTCTGGATGTTGCCGTCGAAGATCAAGCCCACCAGTTCCGCCTTGCGGTTGATCACGGGGCTGCCGGAGTTGCCCCCGATGATGTCGCAGGTGCTGGCGAAGTTGAACGGCGTTCGCGGGTTCAGGCGATCCTTCGCGTCCAGCCAGCTTGGGGGCAGGGCATAGGGATCCTTTCCCGTGGCGCGCAGGTACAAGCCTTCCAGGTGCGTGATGGGGGCGATCGTGCGTCCGCGCTCCTGGTAGCCCTTGACGGTGCCGTACGTCAGGCGCAGCGTGAACGTCGCGTCGGGGTAGCCCCGCTGTCCCGCGCTGGCGAACCGCGCCCGCGCGATCGTTTCGGACGCCTTGCGGATCACGGATTCGACGCGGTCCTCGTAGCGCGTGCGCAGGGCGCGCGCATCGTCGTCGATCAGCCGGGCCAGCAGGATCATCGGGTCGAACGAGGCGTCGATCGCGGCCTGGCCACCCTCCCAGAGCGCCCGGCGCGCCGCGACGTCGCCGACCTGCGTCATCCCCACCAGGTCCCGCGCCATGTCCTGGGGCGAATCCTTCCCCAGCACCTTGCGGACGATCGGGTCGTCGGCGCCCAGCAGCTCGCGAAGCTTCGTCAGTCCGAACGTCAGCAGGATCTGGTCCAGCTCGGGGTGAACCGGCGCCTCGGAGAACAGGCGCTGCTCCAGCGACGGCAGCGCGGCGTCCGTGAACTCCCGCAGTCGCGTCTCGTTGGGCCTGGCGCGCTCGGCGGCCCCGCGAACCAGCATTCGGGCGATGCCGAACAGGTCGCCCGGGAAGGCCTGCGCGTTCTCCACCAGGTTGTGGGCGTCAATGAACTGGCGGTGTTCGACGACCGCCTGCGCAATCGCATCCCAGGCTTCGGCATCCGGCGTGCCCGCGACCTTCGCCCGCAGCGCGTCCTCGTCCGCCACCTTCAGGGAGAACTGCGCGGCGTCGGTCAGCGCCTCGAAGCGTCCCTTCAGCGCCTTGTACGCGTTTTCGACCCCGAACAACCAGTCGGTCGAGAAGCGTCGCTGCTCGTCGCCTCGTCGGGCGAACTCGGTCAGCAGGCCGCGCATTTCGGCCAGTCGCGCCAGCCGCGCCGGCAGCACGACGTCCCGCTGGAAGGCCAACTGCGCGATGGTCAGCAGTCGCTGGGTCCGGCCCGGGTGGCCGCTGACGAACACCAGGTCGCCCTCGGCGGCACCGGCCTTGCTGAAGCGGAAGAACTCGGGCGTCCTGGCGGGCTTGCCGTTCTCGTAGGCGCGGATCAGGGCGGCATCCAGGTCGTACCGCGGGAACGTGAAGTTGTCCGGGTCACCCCCGAAGAAGGCAATCCGGAACTCGGGCGCGAACGCCAGGCGAACGTCCTGGAAGCGCTTGTATCGGTACAGGTGATACGCGCCCCCCTGGAACAGGGTCACGACGTCGCAGCGCCACTTGCCGCCTTGGACGCACTCGGTCTCGATGCGGCTCATCTCGGTCTTCAGCGCCGCCATGTAGGCCGCGTCCGAAAGTCCCTGGGTCGCGGCGCCGATGCGATCGGTGACGTCGCGGATCTCGACCAGTTGGTTCAACTCGATCTCGGGGCAGCGCACCTCGTCCGACTGGGCCTTCGCGACGAATCCGTTGGCCATCAGGTCGTTGTCGGCGGTGGACAACTGCTGGACGCACCCGGACACGCAGTGGTGGTTGGTCAGGACCAGGCCATCCTTCGACACGAACGAGCCCGAGCAGCCGCCCGCCAGGCGCACGGACGCCTTCTGGGCGTGCTCCAGCCACCGGGCGTTCGGGGTGAACCCGTACTGCTGACCGACGGTTGCCGACGGGAATTCGTTGAACAGCCACATGCCCTCCTCGGCCTGGGCGGGCAGGGCGACCATCAGGACCAGGATCGGGAACAGCAGCGCGGGGCGGCGGACCATGGGCTCGGGCCTCCGAAGCAAGGTGCGCGGACTCTATCGCCGACACGAGGCGCGATCAAGCGTCCCCCGATCAGACCCGAATCCGCCTTCGCCGTGATTCGGTCGCCGAACCTCTTGGTCATCGGGGCGACCGACGCTTGACGCGGTGGGAGGCGCCCCCGACAATCTGCCTGGGCCGGGTCGTGCCGGTTCCGTCGCGGGGTGTTCATGCGATTCGTGCGCCTCCTGCCATGCGTGGTCGCGTTCGTCGCGTGTGGCGGCGGTGCCTCGGTGCTTCCTCCCAGCCGGGCCGACCTGGCGTGGACGGACGTGTCGGAGGTTGCCGGGCCGGCGGACGCCGGGCGGGATTCGCGGCTTGATTCCGGCCAGGAACCCCTGGATGACGGGACACCCGATGCCGAACCCGACGGGGACGCGGCGGGGGACGCGGCGGATTTCGGGGCGGGCGACGCGGCGGATTTCGGGGCGGGCGATGTCCCGGCGGACGCGGCGGACGCGACGGACCCCCAGGATTCACAGGTCGCCGAAACCGTCTGGCTGGACCCCGGGGATGACGATCCGGGCACCGCGGACCCGGGGTCACCACCGACCGACCCCGGGTTCGAACTTCCCGAACTGGATCCCGGAGGTGGGGCGCATTCGCTGGCGATCCGGTTCGTCGCGGCGAATCTGACCAGCGGCAACTACCAGTCGTACGATCCCGGACACGGGATTCGCCTGATGGCGGGATGCAAGGCGGACGTGCTTCTGGTCCAGGAGTTCAACTACGGCGACAACCGGGCCGCCGACTACCGAGCGATGGCGAACGCGATCTGCGGAATCGGCTGCGACTATGCCGTGGGCGCGGGTCAGATCCCGAACGGCGTGGTCAGTCGGTGGCCCATCGTCGAGTCGGGTTGGTGGGACGACCCCAACATCAGCAACCGCGATCTGGACTGGGCCCGCATCGACCTGCCCGGGGACAAGGACCTGTTCGCCATCAGCGTGCATCTGCACACCAGTCCGTCCAGTGACCAGGTGACCGCCGCCCAGGTCGTGGCCCGGAAGGTGTCCGAGCACCGGGCCGCGAATCCGGGGTGCTGCTGGTACGTCGTCGGCGGCGATTTCAACGGCACGGCGGCGGTGTCGAACAGCGGTTTCGGCGCGTGGAAGGGCGAGCCCGTGTTCGCGGTGACCGGACCTCATCCCCGGGGCGAGGATGGCCTGGAGGGGACCAACGCCAGCCGGTCGTCCCAGTACGACTTCGTCCTGCTGGACACGGCATTGCGCGCGCACCAGGTTCCGGTGGTGTTTCCGGATCCTGGTGGGCACGGAGGTTCGCTGAGCTACACCGACGGGCTGGTGTTCGACAGTCGCGACTTCACCCAGGCGGAACTGGATCGGTACTTTCCTCCGGCCCGGGCCGGGGATTCCGGCGCGTCGAACATGCAGCACATGGCGGTGGTCAAGGACGTGGTCGTTTCCTACTGACCGCGCGTGCCGAGTGGACACCAGGGTGTCATTCCAAGGTGTCATTCCAAGGTTGCCAGAATGAAACGGATTCTCTAGGCTTCCCCGGCGTTCCTGCCGGCCCGTGTGGGGGCGGCGTCCGTGGCGACCCGGAGGCGAAATCGATGCGTCAGCGACTGATGATGGTGGTTCTGGGGTTCCTGGTGATGGGGTGCGGCAGCGATCCGGTTCCCGTCCTTGGATTCGACGTGCCGTTCAATCGCGACCTGCCGACGGGCATCGACGACCCGGGCCCGTCGGATGTCGTGGACCGGCCCGATGTCGTCCAGCCGGTGGATCCCGGCAAGGATCCCGGGCTGGACCAGGGAACGGACACCGGCACGTTGTCGGATCTGGGGCCGCAGGATCCGGGCGGCGGCGATCCCGGAGTCCTGGACCCGGGGGGCATCGACCCGGGCGAGCCGGTGGACCCGGGATCCCCCGCGGACGTTGTGGAATGCGGGGCCGGGGATTCGCGCATGGTTGCGTGCGGCCTGAACGGACGGGGCGAGCAGCGCCAGATCTGCGTCGAGGGGCGCTGGAGCGACTTCGGCGACTGTACGGACCCGGACATCTGCACCGACGACGATGTGGTGTCCCAGCCGTGCGGGCTCAACGGGCGGGGGGTGGCGCGTTCGATCTGCCAGGACGGGGCCTGGAGCGACCAGGCGTGCGACGATCCGGACGAGTGCATCGATGGCGAGGCGCGCACGGTGAAGTGCGGGACCAAGGACGCGGGTCTGGGCGACCAGGCGTGCGTCGTCGGGGCGTGGGAGGCCAAGGGGGGGTGTCGGACCCCAGGGCGCTGGCAGTGCGTGCAGCGGACGTGTACCCCGTTGTACGCCGCGGCCACCTGCGGCAACAAGGTTTGCGAGCCGAAGTCCGGCGAGTCTCCGGCCAGTTGCCCGGCCGATTGCGGCGGGTTCGCGGGCACCTCGGGCGAAGGGGTGCGCTGCAATGACGGTTTCGATTGCGTGTTCTACGACTGGCCCGTCAAGGGGTACGGCTACTGGGAGTGTACGGGACTGCTGGGGCGGCGCTGCGTGCCGCGGGCATCGGCCGACTTCTGCGGGACGGCGGGTCAGGACTACTGCTACTTCACCCAGTACGTGATCGAGAGCGACCAGAGTTGCCCGCTGGACTGCCCCGGCAAGAGCCTGTCCTGCGCCGCGGACTACGCCTGCATCTATCACGACTGGCCCGAGGAATCCTGGGTGACCAGCCCCTGACCGAACCACTGCCACAATGCCTGGTGGAAGTCCTGGGAGGCCGGCGTGTCCAGCCCGGACGTCCGTGGTGCCCCCCGCCGGCGCGTCGCGTCCCGGATGTCCCGGTACTCCGGGTGGAACTGGACGCCCAGAACGCCGGGCATTCCAGGCAGCGTCAGTGCCTCGATGACCCGGCCGTCCAGCGAGTGGGCCGCCTCGGCAAGCCCGCTTCCCAGCCGCGCGATGCCCTGGTGGTGCGAGCTAGCGACCTGGATGCGACCGTCCGGCAGCGGGAAGGGCCACTCGCCGGATGTCCGAATCGCGTGGACCGAATAGCGTTTCGCCGGGACATCCGGCGCAAGGAAGCGTTCCGGATTCCGGTGCCAGGTCTCGCGGTCCTGGGCCGCAATCGACTCGTAGTCCTGAAGTCCGTACACCTGGGATGGAATGTCCTGGATCAGCGTGCCGCCCCGGGCGACGTTCAGGGTCTGCATGCCCAGGCAGATGGCCAGCAACGGCGTGCGCGGGCGTTCCTTCAGCAGCCCGACGTCCAGGGGGGCGGCACCGTCGCCGCCCCGGCCCAGCAGGTGGGCCAGGAACGACACCTCGAATCGATGGCGTGCCGGCGTCCGGACCTCGGTCGTCAGGCGCGTCGTTTCACCATAGAGGGCCGGCGGGAGGTCCGCCCCTCCGGGGAACAGGAATCCGGCCGCCTGGGCGGCCAATCGCGTGAAGGCCGGCGTGCAGTCGTTGGGACGGAACACCGCGTCGGGGCCCACCAGGCACTCCAGCTTCCGGACCTCGAGCCCGGCGATCCTGCCGGCCAGCGCCGCCGCCGCCTCGTGTCGCTCGCCGTCGTCCGCCGGGAACACCGCCACGATCCGCAGCGAGCCGGGCAGCGGCCCGGCGGGCGCGGTCAGGGCCCGCAGATCCAGCAGCGTGTCGGGCGACGGGCTGGTCACCACCAGCATCGGAGCCTCCGAAGTTCGCGTTCGTTCGATCGCCTGGGAAGTTGACGCGGCGCGCGCAGCGCTGCTGGACTCGCACCCGCCGCCGCCCATCGCAAGGGCTGCCAGCAGCCAGGTCGCCAGCAGGGGCCCTTCGACAAGGCGTGGCCGTGCCGGACTTCCGGGGACCGCTCGGGCCGTCTTGCGGCGTCGCGCGTTCATGTCGCCTCCCTCCCCGTCCAGAAACCCCGGAACCGCCCCGCCGTCCCGCGGTCCCGCGGTCCAGGCGTCCAGCCAGCCCCCTGCCACCCCGTCGTTCCGCCGTCCAGGCGCCCAGCCAGCCCCCCAGCCGCCCCGTCGTTCCGCCGTCCAAGCGCCCAGCCAGCCCCCCAGCCGCCACGCGATGCAGGCGTCCAGCCAGCCACAAGTCCGCCGCGTCTACGGCGCGTCCTCGCCTGCGGGCTCGCGCACGGCCTCCAGAGGGGACAACTCGCCCAACTGCTCGACGCGCACCTCGGTATGGCCCCGGAACCGCCAGCGGACGTTGCCGTTGTACTTCCAGTCCAGGTGCTCCGATTCGCCGCCGCCCTCGGTGGTCACCAGCAGCGTGTTGTCCTGGTGGCCGAAGCCCAGCGCCTGGCCCCGGGGGTTGTCCCGGTCGCCCCGGTCGGGGTCCGCCGGAATCCAGCCGTAGCCCGGCAGCCAGAACTCGGCCCAGCGGTGAAACACGTTATCGACGAACGCGTCGTCGCCCCGGGTGACGATGCCGCCCAGGTAGCGCGCCGGGATCCCGACGGCCCTGCACAGCGCGATGAACGCGAACGCGTACTCGGAACACGATCCGGTGCCGCGCCGCAACACCATCGGGGCCGTGTCCCACCCGCCCTCCAGGCGATAGTCCAGCCGTTCCGACACGTAGCGATAGATGCGCCGAGCCATCCAGTAGGGGTTCTTTTCGTCCCCGACCGCCTCGCGCGCCGCCTGGCGAATGAACGGGTCGAACAGCAGGTACTTGCGGCCGTCCACCAGGTACTTTTCGCGAATCTCCCGGGGGATGTCGTCCAGGCGTCCCACCTCGTCGGGATTGATCCAGTAGCGGGTCCGGCTGAGGATCGCATCGACCTTGATTCGGGGCTCGAATCGCGCGCCAGGGACCAGGTTTTCGCGGCGGAAGCGCGCCACCTGCTGGCCCCAGCGGTCCGTCAGGATCTCGTCGGGCTGCGGGTCGAAGCGCACCGGCCCCTGGATCTTCTGGTTCGGTCGGTCCTTGGGGATGGCCAGATGGACGTCGGTCGAAAGCAGCGGGTCCGGGCCCTGGACCTGAACGCTCATCGAGTACTCGATGTGCAACGCCTTTTCGTGCGACCGCTGGGCATGGCGCCCGGACGCCACGTGGACCCGCTGGATCCGGCGAGTCTGGTAGTCCGCGCACCACAGCGTGCGGCCGTCCCACGCCAGCCCATAGGGGTGGGGGCCGGGGCTCTTGAGGATGCCGGTGACCTCGCCGTGCTCGGGGTCGATGCGGTGGATTTCGTCCAGGCCCCGGTCGGCGGCCCACAGGAAACGCCCGTCCCATGCCAGGCCCGTGATCGACCCCCCCGGCGTCGGGAAGCTGCGGATCACCGTGCCGTCGTCAGGGTCCAGGACCAGCACCCGATCCTCGCGGGCGTCGCCCAGCAGCAGGTTGCGGCCGTCGTGGACCATCCCGCGCGGCGCCTTGACCGGCAGACGCAACGCCCGATCCACGATGCCGGTCCCGGGATCCATCCGGAACAGCGCGTCCCGGTCCGAATCCGCAATCCACAGGTGCGTGCCGTCCGTGGCGATGCCGGCGGGCTGGGTTCCCGGCGTCGGGAGTTCCTTCAGGACGGTGCCCGTCAGGGGATCGACCTGGAATACCCGGTTGACCTTGCGGTCGGCGACCCACAGCGCCTTGCCGTCCCAGGCCATGCCGGTGGGACAGCATCCGGGCGAGGCCACATCGACGGTCACCTCGCCCGGCCCAGGCGTCTTGGCCCGTCCCGTCGGCTTGCCGTGTACGATGCCGGAGACCGCCAGGGTGGCCAGAACCACCAGGCTCGCGGTCGTCCATCGCATTCCCGTTCGCCCCAGCCCTCCGGCCGTCCCTGACCGCACGCTCGAACCCTGCACGGTGTCCTCCCGTTCGTCGCACCGCCGATTCTAGCGGATTGCCGTCGTCGCGAGATGGTGCGGTACCGCGAAGGCCTTCCGGACGTGCCGGGCCCTGGGATCCGGCGAGGAAGTCGAGACGCGGTGGCATCGGGGGTTCGGGGCCGGAGAGGGGAGGGCGGAGTGACCGGGGCCATACCGTCCACACGGAACGCGAGACACCTGGGGGGATAGGATCGGGGCGCCGGCGTGTCAGGGCGCCGGCGTGTCAGGGTGTCGGCGTGTCGGGGAGTGACCCGTCCGCCGGCCCGTGCTAGCCTTTCGCGTTCCTGGAAGCCCTTACCCTAGGAGGACCCCATGGCGCCGATCACCTGGACCCGCGACGGATCCGTTGCCACCGTGTGGATGGACGACGGCGAGAACCGGCACAACCCCACGTTCATCCAGCAGTTCCTGGCCGCGATGGACGAGATCGAGGCCGATTCCGACACTCGGGCCGTCGTCATCGCCTCGAAGGACCCCAAGAACTGGTCCCAGGGCATCGATCTGGAATGGATCACCGGCGCGATGGGCGACCGGGCTCGCCACGACGAGATCCGCGACTTCCTGCGCGGCCTGAACCGGATGTACGCGCGTTGCCTGACGTTCCCGATGCCGGTGATCGCCGCCATCGGTGGCCATGCGTTCGGGGATGGGGCGATCCTGGCGTGCGCCTGCGATTTCCGGTTCATGCGCTCGGACCGCGGCTTCTTCTGCTTCCCCGAGGTCGATCTGGGCATCCCGTTCCTGCCCGGCATGCTGGCGGTGGTCCGCACGGCGTTTCCGGACTGGAAGCTGGACCACATGATGCTGACCGGACACCGTGCCGGAGGGGCCGAACTGGCCGAGGCCCGCGTCGCGGCCCAGGCGTGCGACGGGCCGGAGGCTCTGATGGCGACCGCGATGGAGTTCGCGCGCACCTTCGACAAGGGACGCGGCGTGTTTCGCGCCTTGAAGGAGCGGCGTCACCGCGACACCCTGGAAGTCTTCGAAACGCTGGACCCGCCGGTGATACAGCGCCTGCAACTGCTGGTTCGCTAGTCGATCCCGAAGCGCGACAGGATCGGGCGCACGTGACCCCGAGGATCGCGGGTGGCGTGACGTCGAAGCGCTACATGGCCGGGGGAACGCAGCGTCGCGCGACGCACTGCCATTCGAACGGGCAATCGGCCGTCGCGTCGTTGCAGCCGCACTCGCTGTCCATGCCGTCCTGGGTGGGAACGCAGATGCCCGACGCGCATGCCGGATGCTGGAAGTTGCAGTCGCCGGTCGCGGGCAGCGGGGCCGCGGGTCCCTCGGGGCCACAGTACTCGGTCAGCGGGTCGTAGCACCCGGTCAGGCAGCGTTGCCGAACCGGCTCGGGCGGGGGGGCCAACGCGCATCCAAGACATCCCTGGGAGCACTCGCCGAAGCAGCAGACCGTCCCGCTGCCGTCGTCGCATCCCGTCCCGCCGGTCGCGCAGTGAACGCACAAGCCGTGCGCGATGTCGCAGGCTCCCGAGGCGCACTGGACGTGGTCCGTGCAGCCGTCCAGGACGGCGCGCAGGGGGAAGCAGCGATTCGACCCCAGGAACTTCGCGGGATCGCGGTCGCACCAGGTGGTCGCGGGGCAGTGCGTGGCGTCCGCGCAGGTGCAGATGCCATCGTCACACGTGCCACTCAGGCATTCGGCCGGATCGCGGCAGGCTTCCCCCGCGAACTGCGGATCCTTCAGCGGCACGTCGGTGACGCCGGTGTCCTGGGCCTGGCCGGGGTCCTCCGTGCCGCCGTCGGGGTCCTCCGTGCCTGGGTCGGACAACCCGGTGTCCGGGGCCTGGCCCGGGTCGCTGGCTGCCCCGAAATCCGGCGCTCTCACCACGACCTCGCCACAGCCGGCCAGACCCCAACCGAACAGGAGCGCCAGGAGGATTCGCTTCATCGAAGCACCTCGTCCGAATGCACCAAGTGTACTCCCGCAGGGACGAGATCGGACACCCGGGACCTCCGATCAGGTGCTTCGACCCGTCAGGACAAGGGATGGGCGCTGTCCAGAACCGGACATGCGGGTGGCAGGCCGGGATGCCTCGTGTCTCCGGCGGGACCTCCAGTCCCCAGGCCGACGGCCCGCCTGTCGAAAACCTGTACGATTCTTTTCCTCCGGATTTTGCATCTGGCGAACTAGCGGAAATCACAACCGAAACGCAAAGGTCGATCCGGGGGTCGTTGACAGGGTTTTCCCCGGCCGATATTCTCGCAATTGGACTTGGAGATGGGGGTCGGTCAGTCGCTCCGACACCCGTCGGTTCTTTCAGGAAACTGGAATTGCCGGCCGGGACGAGGAGGAAAACCTCGAAGGGGCAGGCTACCTCGGAAGAGGAAAGCCGATTTCCAAGGTTCTTTGACACTCTGGAGTACAGGGAAGGGAACCCAGAACGGGGGTTCTTCCTGAAGTGCCTGAGAGGAGGCCAAACGTCGTGCGGCGTACCGAAGCCCGGGTGACCGGGGGGAGGGAGCCGGCAGCGACGCAGCCGCTGGACCCAACCGCGGACCGAGAGGCGAGCGAAGGCCGCGACTGTGGAGGCCGAGGCAATGGAAGGAGAACGCCCCAGGGAGGAGGAATCCCAGGAGAGCCAGGACGGCGTACCGGAGGAGAAATCCAATGGCGCCGCCCCAACCGGCAGCGGGATCAAACCCCTGAAGCGAGGCCGCGACGGACTTCGGTCCGCCGTCAGGTGAAGGGTGACCGATGATCCGGGATCCGGAACGACGACCCGAAAGGGACGTCGGGAACGATCAACCGGGCCGTGAAGGGCATCTGCGGATGTTTCGAATCGGCACGGGTATCCGGGGAGGCGCATCCGCCGCGCGTGGTCTTCGGGCCGCGTCGGCACGCCGGATGCTAATCGCAAGAGGGGATGTCGCGTCGAGAGGCGTGGACGATCGCTGTCAGGTCAAGCTCTGAAGGGTGGAAACCCCGAGAGCGCGCCGGGTTGAGACACATCCGGGAGATCATCGCGGGAGCAAGGCGTCGGAGCCGGCGGGAACGGCATGGACGCAACAGGACCCGGGCAGGCAACGTCCGGGATTGGTGGCTCGCGGTGGTTGGGTTGCGCTGGGGGGGCACAAAACCTCGAGAGAGCAGAAGCAGGCGGCTTCGGCCGACTGCGCGGAACCCGGGTAAAACTCTGAAGCCGGGACCGAAGCTTGAGGAAGGATCATCACCTGGTAAAACAGGTGGCGCCTCGCGTGACGAAAACCACGAGGCGGACGAACCGCAGGGTGGGGGCGCCGAACCCATGAGGCGCTAGGTCGCGAGGGAGCCTTCGAGAGGCAGGTCAACCGCAAGAGAGGAGACCGCGGTCCAGCGATGGGCCGTCGGTGGCTCGGATATTCCGTTCGATGCTCTGGGGAGGACCACGGCTGCCAGCCCTGTCTCCGAGTCCACAAACGAGGCGTCGGTCGCAAGGCCGTCGCCTTTTTTGTTATCCGGCGGACGGGTCGTCCGCGGGGCGCGCGTCCGTCTGGGCAGCCGAGGCCAGTCGTGCGGCGACGTCCTGGACGGCCAGACGTCCGCGGCGGGCGGCCGGCGTGGCGCCGAACCGCCGGGCGAATGCATCCTCATCCATATCCAGCACATCCTGCAGCATCGGGTAGTGCAGTCCGGGCAGCGGGCGGAATGCGGGCGGGTCGGGCCGCGGCGCTCGGCGATTCCAGGGGCAGACGTCCTGGCAGCGGTCACATCCGTACAGGTGGCCCGCCAGCGGGAGGTCGGGGGGCGGTGACGTCCGGGCGGTGACGGTCCAGTGGGCCAGGCACCGATCCAGCGCCACGCATCCGGGGACCTGCAGCGCATCGGTGGGGCATGCATCCCGGCAGGCGGTACAGGTGCCGCAGCCGTCGGGGACGGCCGGGGGCGCGGGTTCATCGACGTCGCGGTCCACCAGGATCGCGCCCAGAAACACGAAACTGCCGAAACGCGGCGTGATCAGCAGTCCGTTGCGCCCGATGAACCCCAGCCCGGCCGCCATGGACCAGGCCTTTTCCAGGACCGGGCCGGTATCGACGTAGGCGCGCGCGCGGGCGCCCCAGTGGGCCTCGATCCCTCGGGCCAGATCGGCGACCCGCCGCAGCACCTCCTCGTGGTAGTCCCGGCACCAGGCGAACCGGCTGACGTAGCCGCAGTCCGCGGGCATGGTCTCGATTCCGGGGGCGGGCCCTGCGTAGGCGAGGGCCGACATCACGATCGTGCGCACTCCGGGAAGCAGGCGGGACGGCTCCAGCCGGTCGGCAAGGCGTCGCCCGACGTAGCCCAGCTCGGGGGGCATGTCGTCGCGCACACGGCGCGCCAGGGCCTCGGCATCGACCGGCACCGGGGACGACGGTGCCCAGCCGACGGCGTCCAGGCCAGCCTGGGCGGCCATGGCGCGCAGCGTTCGGGCATGGATGGGGTCGGGCGTCACGGTGTCCCTCGCCACCTCGTTCCAGTCCGACTATCCCGGGGGTGGGACGTGGTTGTCAAGCGCGTGCCGTCGGCCCTGGTTGCGGGTGCCGGGGGTCCGGCACTTGACAGCAAACCGCGCGCCCGCTACGGTTGCGCCATGTCTACGACGCGCCACGGACATCCCGGGCACCATTCGCATCCCGCGGGGCGGGCGGGCGGATAGGCGCTGGGTCGTTGCCGCGTCGATGTCGCCGGCTCCCGGGTCCGGCGCCGCGACGCGAGGCGGTCGGACACCTGGAGCCGGAGGTCCAACAGGAGGCCTCATGGCACCGGAAGTCGGTTCCCCGATTCTTCGCATTGCATTGCCCAAGGGTCGCATGCAGGAGGGCGTGTTCGCCCTGCTGGCCGAGGCCGGACTGCCGGTTCGGGGCGGCGACCGGGGCTATCGGCCGCGCATCGGTCGCGGTGGATTCGATGCCAAGATCCTGAAACCCCAGAACATCGTCGAAATGCTGCACGTCGGGTCGCGGGACCTGGGATTCGCCGGGGCCGATTGGGTGGCCGAGCTGGGGGCCGACGTGGTCCAGGTGCTGGATACCGGGCTGGACCCGGTCCAGATCGTGGCCGCGTGTCCCGTCGAGCTGCTGACCGAGGGGCGGCTGCCGGCCCGGCATCTGACGGTCGCGTCCGAGTACGAGCGGTTGACCCGGGCGTGGATCGACCGCGCCGGCCTGGACGCGACATTCGTTCGCTCGTACGGCGCCACCGAAGTGTTCCCACCGGACGACGCGGACTGCATCGTGGACAACTCGGCCACGGGTTCGACGCTGCGGGCGAACAAACTGGCGATTGTGGACGAACTGATGCAGTCCTCGACCGGGCTGTACGCCCACCCCGGGGCGCTGGCGGATCCGGGACGGCGCGCGGCGATCGAATCGCTGGTGCTGCTGCTGGGCTCGGTTCTGGAGGCCCGCAAGCGCGTGGTGCTGGAGGTCAACGTCGCGGCGGATCGCCTGGAGGCGGTCGTCGCGATCCTGCCGGCGATGCGGCACCCGACGATCGCGACCCTGCACGGCGAGGCTGGGTTCGCGGTCAAGGCCGCCGTGCCGCGTGCCGATCTGCCGTTGCTGATCCCGCGGATTCGGGCGGCGGGGGGCACCGACATCCTGGTGACCACGCCCTCCCAGATCGTGGCCTGACGACGAGGAGCGCCGGACGTGGACGACCGTGACGACAGGGGAACGAACCTCGGTGACGCCGCGCCCACGCCGGTTCCGGTGCCGGCGCTGGCCGGCGTGACCGCCTACCGGACGCCGGTTCACGGGGCGCCGATCGACCTGCACCTGGACGGCAACGAGGGGGCGGTGCCGCCGCCGGATCTGCTGCGGGGCGTCGAGTCCCTGGGAAGCGACGGGATGCGCCGCTATCCCGATGCGCGGGTGCTGGAGGCCCGACTGGCGGCCAGGCACGGACTGGATCCTTCCCGCGTGCTGGTTACGGCCGGGGGCGATGATGCCCTGGAACGGGCCTGTCGCAGCGTGCTGACGTCGGGGCGCCGGATGATCCTGCCGGTACCCAGTTTCGAGATGCTGGATCGGTTCGCCCGGCTGGCGGGCGCCGAGGTGCTGACGGTGCCGTGGCTGTCCGGGCCGTATCCGCGCCAGGCCGTGCTGGACGCGATCGACCCGACGACCGCCCTGATCGCGGTGGTGTCGCCCAACAACCCGACGGGAGCGACGGCCTCCGTGGACGATCTGCGGGCGTTGTCGGTCGCCGCGCCGCATGCGCTGCTGCTGGTCGATCTGGCGTACGTCGAGTTCGCGGACGACGACCTGACCGAAGCGGCACTGGCGCTGCCCAACGCGGTTGTCGTGCGGACTCTGTCGAAGGCGTGGGGCATGGCCGGGCTGCGGGTCGGGTATGCCCTGGGGCCGGCGCCCGTGCTGGCGTGGATGCGGGCGGCCGGACTGCCGTACGCGGTGTCGCGCCTTTCGCTGGCCCTCGCCGGGGCGTGGCTGGATGCGGGCGGCGAAGCGATGGCGGCCTTCGTGTCGCGCGTGCGGGACGAGCGCGGGCAGTTGCAGGCGGTGCTGCGGGAGCTGGGGGCCGACCCCCTGCCATCCCAGGGGAACTTCCTGCTGGTCCGCCATCCCCGGATCGACTGGGTGCGCGACGGCCTGGCGGGGCTGGGCATCGCGGTCCGGGTCTTCGCGGACCGGCCGGACCTGGCGGGAGCCGCGCGGGTGACCGTGCCGGGGGACGCGGTGGCATTCGCTCGGCTGGAGCACGGACTTCGGACCGTCCTGGCCCCGCAGGCGCTGTTGTTCGACATGGACGGCGTGCTGGTCGATGTGGCCGGGTCGTACCGACAGGCGATTCGCCAGACGGCCGCCGGGTTCGGGGTGGCCCTGTCGGATGCCGAGATCGCCGCCGCCAAGCGGGGGCCGGACGCCAACAACGACTGGGTGGTGACGCGGCGACTGCTGGCGGCTCGGGGGATCGACGTGTCGCTGGACCTGGTGACCGCGCGCTTCGAGGCGCTGGTTCAGGGCACCCGCGAGCGGCCCGGGCTGTGGACCCACGAGCGAGCCATCTTCGACCGGGGATTGCTGGATCGCCTGGGGGCTCGGCTGCCGCTGGGCATCGTCACCGGGCGTCCTCGCCTGGATGCCGAACGATTCCTGCGTCATGCGGGGTTGGCGGATCGGTTCGACGTGGTGGTGTGCATGGAGGACGGCCCCTGCAAACCGGATCCGGCGCCGGTGCGGCTGGCGATGAACCGGCTGGGGGTGCGGCGCGCGTGGATGATCGGCGACGCTCCGGACGACATGCGGGCGGCACGGGCGGCGGGTGTCGTCCCGGTGGGGATGGTCACCCCGGGCGAGGATCCGACGCATGCGTCGGCCACACTGATCGCGGCGGGGGCGGCCCGGGTGCTGGGGGGCCCCGAGGCCCTGGAGGAGTGGATGCCATGAACGGACGGCGGGTCGAGTTCGCGCGCAAGACCTTCGAGACGGACATTCAGGGGAGCCTGCTGCTGGACGGGACGGGGCGGACGCGGCTTGATACGGGCATCGGATTCCTGGACCACCTGTTGGGGGCGCTGGCTCGGCACGGGCGTCTGGACCTGGAGCTGCGCTGCCGGGGCGATCTGCACGTGGATGACCACCACACGGCCGAGGACTGCGGCCTGGTGCTGGGGGCGGCAATCGATTCGGCGCTTGGGGATCGGGCGGGCGTCACCCGGTTCGGGCATGCGTATGCCCCCCTGGACGAGGCGCTGGCACGCGCGGTGATCGACCTGTCGGGGCGCCCGTTCGCGTCGATCGATCTGGGGTTGAAGGGGCCCATGCTGGGGACGCTGTCGGCCCAGATGGTGCCCCACGTGCTGTCGTCGCTGGCGACGGCCGCCCGGATGACGCTGCACGTCGATGTGCTGCGGGGCGTCAACGACCATCATCGTGCCGAGGCGGCGTTCAAGGCGACGGCGCTGGCGCTGCGGCAGGCGGTGGCGCGGGATGGCGGCGGCCAGGTGCCCAGCACCAAGGGGGTCCTGTGACGGGGGACGTGCTGATCGTGACGACCGGCGTCGCGAACCTGGCCTCGATCCGGGCGGCGTTCGGGCGGCTTGGCATGTCGGTCCGGCTGGGCGACGACCCCGGGCAGGTGCGCGACGCGGAACGGGTCGTGGTTCCCGGAGTCGGGTCCTTCGGGGCGGCGATGGCGCGGCTGGAGGCCTTGGGCCTGGTGCCCGTGCTGCGGGATCGGGTCGCCGCCGACCTGCCGACCCTGGCGGTGTGCGTGGGGCTTCAGGTGCTGTGCGCGTCCAGCGACGAGAGTCCGGGCGTCGCGGGAATCGGGGTCGTCCCGGGCGCGGTGCGTCGTTTCGGGGAGGGCGTTCGGGTGCCGCAGTTCGGATGGAACCGGGTCCAGGCGCCCCCGGACGCGCGGTTCCTGCAGTCGGGATTCGCCTACTTCGCGAACTCGTACCGGCTGCAGGCGGCCCCCGCGGACTGGCTGGCGGCGACCTCGGAGCATGGCGGGCCCTTCGTCGCGGCGCTCGAGCGGGGCCGCGTACTGGCGTGCCAGTTCCACCCGGAACTGTCCGGGAACTGGGGCCTGTCGCTGCTGGAACGATGGGGGCGTGCGACGGCGCGCGGGGGGGCGGGATGCTGACGAAACGGGTCATTCCCTGCCTGGACGTTCGTGACGGGCGCGTGGTGAAGGGGGTCCGGTTTCAGGGACTGCGCGATGCCGGCGACCCGGCCGAGCGGGCGGCGGCATACGAGGCCCAGGGTGCCGACGAACTGGTCCTGCTGGACGTGTCGGCGACCCCCCAGGGGCGCCGGACGACCCTGGAAACGGTGGCAAGCGTCCGGGCGGTCCTGTCGATCCCCCTGACGGTCGGCGGCGGCGTCCGGGACGTCGAGGACGCGGGCCGGCTGCTGGAGGCCGGGGCCGACAAGGTCGGGGTCAACACGGCGGCGGTGGCGGATCCGGACGTGCTGACGCGGATTGCCGGGCGGTTCGGGCGCCAGTGCGCCATCCTGGCCCTGGATGCGGCGGGGCTGCCGGCCGGCGGCTGGGAGGTCGTGACGCGGTCCGGAACGCTTCGGACGGGGTTGGACGCGGTCGCGTGGGCCCGCCGGGCGGCCGACGCCGGTGCGGGCGAGATCCTGTTGACGTCGTGGGATCGGGACGGGACGCGGCAGGGCTATGACCTGGCGTTGATCGCGGCCATCGCGGGCGCCGTCGATGTGCCGATCATCGCGTCGGGCGGGGCGGATTCGGCGCCGCACATGCGCGATGCGTTCCGGGCGGGGGCGGACGCGGTGCTGGCCGCGTCGATCTTTCATTACGGGGAAACGACTGTTGGCCAGGTCAAGGCCTGGCTGGCGGCCCAGGGCATCGAGGTCAGACCGGAATGATCATTCCTTCGATCGATCTGGCGGGCGGTCACGCCGTCCAGTTGGTGGGTGGGCGCGAAATGGCCCTGGACGCGGGGGATCCGCGACCGATCGCGCGCCGGTTCGCGCTGGCGGGCGAGGTTGCCGTCATCGACCTGGATGCCGCGCTGGGGCGTGGGGAAAACCGCCAGGCCATCCTGGATCTGCTGCGTCTGGCGCCGTGTCGGGTGGGGGGCGGGATCCGGGACGTGGATGCGGCGAGGGCGTG
>JARKOL010000257.1 GCA_029975745.1 Myxococcota bacterium | reverse complement strand
ACGGGTACGGGGACGGGTACGGGCACGGGGACGGGTACGGGCACGGACACGGGTACGGCGAAGGCGAGTTCGCGGCAAGGGGAGGACGCCGAGGCGAAGGGAGGGAGCGATGCGGTTTGAGAGCCCGGCCCTTCTGCTGCTGCTGATCCCGGCCATTGCGGCCATTGCCTGGGGCCTGCGTCGGCTGCACGCGGGGCCGGCATTCCTGAACTTCCCGTCGCTGGGAGCCGTGCGCCAGGCGTTGCCGTCCCGGTTCGGCCGCCTGGTCAACCTGCCCCGGTGGATGCAGGCTGTGGCCCTGCTGCTGGCGATCGGGGCGCTGGCCCGTCCCCAGGTCGAGGAACCCGCCGAATTGACCGGCGAGGGCGCCGACTTCGTGATCGCGCTGGACATGTCCGGGTCGATGAACGCGGTGGACATGCCGCCCCAGCGCATCATCGCGCTGCAGCAGGCGGGGCGCGAGCCGCCGAATCGATTCGAGGCCGCCCAGGAGGTGCTGAAGCGCTTCATCCGGTCGCGTGACCAGGATCGCATCGGACTGGTGATCTTCGCGGGCAAGGCGTACGTCAAGTTCCCGCTGACCATGGATCAGGAGGCGATGCTGCGCATCCTGGACGAGCTGGTGCTGGACGACCGCAGCCGCACCCCCGAGGGCCACTGCGGCAACGGCTGTACCATCACGGGCGAGGCGACCGCGATCGGCGACGCGCTGGCCCGCGCGTACAAGCGACTGGATGCCTCGGACACGCGGTCGCGCAACATCATCCTGATCACCGACGGCGACAACAACGCCGGAACCGCCGCTCCCGAGGAGGTCGCGCGATTCATCGGGCAGCAGTCCCCGGACCGCCCGATCGCGGTCTATACGTTCCTGGTGGGCGGTGGCGAGCACACCTACATGCCGGCCTTCCACCAGCATTCGGGGCGGCTGCTGCGGACGCCCGAGGGGCTGCGCGTGTACGAGAAGCCGGACCAGCCGTTCCCGGTCAACCCGGACCTGCTGCGGCAGATCGCCGGCATGACGGGCGGCGAGTACTTCGAGGCTCCCACCGAGGACGCTTTCCGCGCGGCGTTCTCGAACCTGGAGCGGACCCGGTTCGCCTCGCCGTCGATCCGGCGGTACCGCGAGGTGTACCTGGTGCCTCTGGGGCTTGCGATGGCGCTGTTCCTGCTGGGCGAAGTCCTGGCGATGACGGCGTGGCGGCGGTGGCCTTGACCGCTGGGGCGGCGTGGCTTCGGCCAGACGCCGG
>JARKOL010000066.1 GCA_029975745.1 Myxococcota bacterium | reverse complement strand
GCAGAACGTGACCGACTCGGTGAACAGGAACGCGTTGTACGCGGTGAACGCCAGCACCAGCGCCAGGAACGAGCCGCCGAACAGCACCCAGACGAACCGCTTGCGCTGGCGCGGGTCGTTCAGGTCCAGCGCCGGGTACGGCCGGGCGGCATCGGATCCGGCCTTGCGCCGCCGCAGGCTTTCGCGCCGCATGCCCCACAGGAACGCCACACCGCCCGCCAGGAAGAACATCGGGCCGACCATGTAGGTGAAGATGCCCAGGTAGGGGCTGGGCCGGTGCAGGCTGAACTCCAACAGCAACAGAAATGCGATCACGCCGATGCTGCCGATCATCAGCAGCCCGCCGAAGTAGCTCATGGGATTCCGATACAACTCGCGTCCCGTAGCCATGCGTTCCCCCGCTCGTCAATGCCCGTCAAGGATACTCCCGTTGCGGCGATGGCCAAAGCGGATCGTGCAAATCCGGATTCGCGGGTTGACAATGACACGAAACACCCCGTATTCAGTTCGGGAACACCCGTGGGTTCACGCGCCGGAGGGCCGCATGTCCGAAACCGCACCCGACCGCTACGCGCCGCGGCACCCGATCCGCTTCGTCACCGCGACCAGCCTGTTCGACGGCCACGATGCGTCGATCCACGTCATCCGGCGAATCCTGCAGGCGTCGGGCGCCGAGGTCATCCACCTGGGCCACGACCGCTCGGTCGAGGAGGTCGTCGATGCCGCAATCCAGGAGGACGCGCAGGCGGTCGCGATCAGCTCGTACCAGGGCGGGCACATGGAGTACTTCCGCTATCTGGTGGAACTGCTGCGCACCCGAGGCGCCCAGCGGATACGCGTCTTTGGCGGGGGCGGGGGCGTCATCGTGCCCGACGAGGCCCAGGCATTGGAGGCC
Source organism: Myxococcota bacterium (assembly GCA_029975745.1). Taxonomy (GTDB): domain Bacteria; phylum Myxococcota_A; class UBA9042; order DTJE01; family DTJE01; genus DUVQ01. The sequence goes on along the minus strand of JARKOL010000066.1, from coordinate 3,143 downwards.
GGCGGCGTCACCCGGATCTACGGCCCCGCCGAGGGTCACGCGCTGGGCCTGCAGGGGATGATCGACGACATGCTGCGGCGGTCGGACTGCGACCCGGTCGTGCCCATCGACCCGGACGTCGTCACCGCCCTGACGGCAGGCGACTTCGGCGCGCTGGCCCGGACCATCACGGCAATGGAGGCCGGACGCCTGGGCGCCGACGCGGCCTCGGCCATCACCGAAGGGGCCGCCCGAAGACCGCCCGTACCCGTCGTGGGGCTGACGGGAACCGGCGGGGCCGGCAAGTCGTCGCTGATGGACGAACTGGTGCTGCGTTTTCGCCTGGACCGGCCCGACATCCGGATTGCCATTCTCGCCGTCGATCCGTCGTCGCGACGGCGGGGGGGCGCGCTGCTGGGCGACCGCATCCGGATGAACTCGATCGCGCCCCCCGGGGTGTTCATGCGCTCGATGGCCACCCGGCACGCCGCCCGCGAGGTGCCGGACGCCCTGCCCGGGATCGTGACCGCATGCGCCGCGGCCGGCTTCGACCTGATCCTGGTCGAAACGCCCGGCATCGGCCAGGGCGACGACGCCATCGTCGATCGCGTCCACGTGTCGATGTACGTGATGACCCCCGAGTTCGGCGCCCCGTCCCAACTGGAAAAGATCGAGATGCTGGACCGCGCCGACCTGGTCGCCATCAACAAGTTCGACCGTCGTGGCGGTCCCGACGCGCTGCGGGACGTCCGCAAGCAGGTCCAGCGCAACCGCGAGGCGTTCGGTCGCCCGCCGTCCGACATGCCGGTCTTCGGCACCATTGCGTCCCGCTATCGGGATGACGGCGTCACCGCGCTGTACCTGGCGTTGCGGGACGTCCTGGGCGAGCGGGGCTTCGATCTGGGGCCTTCCCGCTTTCCCCGCCCCGCCGACCGCGTCTCTTCGGCCAGCGCCTCCGTCGTGCCGCCCAGTCGGTCGCGAGCCCTGGCCGAGATCGCCGACGCCGTGCGAGGCTACCACCGCGCCGCCCACGCCCAGGTCGCACTGGCCCGGGAGGTCCAGCACCTGCGAGCCACCCGCCAGATGCTGGTCCTGGCCGGACGGAATGCCGACGCGGCGGGGCTGGACGATCTGATCGCGGAGCGCGACGAGGGCATGGATCCCCGGGCCAGGAAGCTGCTGGCCGGCTGGGATCGCCTGAAGTCCGCCTACGAGGGACCCGAGCACGTGGCCATGATCGCCGGCCGGGAGGTGCGCACCCCCACGCACGTCCCGACACTGTCCGGCACGCCGTTGCCGCGGGTCGCCCTGCCCGACTTCGCCGACGATGGCGAGCGCCTGCGCTGGCTGCTGCGCGAAAACGTCCCCGGCGCGTTTCCCTTCACGGCAGGCGTGTTTCCGTTCCGCCGCGCCGACGAGGACCCGACCCGGATGTTCGCGGGCGAAGGCGACGCCCGGCGCACCAACGCGCGATTCCACTTCCTGTCGCGCCATGCCGAGGCCAAGCGGCTATCGACGGCCTTCGATTCGGTGACCCTGTACGGCCGGGATCCCGACCCGCGCCCCGACATCTTCGGCAAGGTCGGCAACAGCGGCGTCTCGATCGCGACCCTGGACGACATGAAGGCGCTGTACGACGGCTTCGACCTGTGCGACCCCAGGACGTCGGTGTCGATGACGATCAACGGGCCCGCGCCCACGATCCTGGCGATGTTCCTGAACGCGGCGATCGACCAGCAGAACGAACGGTTCCGCCAGGCCCACGGTCGAGATCCCGACGCGCAGGAATCCGCCCGCATCCGATCGGCCGCCCTGCGCGCCGTCCGCGGCACCGTCCAGGCGGACATTCTGAAGGAGGACCAGGGGCAGAACACGTGCCTGTTTTCGATCGACTTCGCATTGCGATTGATGGCCGACGTCCAGCAATGGTTCATCGCCCACGAGGTGCGCAACTTCTACTCGGTCTCGATCAGCGGCTACCACATCGCCGAGGCAGGCGCGAACCCGATCACGCAACTGGCCTTCACGCTGGCCAATGGATTCACGTACGTCGAGGCGTACCTGGCGCGCGGGATGGCCATCGACGACTTCGCCCAGAACCTGTCGTTCTTCTTCAGCAACGGCATGGACCCGGAATACGCCGTCATCGGCCGGGTGGCCCGTCGCATCTGGTCCACCGCGATGCGCTTCAAGTACGGTGCCGGCGAACGGGCCCAGCGGCTGAAGTACCACGTCCAGACTTCCGGCCGGTCGCTGCACGCCCAGGAGATGGACTTCAACGACATCCGCACGACGCTCCAGGCGCTGATCGCCCTGTACGATCAGTGCAACAGCCTGCACACCAACGCGCACGACGAGGCGTTCACGACCCCGACCGAGGAATCCGTCCGCAAGGCGCTGGCGATCCAGTTGATCCTGCAACGGGAATGGGGCCTTTGCCGTTCCGACAACCCGAACCAGGGCAGCTTCGTCATCGAGCACCTGACCGATCTGGTCGAGCAGGCCGTCCTGGACGAGTTCGAACGCCTGGCCGATCGCGGCGGGGTGCTGGGCGCCATGGAGACCGGGTACCAGCGCGGGCGCATCCAGGACGAAAGCCTGGAGTACGAGCATCGAAAGCATTCGGGGGTCCTGCCGATCGTCGGGGTCAACACCTTCGTGAACCCCCTGGGGGCCGAGCCGCCCACTCCGGTGCTGCAGCGTTCGTCCGACGACGAGAAGTCGGCGCAGCTGGCGCGGCTTCACGCGTTCCACGCAACCCATGCGGCCCAAGCGTCCCCGATGCTGGAGCGCCTGAAGGCCGCCGCGCTGGCCGGCGACAACGTCTTCGACGTGCTGATGGACGCGGTCCGCGTGTGCAGCCTGGGCCAGATCACCCAGGCGCTCTTCGAGTCGGGCGGCCGATACCGGAGAAACCTGTGATTCGCGGGTCGCGACGCCGCGATCTCCGCTAGAATCCCCCCGAAGACGGACCGGAGGCGACGCCCCGATGTGGTGGATCGAGACCCTGTTGGCCTGCCTGGGATTCGGCATCGGGGCCGCCCTCCAGAAGCACGGCGTCACGAAGAAGCTGCCGAAACTGTCCTTTGCGACCCTGCGGGACGACTGGCGCGGGGTGCTTCTGGGGTTCGCGTCGAACTGGACGTGGTGGCTGGGCGTCCTGT
>JARKOL010000251.1 GCA_029975745.1 Myxococcota bacterium | reverse complement strand
TGGCCCCCCCGATACCCCTTGTCGGCGTAACGAGGATCCACCGTGGCGTTCTGGAGGCGCAACAGTTCCTCGTACGTCAGCGCGGCCACGTTCGGCACGGCCCGCAGCAGACTCACGAAGCGCTCGGTCCGGCTGGCGCTCGGGTGCTCGCCCTCGATGTCGAACGACGACCGGGTTTCCTTGGTGTAGAGATAGCTCACGGCCCGGCGGATGGCGTCCTCGTCGAAATCGGCGACGATCCTGGACGCCTCCGAGGCGAGATTCGCCGCCTCGAACGCGGCGAGTCGGTCGGTCCGGCGGACGATGGGGCAGAAGGCCGCGTTGCCAAGGAGGTTGTCGATGACGTGGTGGCGGCGACTCCTGGTGCCGGGCGTAGTGTAGTAAAGCTCTGGATCGAGCAGGAACACGTAGTTGCCGGTCGATGCGTCCGCGACGGGCACTTGGCGGCCCGTCAGGAACTCGTACAGGAACCAGAGGCGCTTGACGTACTGGCCGGTCGGGCGCTCGGTGACATGTCGAGCCAGCTGTTGTTCGAACTCGTCGGTGTCGATCCGATGGAACAGCGCGTCGAGGATCTGAAGGTTGACGCCGTCGTATCGAAGAGCGAACTCGAGCTGGTCCGCGAGAGTCGGCCCGAGCCGATACCCGGCTGGGAGCACGGAGATCGTCTGCCCGTCCTGGACGATCGTGCGCTTCGCGCCCCGCGGCGCGATGAAGGTCAGGCGATCTGGCGGCAGAACGCACAACTGGTACTCCAGGATGGCCCACGCGTAGCCGACCGCTTCCGTGCCGCGCGGGACATTCAGTGCCAGGGCCGGTCCGGTCGGGATCATCACCTGCCCCACGCTCGGACCCAGGCCAGCCCCTTGCGCGACGAAATGTTCCTCGCACATCGGCACGTCCGCCGTGCCGTCCCGAGTGTGCCCCACGACCAGAGCCAGCGTCGAACGCCGCTCGGCGGCGCAGAGCCGGCACGCGGGGGACTCGGGAACGAGCTGCGTCAGCCCTTCGACCCACCGGCCGCTCGCGAGCAATTTCTTGGCTCGTTCGATTTCGTTCATATTTCGACTGCGCCTCCGAAAACCGTTTCGCGGCTCCGAAAATCGTTAGCCAAGCGAATCATACTCCGAAAATCGTTTGACGGGTCGGTCGGAGAAACAAGCGGCCGCGTCATGTTGCCTGGATCCACATTGTTGCGCACGCCGCGCAACAAGCCGTCTTCGGGCATCGTCTTCTGACGGTCTGCTCTCTGGCGCTCTTGTTCGCCTTCGCCAACCCAAAGGGAGCCAACACAAAAAGCGAACTTCCCCACGGCGGCGGATCGGTGCGCCTCGCGCGGGCGCGCGGGGGTCGCGTACAAGCGTTGAATCTTGTGGGATTTTCCGGGGGCAGGCGCGGGGGCCTCGGCGGGGGTCTGTCAACCGCAGTCGGTGCGGAGAGCGCGGCGTCTGCTCTCGCGGAGCCGAGAGCGGCGAAGAGCGGTTGACTATCGGAGAGCGGAAGTCGCCGTATGGCAAAGAGAATCATCGGTCGATGTAGTGAGGACGGCAGCGGTTAACAGCCCGGGCCGTACCGGAACGCGACAACTCGCCCAAGGGTGGTGCGGCCATGCCTCTGCCGATAGTCTCGGGCGGATTCTGCTGGGGTGTTCCATCAACCTGACATTGTTTGGTAGGCTTCATTTGTTGCGGGGGGTTGGCCGGAGGCACCATGAGCTATGGATTGAGGAAGGACACCATCTCATTCGCCGACGCGAACAAGGGGGTGGATGCCCTCGAAACCGTGCTTGAGCGCTTCGAAATCCGAATCGAGCCCGGAAGCCTGCTCGAATCGATCGCGCTCGGCTTGCACGAACTGGAGCAGAAGCATCGTTCGCCCGCACTACAGGACGACCATCAGGACATCCGACCGCTGCTGCGCGAGTCGTTGGGCATGAACCACTTGGCCCAACTCATTCTCCGGGTCCAGGGCCATCCGGATTTCCCTGAACTCGTCAACCATCTTCACCTCCTGAACGAGTGCAACCCGCTCCCGAATGAGACCACGACTGTCCTCGACCAAGGGGCCAACAAGGCGTTTGAGTTGCTTGTCGCGTGCGGTGCCATGCACGCCGGTGCCACCGGCGTACGCGTCGACCACCCTGCGAACGCGGTGGGCGACAACCCGGACGTGATCGCCACGATGAAGGATGTTGTCTGGGGTTTCGCCTGCAAGGTCGCGCATTCGAGTAAGGGGCTGACACTTTTCGGCAACATCGAGAAGGGTGTCGACCAGATCGAGAAGTCACCGGCGGTGAGGGGCGTGGTGATCATCAACGCCAAGAACCTCATCGCCCACGACGAGTTTCTGCCCGTCGTCAACGAGGCCGACGTCCAGACAGGTGCTGAGCCCATGTACGGCACCTTCAAACGATACGAGGTCGCAAGGGACCTGCTGGCAGGGAGGCTTTTCCAGATCGGCGACGCAGTGGCTCACGAGCCCGGCCAAGAGGCGCTCAACGAAACGTTTCAGGGGAAAAAGAGCATCCCACTGTTCGTGATGTACGGCCACACGGTCATCGGCGCTCGACTCGACGGGGCAGTGATGCCGACGTCACTCGGTGTCCTCGTGTCGTACCCTCCGGGGTCCGTTGCGAGGCACGACCTCGACGTTCTGAACCTGCTCAATACCGGGATGAACCATTCCCCTCCACCATGAACCGGCATCGAGGAACTGCGGCCAGGTCTTGTACTGACACGACGCCAAGGTTGGGTCGCCAGCGTGCTAGACTTCCCCGAAACGAACGGAGCCCACCCGTGGACGGGATCTGCAAGCTGTGCAATCAACTGAAGGATTTGCGCGATAGCCATATCGTCCCTCGCTGGTCGCACCGAAGACTGGTTCGCGTCGGAGAGACCACCGGCATGCCACGCACTATTCAGGTCTTCGACGACACGGCGATGGTTCTTGCCACGCAGGATTCCGAACATCTGCTCTGCGCCGAATGCGAGCAACGCTTCGGCCTCTGGGAGAACGCGGTCGCGAGGGTCGCAGTCCAGCCCGACGACAGCTTCCCGGCGCTGGACAGAGTCGCGGTAATCGGAGCGGCAGCTGATGGCCGCAAGATTGCAGACGCGTCGACCCTACCGGACGACCTGATCCCGTTCGCCCTGAGCATCCTTTGGCGCGCAAGTGTCTGTGGCCTCGAGAACTATCGGAACGTTTCTTTGGGCGCCCGGTACAATGAGGAGTTCAGGGCGTATCTGCACGGCGAAACCCCCATCCCCGACAACGTTCGTCTTCTCGTGCAGTTGCTGGAACCTACGGAGCCGAGAATCGATCGACTGATAGTGCCGCCAGAGTCCGACGCGATCGGCGCATACCACCGCCATCAGTTCCTAATCTTTGGCATGTACTTCTACGTCGCGGTCGGCGGTGCCGGGGAGTTGCACCTCCTCGACGAGGAGTCCTTGGACCGAAACAGGCGAGTCTCGATCGGTACCGGGGATTTCATTCGGCGGAACCTTGCGCTTCGGGTTGCAGGCGTCCAGGCAAGGGGCGCTTTCGCGAGGGACGGCAACCGGTAGCTGGACGATGCCATGGCCGCTATCGACCGTCCCTTGCTTCCTGGCGGTCCCACCGCGCCCTCTGCTCCCGCCAGTCTTCGCGGCGCACAACAGCGCGGAGGGCGCGCTCGGTGACGCGCGTGCCAGCCTCCAGGAACAGCACGGTCTCCTGGATGTCCGGGGCAAGGAGGAGCAGGTCCATCACCTGGCTGACGCGGGCGCGGGTCCAGTGTAGTCGGCGGGCGACCTCCGCACGGTCGGCGATACGGCCGGCATCGATCAGGCGCTGGACGTGGTGGGCGAGGGCCAGGAGGGCGGCGACGTTCGCGGGGCGCTTGCCCTCCCACGGGGCCGAGGCGCCGGTCCGCTCGGCCGGTTCCGGGACAGGCCCGGGCGCAAGGTCGTAGGATCGCTCGCGCCGCACCCGGTGGAAACTGCCCCGGAAGACCACGGTCCCGCCCGGGCCGCGCCCGTCGCCGTTCGGCTCGATCGTCATCCCGCCACCCCCGCGAAGGCACCCTGCCTCGCCGGGCCAATCCCGGCCAGCGACACGAGGTGCGCCTCGATCGTCCCGGTTGCCTCGTCTACCTCGACACGGTCCACGACGGCCCGTACCAGCCGGACGCGGTTCTCGGGCGTCATCGCGGTCCACAGCGCCCCGAAGTCGCGCAGGGCCGCCGCGATCCAGTCGGCCTCGACCCGGGCGGCGGCCAACGCCGCGAGCCGCGCATCGATGTCAGCAAGGCGCCCCTCGCGCGACGCCTGCTCGTCGGCCAGCCGTCCGATCTGGTCCTCGATCGCCGCGCGGGAGGCGGCGTTCCGGGTCTTCTGGAGGTTCCGGGCCAGCCTGCCTTTCTCCGCGACTGCCCCGGCGACCCGTGCCGGCAGCCCACGCCGCTCGACATCGAGGTCCTCGCGCTCCCGATCCAGTTTCGCGTGGATCGATTGGACCACGTCCGCGGCCAGCGCCTTGCCGGCGGGGCCGGTGGTCGCCTCGCGGATCCGGTCGACCACGAAGTCCTCCAGCGCCTGGGCCGGCAGGGGCCGGGCGGGACAGGCGCCGCGCCCCTGCTTGTCGCGCGTCGCGCAGCGGTAGTAGCGGTACTGCTTCCCGTGCGCCCGAGCGGTCGCAGGGGTCAGTGCTGCCCCGCACGAGGCGCATCGCAGCAGGCCCGTCAGCAGGAAGGTTGGTGTCCGGCGCCGGGCCTCGGGCTTGTCGGCGTCGTGGCGGGCGCCCAGGAGGGCCTGAACGCGCTCCCACGTTTCCCGCGGCACCAGGGGCTCGTGCTCGGCCTCGTGCAGTTCGCCGCCGGAAGCGATCAGCCCGGCGTACAACGGGCACTTGAGGATGTGGAGCACGTGATCCGTGCGCCAGCCCTTGCGCTGCGCCGTCTGCGGCCGGGGCGACAAGCCCCTCTCGGTCAGCCCCCGGATGACCCCCAAAATCGACCGCGTCTTCAGGTACGACTCGAACGCCTCACGAACGACCACGGCCTCGACGCGGTTCACAATCAGCTTCCTGTCGCGCACCCCGTAACCGTAGGGGATCCGCCCGCCCGTCCACTTTCCGCGCCGGCGGGAGGCCGCGATCTTGTCGCGGGTCCTCTCGCTGATCATCTCGCGCTCGAACTCCGCGAAGGACATGAGCATGTTCAGGGTGAGACGGCCCATGGCGTTCGCGGTGGAGAAGTTCTGCGTGACGCTGACGAAGGCGACGCCGTGCCGGTTGAACCGATCCATCACCCCGGCGAAGTCCAGCAGCGAGCGCGACAGGCGATCGACCTTGTAGACGACCACGATGTCGATCCGCCCCGCCTCGATGTCCGTCAGAAGGCGCTGGAAGGCCGGGCGCTCGAGGTTCGCGCCGGTGAAGCCGCCATCGTCGTACGACTCGGGCACCAGGCGCCAGCCCAAGGGCGCCTGGGAGCGGATGTACCCCTCGCAGGCCTCGCGCTGGGCGTCGAGGCTGTTGAACTCCTGCTCCAGCCCGGCCGAGGTGGACTTGCGCGTGTAGATGGCGCAGCGCTGGACCGCGACCGGGGGATCCTGCGTGCGTGCCATGGGTCGGTACGCTGCCATCACGCCACCTTCCTGGCCGCGCCCGCCCGGGTCGCAAGCCCGAAGAAGAGGAAGCCGTTCCAGCCCGCGCCCGTGATCGCCTTCGCGACCGCCGTCAGGGTCCTGTACCGGGCGCCGCGGTGCTCGAAGCCGTCGTCGAGGACGGTCACGAGGTGCTCCTCCCCCCGGTGGACCTTCCGCAGCACCGTGCCAACGGGGGGCAGGCGCGGGTCGCGGGCGGGCGCGGCGGCCGTCGCCTTCGGGAAGACCGGCTGCGCGGCTTCCCGGGCCCGCCGGGTGATGTCCGGCAGGAAGTGCCCGTCCAGGATCTGCTCGATGCGATCCCGCGCCCGCTGCGTCAGCCCGCCCTCGGCCACCTCCTGGATGCGCCAGGCCAGCCGCTTTCGCAGGTAGGGCCCGTTCCGGGAGGCCGTCGGCTGCCCGTACAGGACCAGCCACCGGTCCCGCAACTGATCGACCGTCATCTCGTGCAGCGCGGCGAGCTGCGCCGGGACGTCCCCGAGCGCCGCCCGCGCCGCCCCTGCCCTGCCCTGCTGCTTCCTCATGCCGTCCTCCCGGTTTCACGAGCCCCAGCGGGGTCCACGCGGCCCCGCTCCGTGACCGCATCAGGGCTCGGTTCCGAAGGAAGAGCAAGGGAAGAATCCGCATCACTCCAAGGGCTTGCGTCGGTCCGGTTGACGCACCCGGGGTCCCCCAGGATCCGCGCCAGCAGGGTCGTCGCCAGCACGTCCACCAGGTCCTCGCGCGAGGTGTCGGTCCACGTCGCGTCCCGGACCCACCGGGGCCGACGCCGCGGAAGCGTGCTGTTGCTGTTCCTGGTGCCGGCCATCGTCACCACCTGTCCCGACGCGGTCCGCGTCGCGTCCACCAGTCCGACATGTTTCCCAGGTAGGAGTCCCGGGCCTTGATCTCGTCGCGCCGGGTGCGGTTCCACGGGTCCTTCGACCGCTTCACCGGCCGCCTCGGAGGCGGCGGCGCGGGGGGAGGCGCAGCGGGCGTAGGCTCGACCGCATCGACAGACGCCTCTCCCGTCTCGACCGGCATCGCATCGGGGGGCGCGACGGGCACCTGTACCGGCCCGACCGGCGCCTCCAGCCGCAGCCCGCCCATGACCAGGGAATGCGCGGCGGCCAGCGCGTAGACCAGCGTGTCCCACACCTCGTTGCGCCGGCCATCGGCCACCTTCTTCCACTCGATGATCGTGTTCCCCTTGCGATCCCGGGTCCGCACCCGCCGCTCCGACGAGACCTGGTGCAGGAAGTCCGGCACCGACCCCAGGATCCGCTCCGGGATGAGGACGTACATCGGGCCCGGCCCACCCACCCGC
>JARKOL010000224.1 GCA_029975745.1 Myxococcota bacterium | reverse complement strand
AGCCGGTCGAAGGGGAAGGTCCGGCGGCCGAACCCGCGGTTGAAACCGAGAGTCCGGCCCCCGCTCCGGAGGAGATGGCGTGACCTTGGCGTCGGTTCCCCACATTCCCCTGCGCCGATGCGTGGGGTGCGGGAAGCAGCGGCCGCAGTCGGAGTTGCTGCGGCTGAGCCTCCTGCCCGGACCTGCCGGGGGGATCGACGTGAATGCCAGGCAGGGAGGCAGGGGGGCGTACCTCTGCCGCGACCGGAAATGCGTGACGCGTGCTTTGGCCCGAGGCGGACTGCCCCGGGCCCTTCGGACTCCGCAGGGGGCGTGGCCGACGGACATGGCCGAACGTCTTCTGGAGACCGTTTCGTGAGGTGGTCTGGATGGGCAAGCGAGTTTACGAGATTGCGAAGGAACTGGGCGTCGAGGCCAAGCAGGTCGTCCAGCGCCTGAAGGATGCCGGCGTGGTCGTCAAGGACCACCTGGCCACCCTCACGAAGGAAGACGAGGACAAGGCCCGCAAGCTCTTCGAGGTTCCCCGGGCGGGCGAGGTTCAGGTCAAGAAGATGGAGGGCGGTCGCGTCGTCCGTCGTCGTGCCGGCGGCGAGAGCGCGCCCGTAGTCCCGGGTCCCGCCGCGGCCGCACCCGAGCCCGAGGCTGCGGCGCCCGCGGTGGCTGCCGAGGCGCCGGCTCCGGTGGCCGAGGCCGCACCCCAGGACGCGGCGCCCGACGTCGTGCCCGCCGTTGAAGCCCCCGCTGCCGAGCCCCAGGCTCCGGAAGTGGCCCCGGCGGCCGAGGCCGTCGCTCCCGCCGCCGTGGTGGAGGCCCCGGCTCCGGCCCCGGTGACGACGCCTGCTTCCCAGCCGGTGCCCGCCGCCGCCAAGCCGGCGTCCGGACCCGCTGCGGACGCCCAGGGCCAGCGGCCGAAGGTGGCCCCCAAGGAGGAACCGTCCTCGCTGAAGTCCCTGGCCGAGACGCCCGACCGCAAGAAGCGGCGACTGATCGTTGACAAGCGTCGGGACGTGATCTCGCTGCGCGATTTCATCGGGGTGTCCGAGGACGAGGCCGAGCCGGTGGAGCAGCAGCAGCAGCGTCCCCAGAATCGGCGGAAGGGGCGTTCCAGCCACCAGCAGCGCCGCGGTCGTCCCCAGAAGACCATGCTGACGATGCCGAAGGCCGAGAAGCGGGTGATCCGGGTCGAGGCCGATGCAATCCAGGTGTCCGATCTGGCGCACTCGATGGGCCTGAAGGCCTCCGACGTGATCCGCAAGCTGATGGGCATGGGCGTCATGGCGTCGATGACCCAGGCGCTGGATCTGGACACGGCCGGCATCCTGGCCTCCGACTGCGGGTTCACGATCGAGAAGGTCGGGTTCGACCCGGCGCGCTACCTGGCCGAAAGTCCGGACGGGGAACTGGAACTGCTGCCCCGGTCCCCGGTCGTGACCATCATGGGCCACGTCGATCACGGCAAGACGACCCTGCTGGACCGCATCCGGAATGCCCATGTCGCGGACGGCGAGGCCGGCGGGATCACCCAGCACATCGGTGCGTATCGGGTCAAGACGCCCGGCGGCGATATCGTGTTCCTGGATACGCCCGGCCACGAGGCGTTCACGGCGATGCGCGCGCGCGGCGCCGGGGCGACGGACATCGTCATCCTGGTCGTTGCCGCGGACGACGGCGTCATGGCCCAGACCAAGGAGGCCATTGCGCACGCCCGTGCCGCGGAAGTGCCGATCATCGTGGCCGTCAACAAGATCGACAAGCCCGACGCCAACCTGGACCGCGTCCGCCGCGAACTGGGGGACGAGGGGCTGGTGCCCGAGGAGTGGGGCGGCCCGAACATCTTCTGCGAGATTTCGGCGAAGCAGGGCCTGGGCATCGAGGCGCTGATGGAGGCCATCCTTCTGCAGGCCGAGGTCCTGGAACTGCGGGCCAACCCGAACAAGGCCGGTCGCGGCGTCGTTCTGGAGTCGCAGTTGGACCGTACCCTGGGCCCCATCGCCACGGTGCTGGTGCAGGCGGGTACGTTGCACATCGGCGACGCCGTCATTGCGGGCATGGCCTGCGGGCGGGTTCGCGTGATGACCGACGATCAGGGGCGGCAGCTCACCGAGGCCGGTCCGGCGGTTCCCGTTCGGATCGCGGGTCTGGGCATGGTGCCCAATGCCGGTGACGCCTTCGTGGTGATGCCCGACGAGCGCAAGGCCAAGGAAGTGGTCGACTGGCAGATCGAGCAGATCAAGCGGGCGCGGTCCGTTTCCGCGGGCAACCGCGTGTCGCTCGAGGACTTCTTCTCGATGGTCCAGTCCGGGACGGTCCAGGATCTGCGCGTGATCGTGCGGGCCGACGTCCAGGGTTCGCTGAGTCCGCTGATCGACAGCGTGTCGAAACTGCGCCACCCGGAGATCCAGCTTCGGATCATCCACAGCGCGGTCGGCAACGTAACGGAAAGCGACGTGAACCTGGCCATGGCATCCGAGGCGGTCATCGTCGGCTTCAACGTCGGCGTGGATCCCAAGGCGCAGCACCTGGCCGACCAGGAGAAGGTCGATATCAAGCGCTACGCCGTCATCTATGACGTGATCGACGACCTGAAGAAGGCGATGGAGGGGCTGCTGCAGCCGAAGTTCATCGCGAAGCTGATCGGTCGGGCCGACGTGCGCCAGGTCTTCCACATCAACAAGGTGGGCAAGATCGCCGGCTGCTTCGTCACGATGGGGCACGTGCCGCGCAGCGCCGAGGTGCGGGTGGTCCGCAAGGGCGACACCGTCTACACCGGCAAGCTGTCCTCGCTGAAGCGCCTGAAGGACGACGTCAAGGACGTCAAGCAGGGGTTCGAGTGCGGCATCGGCATCGACGGGTTCGAGGCCCTGGATGCCGGCGACATGCTGGAGTTCTACGAGTACGAGACCGTGCGCGAGTCCATCAGCTCGATCTCGTAGCCCGGCTTCGCCGGCGAGCGAGGCGCCATGGTCGTCGGAACCTGCCGGATCACACTGGCCATTCCCGAGGGCGAGTCGCTGAAGGGCAAGCGCTCGGTGGTGAAGCGCGTGATCGCCAGGGTCCGGGCCACCTTCAACGTCGCGATTGCCGAGGTGGACGATCTGGATTCGTGGGAGTCGGCGGTCCTTGGATTTGCGGTGGTGGGCAACGACCACCGATTCGTCAACCAGGTGCTGGACAAGGTGGTCGATCACATCGAGGGTCTGCACCTTGCCGAGGTCGAGGATCATGCGTTCGAGATCCTGCACCTGTGAAACGGGGGTGCCGTCATGAGGTCCTACAAGCGCACCGACCGGATCGCCAGCCTGATCAAGCAGGCGATGTCCGAATTGTTCCTGTTCGAGGTCCGGGATCCGCGCGTCCGTACGGCCGTGGTGACCCACGTGTTCGTGACGGCGGACATGGGACTGGCGCGCGTCTACGTGCGGCCGATCGCCGGTGCGGACGCGCAGGGGCGCAAGGAACTGATGGCCGGACTGAACAAGTCCAAGGCGTTCCTGCGCGGCGCCCTGTGCAAGCGCGTCCAGTTGATGCGCGCGCCGCAGCTCGAGTTCTTCTTTGACGAAGTGCCGGACGAGGTGGCCCGCATCGACGAACTGCTGGCCAACCTGGACAAGCCCGCACAGGACTGACACGCGATGTCCCCGGATCCGCTGCCCCAAGGTCCCGGCCTGATCCTGATCGACAAGCCCGCCGGAGTCTCGTCGGCCCGGGTGGTGGACTGCGTGAAGCGCTGGGTGGGGATTCCCCGGACCGGCCATGGGGGCACGCTGGACCCGTTCGCGACCGGCCTGCTGCCGGTGCTGGTGGGGCGCGAGTTCACCCGCGAGGCGGACCGGCTGCTGCTGGGCGACAAGGAGTACGTGCTGACGATCCGGTTCGGGTCGGAAACGGACACGGGCGACCTGACGGGCGTCGTGGTCGGTCGGGGACCGGCGCCGCTGCCCGACGCCCGGACCCTTCGAGAGGCGTTGGCGGCATTCGAGGGTGAGGTTCTGCAGGAGGCTCCCGCCCACTCGGCGTTGAAGCACGAGGGACGGCCCCTGTACTGGTACGCGCGCCGGGGCGAGCCGGTGGTCAAGCCGCCGCGCCTGGTGCGCCTGGGGCCCATTGAACTGCTGGAATGGCTGCCGCCGGATGCGGCCGTTCGGGTGGGGTGCGGCAAGGGCGCCTACATGCGCTCGCTGGCTCGGGACCTGGGACGGGCGCTGGGCTGCGGTGCGCACCTGATCGGACTGCGGCGCACGCGCGTGGGCGACCTGTCCGTGGCGGACGCGATTCCGATGTGGCGTTTCGAGCAGGCGTTGGGGCCCCGCTGGCGGTCCCGGGGGCGAGGATGAACGGCGTCCTGTCGGTCCGCACGTTCGCCAGCGGCTCGTCCGCGAACCTGGCGGTGGTGCGCACCCGCCACACCTCGATCCTTCTGGACCTTGGCTTGCGTTCCGAGCGCGGCATTCGCGACGCGCTGGCCCAGTCCGGGCTGGTCGCGGACCAGGTGGCCGCGGCCATGGTCAGTCACGGCCACGGCGACCACCTTTCCGAGGCCGGGGTGCGATTCTGCGCACGCGAAGGCATCCCGATCCTGGGCAGTGGTCCCACGCTGTCCGTTGCGGCCGCGATCCACGGCAAGGCCTGTGCGGGCGAGCTTCCGGAGGATCTGCTGCAGGAGGTGCGTCCCGGGGCGACGTACCTGATCGAGGATCTGGAAGTCACCCCGTTCGCCGTGTCGCACGACATTCCCACCGTCGGGTACGTGATGTGCTGCGGCAGCGGGGAGCGCCGGCGGAAGATCGTGATCGCCACCGACCTGGGATGCGCCCCGGACGAACTGATCCCGCACTTCGCGGATTCGGACGCGGTGTTCCTGGAGGCGAACTACAACGAGCGCCTGCTGGCCCTGGGAACGCGTCCGGTGGCGGATCGCCGACGGGTCGCGTCCAACGTGGGGCACCTGTCCAATCGCCAGTCCGGAACCTTCCTGAACCGGGTTCTGGGGGCAGGGCGGCTGCCCGCGGCCGTCGTGCTGGTTCACCTGTCGCAGTCCCACAATCGCCCCGACCTGGCGCTGGACGAGGTCGTCGGTTATGCGGGGATGGCGGGATTGCCCGTCTCGGTCACCGCGGCGCCGCGGCTGGGGCCAGGGCCGTCCATCGACCTTTGACGTTCGGAACCAGGGGGTTCGGAGCGGGCTGCGGGTGTGTCGTGGCCTACGGATCCTCGTCCAGAATGCGACGCAGTCGCTCCAGTCGGGCGGCCATGTCGCCGAACCACTCCTCGCGTGCGCCGTACATTCGGGCAGTCGCCAGGTTGCGTTCGTAGGCGGAAACGGCCTTGGCCACCAGCGGTCGAGCCTTGGACTTCAGGTCGTCCACATAGACCCGCAACTCGTCGTGGCTGAACTCGGGCGGGGTCTGCGCCGTCATGATGGCATCGTAGAACTCCTCGTACATGCGGCCGACGCGCAGGCCCGCCTGGACGCCCCAGTACACGTTCCGCAGTCGGATCGCGCGCAGGTACTCGGCCTGGGCCTTCAGAAACAGCGTCGCCTTGTCCGTCAGATCCTTCTCCATCCGGTCGGTCGGCAGGATGAACCGGATCTGCCGGAACAGGTCGTGCCAGACCGCGGCACCCTCGAACGCCGCCATCGCCACGAAATAGTTCCCGGCCATGTCGGGACTGGTGGCATTGCGGTCGTGCAGCGTCATCACGCGCTCGACCTGGACGCGACTCTCCTCGAATCGCTCCAGCATGCGCAGGGCACGTGCCAGCCGGGCGCGGGTCTCGACCTCCTGGGCGCGCGTCATGGGGCCCGCCATCAGTCTGCGGGCCAGCGCGTCGCGTGCCGGTTCCCACTCTCCCGCGTCCAGCAGGGCCTCGCCCAGACGCAGCAGCGCATCCGATCGGTCCGGATCCTCGGGTGCGGTCGCGAGGTACGCGCGGAAGTCCTGGGCGGCCGCCGCCGGACGCTGGACCGCCAGCAGGGCCATGCCCCGGTTGAACCGGGCGGGACGGGCATAGGGGCTGTCCGGGAAGTGCTCAAGGATATGCCCGAACTTGCGGATGGCGTCGTCGTGCCTCCGGTCGTCGTAGTCCGACGCGGCCTCCTTGAACAGCACCTCGGCGTCCAGGGTGTCCACGCGGATGCCGTCGGGGGTTCGGGTGACCGAGAACGCGATCGGATCCATGTGAACGACCTGGACCGAGTGGCCGCAGGCGTTGATTCCGGCCGCGAGCATCGCGGCTCCCAGGACGGCGATGGCGGGGCGTCGCATCCGGTTCACGTCAGGTCAGGCCTCCCGTGCAATGGTAGCCTTCCATCGGTGCGACGGCAATTTGACATCCAGGGGGTCCTTTGAAAAAATGACTCCCCGTCGATATTCGGGTGATGCGAATGTTCAGAATCACCGTGACCGAAAAGGGCGGACCGGAGCGCGAACTGTACCTCGAGTCGGACTCGGTCACGCTGGGGCGTGTCCAGGGGAACGACATCGTGCTGCCGAAGCCGAACGTTTCGAAGCGACACGCGAGTATTCGCATTGTCGATGGGACGCTGCAGATCGAAGACCTTCGTTCGACCAACGGCACCTACGTCAACGGGCGCCGGATCTCGGCCCCGCGCGAGATCGGCGTCGAGGACCGGATCCAGGTCGGGGACTTCGCGATTCGAATCGAACAGTTGGCCGGCCGTGTCGAGCGGGATTCCGACGCCATGCCGCTGCCTTCCCCCGAGGAGGCCGCCAGGGCGACCGTTGCCATGCCGGTGCTGGCCTCCGGGTCGGCCCGGACGCCGATCGTTTCCGAGCCCCCGGCCGCTCCCGAGCCGCCCGCCGCTCCCCAGCCGCCGGTGGACGAAGAGGATTCGGCCATCGTGCTGGACATCGAGGTCGTGTCCGACGACGAGCCGTCCCAGGCCGAGCCGCCGCCGATGCTTCCCGTGCAGGACGAGCCTTCGCATGCCGTCGTGTCCGTCGAGGATTCGGGCCCGAAGACCCAGCCGCCGGTCGTTTCGCAGGAATCGGTGTCCGCCCTGTACGAGCCGCCCCAGACCGGACGCAGCCAGGTCGAGGGGACGTCCCCGGGGGCGCGTGGCCTGGTCCGTCGCGTGGCGCCGATCGCTCCGGACACCTCCGAGGGGGCCGCGCCGGAAGAGTACATGGAGGCGCTGCGGCTGGTGGCGGAACTGGCCGGCGAGGCGGTGTTCGGTTCGGTGGACCCGCTGCGGGACGAATTCGGGGACGCCGAGTGGCAGGATCTTTCCGACCGCGTGATGCGCCTGATCGATCGCCTGCGTCGCGAGAAGCGCTTCCCGGCTGCGGTGGACCCGTTCCTGATGACCCAGGATGTGCTGTTCGAGTTCACGGGCCTGGGTCCGCTCGAGGAGTTGATGGGGGACGAGTCGGTCCGGGCAGTCATGGTGGACGGCCTGAACCGGATCTTCGTTCGCCGCGGCGCGGCGGTCCAGCGGCTGCCCAAGGGCTTCGCCAGCGAGGCCACCCAGGGACGCGTCGTCGCGAAGTTGCTGGCGCTTGCGGGCCTCGAGGACAGCGGTGCGCCCACGCTTGAAGGACGACTTCCTGACGGCTCGTTCGTGCAGGTGATCAACCCTCCGCTGACCAGCGAGGGGCGCGTGATCGTGATGGAGCGGCCGGTCGCCAGCTCGCTGACGATGGCGGACTTCCTGGCCGCCGGGCTGATCGAGCAGGAGGCGCACGACGCGCTGGTCGCAGCCGTGTCCCGGCACGAGAACATCGTGGTCTGCGGCTGCATGCGGGCGGGCCAGGCGACGTTCCTGAACGCGCTGCTGCGGGTCCTGCCGACCCACGAGCGCGTGCTGTTGCTGGAGGGGCGTCGCGAGATCGTGCTGCGCCAGCCCAACGTCGTGTCCCTGAACAAGGGGCCGCTGGGGGCGATGGGCGAGGGCGCGGGTCAGGTCGTCCATCGGTTGTCCCCCGACCTGGTGGTCGTGCCGGATATGGAACCGGCCGACGTGCGCCTGCTGGCCGGGCTGGGGCTCGTGGGCCAGCGCGGCCTGATTGCATCGATGGTGGCGGATTCCTGGCAGACCTGCCTCAGCCGCCTGGTACTGATGGTCCAGTTCCAGTCTCCGCAGCTCCGCCCAGAGACCACCGAACGCATGGTGCAGCAGGTGGTCGAATGCGTGGTCGTCCTGCGCCCCGGCGAGGATGGACGATCCCGTGTGGCCCAGGTGGTCCACCTGGATCGCAACGGCGGCGCCCCCCGTGTGATCGGCGGCGTCGAATAGGCAACATGCCCGCGCGTGGTCGATTCAGTCTGGTCGTCGAGGATCGCTTCGGCAACCTGGCCGAGGAATACTCGTTCAATCGCGCCGAACTGGTGCTGGGGCGCAGCCGAAACTGCGACATCGTGCTGGCTTCGGACAGCGTCTCGCGGCGTCATGCCCGGCTTTCCGCAAGCGATCGCGAGCTGGTCCTGGAGGACCTGGACAGCGCGAACGGCGTCAGCGTCAACGACCTGCGGATCGAGGGGCGCACCCGGGTCCGGGCGGGGGACGTCATCCGGGTCGGCGAGTTTCGGCTGCATGTGCGTTCGGGCCCCGCTCGCGAGTCGATGCGCACGGTGCGGATGACGCTGCGCGGACTTGGCGGGACCTTGCGGGACCAGGCGTTCGACGTTACCGAGGCAACGACCCTGGTCGGGCGAGGAGCGGACTGCGGCCTGGTGCTGCTGGACGAGTCGGTATCTCGCGTTCACGCGCGCATCGGGATCCGGCCGGACGGGACCGCGGTGGTCGAGGATCTGGAGGCCACGAACGGCGTGTTCGTGAACGACCGGGCCGTGAAGGTCTGGGAATTGTCGGACGGCGACCGGCTGCGATTCGGGGACGTGGCGTTTCGGGTCGAAATGCCTCGTGACGAGTCGGACGAGGAGCGGGGCACGGGGCGCATCGTGGACCTGGGGGGAGCCCCGACCGGCCGGCGGGTCGCCGTGGGGGTGGGGGTGGCGCTGATCCTCGTTCTGGGCGGTGTCGGCGCGTTCGTGGCCCTGCGGGAGCCGCCGCCGACCGAGGTCGCCCTTCCCCTGCCGCCGGATCCCCCCCTGGAACCGGCGCCCCCCTCCATGCTCGAGACGCTGGCCACCGCAAGGGAGGCTCTGGAGGCGCGTCGCCTGGACGAGGCGGACCAGGCCGTGGGACGTGTACTGCACCTGGACCCGGCGAACGCCGACGCGGTGTCGCTGTCGAACCGGGTCGCTCGCGAGCGGGATGCCCAGGCGGCGCTGGAGGCGGGGCTGGATGCCGTCGAAGGCGGGCGCCTGGAGCCGGCGGTGTCGTTCCTGGTACAGGTGCCCGCGGGGTCGGTGTTCGAGACGGATGCCCGTTCGGCGATGCGGCGGCTGCTGCCGGCGCTTGCCGAGCGCGAGGACGCCGCGTGTCGCGGGCGGTCGCGGCGCACGATCGACTGCGTTCAGGCCCAGGCATTGCAGGCTCGCGTGACCCAGGTTCTGGGGCGCTAGACTGCCGCGGAGCGGAGGGGCCGGGCGCGCGTCCCGGTCAGATCAGGCTGTCCAGAGCGGCCTTCAAACCTTCCTTCAATCCGGCAATCTCGTCGGCGGTCCAGTTGCCGGGACCCTTGCGAACGAACGTCGTCCGGTCCTGCCGGTTGTCGAAACGGGCCACGGGCAGATGGAACGCCCGGCCGCCGGACTCGATTCGTACCGTCCCCGGGCGATCCGACGTCTGGATCAGGTGGGCCATGTCGTCGCAGCCATAGTCGCCTCGCATGACCGCCTCGGGGACGCCGTGGTTCAGGATCGAGCCAGGGTCGTTCGGGTCGGTGCGCTCGATGTTCTTGCGCCGGGATTCCTCGGGCGTGACCCAGATGTACAGAATCGCGGCGCGGGACAGGATCTCGGGGGACAGCACCGCCAGCGAGTGGCCGTA
>JARKOL010000222.1 GCA_029975745.1 Myxococcota bacterium | reverse complement strand
GTCCTGTTGCTGGCTCGGCGAACCGCGCCCGTCGGCACCCCTCCGCGACGGCGCGTCATGACGGCGGCCGGCGCCGCGGTCCTGGCGATCGCGATCACGGCTGGCGGGCTGTTGTGGGCCGGCAGTGTCGATGGCGCCCGGGCGCTGTTCCTGTCGTTTGGTCGCAACGGTGCCCAGGTGGCGGCCGGGTGGTCGCGCGTGTTCGATCTCGACCGGGACGGCGCCTCGACCTTCCTGGGCGGCATCGATTGCGCGCCCTGGGACCCGCACATCTACCCCGGTGCACCCGAGATCGTGGACAACGGCATCGACGAGGACTGCCTGGATGGCGACCTGAAATCGGCGCCTCCCGCCTTGCAGCGTCCCAGACTGACGCATCCGGTTTCGTTGCCGTCCCGGCCCGATGTCCTGCTGATCTCGATCGACGGCCTGCGCCGGGACGCCCTGGGCATCCACGGCGCCCCGTCGGACCGGACGCCCCGCCTGGACCGCCTGGCCGCCGAGTCGGTGGTGTTCGAGGACGCCATCGCCCCCGCCAGTTGGACGATGCCGGCGTTCGCGGCGATCCTGACCGGACGGTTCGCCGGCGAGCTGCCCGGGTTCTATGGGGCGTCGCGGTTTCGGGCCGTGCCGGACGACATCCCCCTGCTGTTCGAACCGTTTTCGCAGGCCGGCTACCGGACGGTCGCGGTGACCGCGGGCCTGCAACTGGACCGGCTGGGGCTGGATCGGGGACTGGACGACTGGCGCAGCGTCTCGGCGGGGCCGCGTGGGCGCTTCGCCGGGCCGGTTGCGGAGCTGGCGGTCGAGGTTCTGGAGGAGGCCGCGAAGGACAAGCCGCTGTTCCTGTGGGTCCACCTGATCGACCCCCACTATCCGTACGATCCACCCCCGGCGTTCCGGCGTTTCGGGACCGACCGTCGCGGCCTGTACGCCGGTGAGGTTGCGTACGCGGACCACGCCGTCGGGCAGGTGCTGGAGGCGCTGGCCCAGTCCGGACGGGAGGAGCGGACCCTGGTCGTCTTCTTCTCGGACCACGGCGAGGCCTTCCGCGAGCACGGCAGGGACTTTCACGGGGTCTCGGTCTACGCCGAGGAGGTGCGCGTGCCCCTGATGATCCGGGTGCCGGGCGTGACCCCCGGCCGCCGTCCCGAACTGGTCTCGACCCTGGACCTGGGACCGACCCTGTGGGACCTGGCCGGACTGGCGGATGCCCAGTCCAGTCGAGGCGTCAGTCTGGCGCCGCTGCTGGCGGGGACCGGGACCCTGGACCGGGGCGCCGTGTTTTCCGAGCAGACCCGCCGGACGCAGGAGTTCGCGCTGACGACGCCGACGCACCGGCTGCGATACGACCGCACCCTCAATCGATACGAGTTGTTCGACCGCGCCGACGACCCGGACGAGCAGACGGACGTGGCTCGACGGCTTCCCCACGTCGCCCGCGAGATGCGGGTCGAACTGATCCGGACGATGGCCGCCATCGATGCCGTGGCCAACCGGAACCTGGGCGATGTGTTGTTGCGGGTGCTGCCGCGGGACTACGAACTCCTGGACGAGGCCTTTGTGGGCGGGCCCGAACTGGCGGCCTATCAGGCGTCGCGCGAGGGTCGCCTGTGCCATCTGGCCATCGTGCTGCGGGCTCGGGGTGCGCTGGAGGATGCGTCCAAGGTCGAGCTGCGCGTGGACGTGCGGTCGCCGTCCGGGGCCTCGCTGGGAAACAATCGGCGCGAGGTGGGGGACGGCACCTACGCCCCCGCCCGCTGGCGGAAGGGCGATCTGATCCGCCACACCGCTCGGATCTCCCTGAAGCGCGACCCTCCAACGGGTAGCCTGGCGTGCCTCTCCCTGGTCGTGGATCAGACGCCCTTGCTGCTGCGCTCCGGGGCTTTGCGCCACTGCGTGTCGATCCCCTAGCCTCCGGTGGGGCGCAAGTTGGAACTTTACAAGCCCGATGGGTCGCGCTATAAATCTTGGCCCTTGAGTTCCTTGACAAGGCGGAGTGGCCGAGTGGTCTAAGGCAGCGGTCTTGAAAACCGCCGGACGAACAGTCCCGTGGGTTCGAATCCTACCTCCGCCGCCGGAGGCTCCGCATCGTGGTCCCGGAGAGATGGCCG
>JARKOL010000209.1 GCA_029975745.1 Myxococcota bacterium | reverse complement strand
GACGGCGGCGTGGTCGCGGTCGGCGAGGCCGGCCTGGTGCTGGACGTGCGCGAGGGCCGGATCGGCACCCGCGTCGTGCCGACGGACGCCGATCTGCACGCGGTGTCGGGGCGCTATGCCGTGGGCGATCGCGGCACGCTGCTGGACCTGGGATTGGACCCGGTGGCCCCCATTCCCACGGGCACCAACGTGGACCTGACCGACATCTGGAGCGACGAGGACGGGGCGTGGATCACGTCCGTCGATGGGACGCTTTTCCGGCTGGACCCCGAGGGCGTCCGGGTCGAGGTCCGGCGCGGGGTGATGCTGACCAGCGTGTGCGCGGCCGGCGAGGCGCGCTGGGTCGGCGGCGTGGACGGCCGACTCGAGATGCGGGACGACAAGGGCCAGCGGCTGTTGCCGACCGATACGGGGGCGACCCTGCGCGACTGCGTGCCCTCCGAGGACCGGGTCGTCGTGGTCGGAGATCACGGAATGGCGCTGGACTGCGGTCCCGGCGACTGCGTGCGCCTGTTCGAGGATCCCGCGACGTTCCTGTACGGCGTCCATCGACACCGGGACCGGACCGTGGCCGCCGGGTGGGCCGGCACGGTGCTGGTGCGTCGTGGGGATGGGCCGTTCGAGCCGCTCGACACCGGGACGTACCGCGTGTTCCGGGACGTGGTCGCGCTGCCGGACGGCAGCGAGTGGGTCTTCGTCGGCCTGGACGGGACGTTGGCCACCTGGACGCCCGGGGAGGTTCCATGACCCGGGAACCGGTGGCCGTTCGGCGGCGTTCGTCCTGCTGGGGTTGCGCGTTCCTGATGCTGGGGCTCCTTGGGGCCTCGACGGTCCGGGCCAACCCCCCGTTGCCTTCGGCGCCGAGTCCTCTGGACGAACGCCTGTCGGCGGCCGACGCCGTCGAGGTCGTGACCTCGGTGCTGGGCGGCGTGATCCTCGACGTCCAGGAGTCCCCGGATCGGTTCACGTTCGACCTGGAAGGCCTGGCCGGCGGGCGAGCCTGTCCCCTGGACGGGGTCCGGGACGTCCGCTGCGGCGCCTTCCGATTCGTGCCCTCGCGGGTCGTCGTCATGCGGCGCGCCCCCGTGGCCGCCCTGACCGGGCACCTGGCACGCAATCGAGTCGTCGTCATCGACATGGAGTCGGACCTGGCCGCCCTGTCCAGCGGAACGTTGCACGGCGTCCTGGTCTTTCCAACGGCGCGGATCACCGTTCGCGACAAGCCCGCGTTCGCCTGGTACGTCAGCCGGGAGGGGGCGGGGCTGAACATCGAGATGCGGGATCTGGACCGCGATGGCGTGCTGGACCTGTTCTACACGTACACCCAGTGGCTTCCCGGCGGGGTGCGCGTGATCTCGCGCGATGTCTGGTCCTTCGTCGAGATGCGGGCGTCGAAGATGCTGTCCTCCGGCGAAAAGCTGTCCGGCGTATCGACATCGATGTTCGACGGGGTGCCGCTGCACCGCGACGATGATGCCGGCATCCTGCGGGGTGCATGGCGCGTCCTCTCCCTGGGCAACGGGCTTCCTGCCGCGGTGGTCGTGGAACAGGCCCATCTGGGCTCGCGGGCCGGCTGGGAACTGCACGTGGTGGCGGATCTGGGGGGCGGCTGGCGCGAGCATCTGGTCGGGACCTCGCTGGCGACGGTTTCCGGGGATGCCTACGGCGCCGACGATGGCCTGGGGGACGATCCGAACTGCCTTCCCGGGGACGTGACGTCGGACCTGGGGCTGGAGGCGCGGCGCCGGCTGCTGGAACTGGAGTCCGCCTGCCGGGTCGCGGCGTCGGCCTCCCCGGGCGGCACGGGGCATGCCCTGGCGATGCTGTGGGCGGCCTGGCGCACGCGGGTGGCCGGCCTGAACCTCGTGGCCGCCGGGATGGCGGAGTCCGCCTCGCGTGAACTGGCCGACGGCTGGCCGGTGACGTGGCCCCTCTCTGCCCTGATCTCGCTGGATGTCGCGACCACGGCCCATGCGGCGCTGCGAGATGCCTATGCCTCGGGGTGGCAGGGGGATGCCGACTCCTGGCTGTCCGATGCCCGGGTCCTGCCGGCCCTGGTCCCCCTGATCGCACCATTCGAGGCGCTGCGAAGCCGGCTTGCCGGTGCGTGGCAGTCCTGGAATGCGGCCCTCCAAGCGGACTCCGACTGAGAGCTTGTGAAGAAGTCTTCGACCTACTGCGGCGGGCGCCTACGGGCGGCTGTGGCGTCGGCCGGGATTCCATCGCCGGCGGAAACCGACTACACTGGACCCCATGTTGCCATCACGGTGCCACCAGAACGGGTCCTGGCACGTCGTGTGTCATGTGGCGGGGGTCGCCCTGCTGCTGTGGGCGGGTCTGGCCGGGACCTCGTGCGGTCGGGACGACCATGTGGAGCGCCAGGTCGAGATCCTGACCCCGTTCGAGCGGGCCTGGCTCTCGCGCCGGATCGAGTCGATCCGACTGGCGCCGGACCCCAGCTTCCCGCCGTTCGAGTATTTCGACGATGACGGCAACTACCAGGGCATTGCGTCGGACTACGTCCATCGCATCGAACGCATCGTGGGCATCCGCTTTCGCATCGTGCGCAAGTCCAGTTGGGACGAGGTGGTCCGCGCCTACCAGGTCGGCGAGGTTGACGTCGTTCCGGCCATGACCCACACGCCCCAGCGCGACGCCTTCATGCTGTTCACCGAGCCGTACATCGAGGTTCCCAGCGTGATTGTCGGGCGGCTGGAGGAGACGCGGTCGTTGACCCTGATCGACCTCGTGGACTCGCGCGTGCTGGTGCTGGAGGGCTACGCCAGCCAGCAATACCTGCGGGACAACTTCGACTACCTGGACGTGCGCTCGGTGCCGGATACGGCGACGGGTCTGCGCGAGGTCGCCGAGGGGCGCGCGGACTACTTCGTGGTTCACCAGGCCGTCTTCGCGTACGTCCAGAACCAGTTGGGGCTTCGCAACCTGCACATCGTCGGCAACACGAACCACCTGGTCCGGCTGGCGTTCGCCTCGCGCAAGGACTGGCCCGAGCTGCACCGCATCCTTGCGAAGGCCCTGGCGACCATCGGACCCGAGGAGCGGGCCGAGATCTACAACCGCTGGGTGTTCGTCATGCCGGGCTGGTTCCGGCTGGATCGGACGTTCTGGATGGGGTTGCTGGGCCTTGGGGCGCTGATCGCCGCGTCGATGCTGCTGTTCACGGCCTGGAATCGCGTGCTGCGGCGGCGGGTCAATGCCAAGACACAGGAACTGAGAGATGTTCGCGATCACCTGGTCGATCTGTTCAATGGCATGCCGTCCGCCCTGATCGTGGTCGATCGTGATGGCCGGATCACGCGGGTGAACACGGTGGCTCGGGAACTGGTCCCGGCCGATGGCGGCGCCACGATCGGGCAGCCCTTCTGGCAGGTGTTCCCGTTCCTCGAGACGTGCCGGGACCGGTTCGCGCAGGCCATCGTGGAACGCCGGTTTGAGGCGAACGGGCCGGATGCCACCGGCAAGCTGACCGTGGGGGCCCGAACGTGGAACGTGGGCATCTTTCCGATCCGCTCGGAGGGAGACCGGGGGGCCGCGATTCGACTGGACGATGTCACCGAACTGGAGATTGCCGAACAGCAACTGCGGCAGTCCCAGAAGATGGAGACCATCGGCACGATGGCCGGCGGCCTGGCGCACGATTTCAACAACTACCTGACCGCCATCACGGGCATCCTGTCCCTGATGGACGTCAAGGTGCGCGGGCTGGCCGAGCCGGCGCGTTCGATGTTTGGAAACTACCTGGAATTGATGAACGAATCGGCCGGTCGGGCGTCCCAGTTGGTGCAGCGCCTGCTGACCTTCGCCCGCAGTCGAGACCCCGAGGTGGTGCCCGTCGATCTGAACCAGGCGATGGTTCGGACCATGGCCATGTGCCGGAACTCGCTGGACGGTTCGATTGTCGTCGAACTTCGTCCCTGGCACGCGCCCGCGATGGTGATGGTCGATCCCGTGCAACTGGAGCAGACGTTGCTGAATCTGGTCATCAACGCCGGCCATGCGATGACGATCATGCGTCGTCCCAACGAGCCGTTCGGCGGGACGCTGAAGGTGTCGGTCGCGCCGGCGCCCGCGGGTCGGCGCCTTCCGGACCCCATTCACTCGGGGGATGCGGATGGGCGCTGGTGGGTCCTGGGCGTTTCGGACACGGGCGTCGGCATGGACGCGGCCACCCGCGAGAAGGTCTTCGACCCGTTCTTTTCGACCAAACCCAAGGAAACGGGCAGTGGCCTGGGCCTGACGATGGTCTACAACATCGTTCGCCGCCACGGCGGATTCATCGAGGTCCGGTCGCGTCCGGGCGAGGGCACGCTGTTCGAGGTGTTCCTGCCGGAGTGCGAGTCGAAGCGGGAGGTTCCAGACGTCGTCCCGCCCCGTACGGCCACCCGGGGGGTCGGCGCGGTCGGGCGCGTGCTGGTGGTGGACGACGAGCCGGTCGTGCTGCAGACCGTCCGGGTCCTTCTGGAGGAGTGCGGGTTCGACGTGCTGACCGCCGCGGATGATGCCGAGGCGCTGGGCCTGTTCGCGCGGCGGTTCCGCGACATCGACGCGGTGATCCTGGACGTGGTGCTGCCGGGCGCTTCGGGCATCGAGGTGTGTCGTCGGATGCAGGCGGTCGATCCGAATGTCCGGGTCATCCTGGCCAGCGGCAATCTTCAGGATCCTCGGGCCGAGGGGGCGTCCCTGCTGGGCGTGGCGGCCAGCATCCAGAAGCCGTACCGAATGGACGAGCTTTGTCGCGTCGTTCAGGGCGTCCTGGAACCTGGGTGAGCATCCGGCAGTATCCAGGCAGTCCCGGGCTGCGTATGATCCCACGGGGCTCGTGGCGTGGGGGGTGCTCGTGGCGGTATTTCGTCCCTTCCTGAAGTGGGCCGGGGGCAAGCGGCAACTGCTGCCGGTCCTGGTCGGACACGTGTTGCGCCTGGGGACGTTCCGGGCGTACCACGAGCCGTTTGTCGGCGGCGGCGCGCTGTTCTTCGAACTGCGAAACCTGGGACTGGTCGCGGATGGGGCCAGGCTGTCCGACGTCAACGGTCGCCTGATCGAGGCCTACCAGGGCGTCGCGGACCAGGTCGAGCCGGTGATCGCGCTGCTGCGCGAGCATGCCAGCAGGCACTCCCGGGACCACTACTACGCGGTGCGCGGCGCGAATCCCGCGTCGCTGGCCGAGCGGGCGGCCCGATTGATCTACCTGAATCGGACGTGCTTCAACGGGCTGTACCGCGAGAATCGCCAGGGCGGGTTCAACGTGCCGATGGGGCGGTACACCAATCCCACGATCTGCGACGAACCCGGCCTGCGGACGGCGTCGGACGCCCTGCGCGTGGCGCGGCTGTCCGCGGGGTCGTTCGTCGGCGTCCTGGACCAGGCGCGTGCCGGGGACCTGGTGTATTTCGACCCGCCCTACGTGCCGCTGTCTCGGACGGCCTCGTTCACCGCGTACGCGCGGGAAGGGTTCTCGATGGCGGACCAGGAGCGGCTGGCCGAGGTGTTCGGCGTGCTGGCGGATCGCGGCGTACACGTGATGTTGTCCAACTCCAGGACCGACGCCGTGCTGTCGATGTACGCGCGATTCCGGATCGACGTCGTGCAGGCGGCGCGTTCGGTCAACAGTCGTGCGGACCGTCGCGGGTGCGTGGACGAGGTCGTGGTCACGAGCTTCTGACGACGGGGACGACGTCGGCGGGGACGGTTCCCGCCAGGCGGGACGCTTCCGCGACGCTGCGCTGGACGCAGTCCTCCAGAGCCAGTCCCGCGAACCAGTTGCCGGTCACGGCCAGGGGCGTTCCGGCCAGGGCGCGGTCGATGGCGGCCACGGCGGTGTCGTGACCCAGGCGGGGCGACGGCAGGACGACCTGGTGGCGCGCCAGATCGACCCACCGGCCTTCGGGTACGCCCAGGAACTCCTGGATCCGGCGGATCGCGTCGGACTCCTGGACGTCCGGCGCCAGGTGGAACGCGAATCCGCGGTATTTCGCGTCGGGGACGGTGTCCCGCGTCACGCACGAACGAAAGACATCCTCCAGCGGGATGAAGAACGCGGCCTGGGGCAGGGGGGTGTCCTCGCGCCGGACGGCGACACCTACGGTGCGGACGGCACACGTCGCGACCCCGGCGGCCGCCTGGGCGGCCGGCGGCAGCACCGTCCCCAGCAGGCCGGCGGCGGCATCGGGCGGCACCGCAAGCGCGACGTGCGGCGCGTGCAACGCCGCGTCCTGCAGCGACACGACGAAACCGCCGTCCCGTCCCGGTTGCAGTGCCTGGACCTTGGCATTCGGTCGGAACTGGATGTTGGGGGGGCTCGCCAGGTCCAGGGCCAGCGATTGCAGGCCGCCGGTCCGGGTGAAACTGCGCGGGGCGTCCTTCCGCTTCCTGCGGGACTTGAACAGCATGGACGCCGGGAAGTCGTCGGCGGGCTGCGACGGCACCGCCGCGAACACCGGGCCGAACACGCGCTCCCAGTTGCGGGGGCCGACGGCGGCACCCCAATACTGCCGCACCGTCTTGCCTGCCTTGCGCAGGACGAACATCCGCGGGGCGTTGGCCAGCAGCTCGCCCAGGCGGATCTCCTGCTTCAGCGTGCGGATCTGGCCGTCCACGACCAGCCGCATGCCGACCTTCGCGCGGGGGATCAGCGTGCCCAGGCCGCCGGGCAGGTCCAGGACCAGGCGCAGCAACGCGTCGTACGATGCGTAGCACGTGTGGGCGCCCATCTCGTACCAGAAGTCGTCGGGGCCCTGGCGGGTCCGCAGGCAGCCCCCCGGGCTCTCGCCCCCATCCAGCACGAGCACCGACATGCCGGCGCGGGCGCAGGTGTGCGCCAGCGACATGCCGCTGATTCCGCCGCCCACCACGATCAGGTCCGCGTCCGCCATCGGGGGCCTCCCATGTGTGCTCGGGCGAGTCTAGCCCCGAACCCCGGCTCCGTCGATGGGGGAGGGGGGCTCGGGTAGGGGCTGGGGCAAGGGGCTCGGGGAGGGGCTCGGGTAGGGGCTGGGGCAAGGGGCTCGGGGAGGGGCTCGGGTAGGGGCGAGGGCTGGGGCGAGGGCTGGGGCGAGGG
>JARKOL010000063.1 GCA_029975745.1 Myxococcota bacterium | reverse complement strand
GAACGTGCCGATGAACTCATCGACCTCGCGGGGCTGGTCGTGCAGCAGTTCCAGTTCGATGTGCGACGGAAGCTGGGGCCGAAACGCCTCGACCGCCGCCTTGACCTGTTGTCCCATCTCGACGACGTTGGAGCCGCTCTGCATCCGCAAGTCCAGACCGATGGACGGGTCCCCGTTCGTCAGCATCAGCGAGTTCGGGGGCTCGCGGTACGCCTGGCGGACCGAGAACACGTCGCGGACCTTCAGCGGCGTGCCGGTCTCGGTCGAGACGTCCAGCACCGCGTTGCGGATCTCGTCCAGCAGGCTGAACGAACCGGTCGTGTCCAGGCGCAGGTTGCGTTCGGGCGTGCGCAGGTACCCGGCGGGCAGGTTGACGTTGATCGCGTCCAGGATGCGCGACGCGGTCAGCGGCGAGAAGTGGTACATCGAGAAACTGTCCATCGGCCCCTCGATGTAGATCACCTCCTCCTGCTCGCCCAGAAGGTTGATCTTGCCGACGGTGTCCAGGGTCTTCAGGTTGGCCTTCAGGCGCTCGGCCCAGTACTTCAGTTCGTGCGGCGTGGCCGTCTTCGACCGCAGGCTCCAGACCATCGCGGTCACGTCGCCGAAGTCGTCCATGACCATCGGGCCGATCACGCCGTCGGGCAGTTCGTCCCGGGCCTCGTTCAGGCGGTTGCGCAGCTTCTGCCATTCCAGGTCGGTGTCCGCGTTGAAGTCCACATCGACGAAGATCAGCGAGACGTTCTCGCGAGTCGTGGACTTGAGTTCCCGCAGGGAGCTCATCTTCTCGATGCTGTCTTCCAGCTTGCGCGTGACCAGGCGCTCGACATCCTCGGCGCCCTTGCCCGGCCAGATCGTGATGACCAGCGCCACCGAGATCTTGATCTCGGGGTCCTCGCGGCGACTGATGGTGTTGTAGTTGAAGATGCCCCAGGCCGTGACCGCCAGGACCACCAGCCACAGCAGCGGCTTGTTCCGCAACGAGAAGGCGGCCAGGTTCATTGCGGTTGCACCTCGTCCCCGGGGGCCACGAATCCCTGCCCCTCGATGATGACGACGTCGCCGGCCTCGACTCCCGACAGGACCTCGAGGTCGGTCCCGAACATCTCGCCCTTGGTGATCCGGCGCTCGACGACCTGGGAGGTGGTCGGGTCGTACAGGAACACCACCGGCTCCCGATCCGCGTTGGTCCGCACGGCGCGCAGCGGCACGAAGATCCCCGTGGCCTCGCGAGCAATCACGGTCAGGTGCGCCAGCATCCCGGCGCGCAGGGCGCCGTCGGCATTGTCAACGGCGACGACGACCTCGTAGGTGCGCGTCTTGGGGTCGGGCACGAAGGCGACATGATGGATGGTGCCGGTGTACACGGCCTCGACGCCGGGAAATCCCAGGGTGACGGCGTCGCCCAACCGGAACAGGTTCAGATCCTGCTGGGGCACCCCGAACTTCGCCTTGATGCGGGCCAGATCCAGCACGATCACGGCCGGCATCCCCGCCCCGATCACCTGGCCCACCGCGGTGCGCCGCTCCATGACGACGCCGTCGCACGGGGCTCGCAGGCGCGTGTAGTCCAGTTGCCGCTGGGCCTGCTTGCGCTGGGTCAGTGCCGCCTCGTAGCGCCCCTTGACCTCGTCGTAGGTCGCCTGGGGCAGGGCCTTGTCGGCGACCAGGCCGTCCACCCGCTCGAAGTTCGGCTTGATCGCCTCGACCTGGACGTCCGCCAGGCGCTTCATCAGTGCATAGTCCTCGGGCGCCAGCGTGGCCAGAAGCTGGCCCTTTTCGACGCGGTCGCCGTCGGACACCAGGATCTGGGTGACGCGTCCGCCGACCAGGAATCCGACGCCGTGCGCCTCCCAGGGGTGGGCATAGCCCGAATACCGACGTTCGACCTGGGCGGTTCGCGACGTCGCCGTCCAGGTGGCCACGCGGATCGCGGGCGCGGACTGGCGTGCCTCGGCCGCGGTGTCGCCCCCGCAACCGGCCAGGCCGCCGGCCAGGCCCCAGAGGGCCACGAACGGCACCAGAACGCGTCCGGCGCGTGTCGCCGCCGCGAGGCGGCGCCCTCGGTCACGCGGTTGCATCGTCGTCCTCCAGGATCGCGCCCAGGCTCATGTCCATGAAGCGCAGGAATTGCGTGTCCGCGTCCGCGTGCGACAGTCCGGTCAGCAGGCGGTACGTCAGTCCTTCCTTCAACGTCGAACCCATCTGGATCGCCAGATCCAGGGGGTGTTCGTAGCCCGGCCGCAGGCGCAGCCCGTCCCGCGCGACCAGGGCCAGGACCAGCGCCCGGTACTTCGCCGTGTAGATGGCCTCCAGGCGGGCCTTGGCCGCCCGAAACGGCTCCTTGTACAGCGACTCGGGCAGCAGTTGCAGCCACACGCGGCGGGCGCGCTGCCGGGCCCCGTCCGCGCGCTCCCGCACCAGCAAGCCCACCAGGGTCTCGCGCAGGGGCAGGTTCCAGGCAACCACCGCGTCCAGGTCGAAATCGACCTCGCGCCGGGCGGCGTCCTCGAACAGCGCCAGGACCAGCGCCTCCTTGCCGGGGAAGTAGCGGTAGACCCCGCCCTTGCTCAGCGTGGTGCGGGCCGCGACCCCCTCCATCGTCAGTCCAGGCACGCCGCGGGACTCGATCTCCTCGAGGGCGGCCTGAAGGATCTCCTGGATTCGGTCTTCCTTGCTGCGGTGGCGGGACATGGGGCCTCGGATTCGACGCGCCCCGGACCGCCCGGGACGGCGTACGACTATCCCCCTTTCCTGCCGCCTCGTCAAGGTCCAAAGTGACGCACGGGTCAGTTACGAATCCCGGGCCCTGGAGGCAGGACGCGGGCAGGCCGCGGTTTCTGGTAACCTATGCGGGATTCTAGCAGGACGACCGCCATGGTCCATCGGTTCGGTTCCGCGAGGCTGGATTCCCGGGCGTCGGTGTGCATCGCGGCACTGGCGATGATGCTGGCCGCCTCGTGCGGGGATGGGGGCGGGCCCGCCGCGGACCCGGGATCGGATCCGGCATTCGACGCGGTCGTGGTGCCGGACCCCGGAATGGCCGACGAGGGCCCCGCGGATCCGGGGCCTTCGGACGAAGGGGGCCCGCCAAGGGATCCGGGTGGCGACCCCGGGCCGGCGGCCATCGTGGCCGGAACGCCCGTCGAGATCGACCCTCAGGGGGTCGTCGGCGACGCCCTCGACCACTTCGCGTCCTGGGACCGCAGCGACGGGCCCTACCTGGCCGCGTCGCCGTGCGGAGGCTGGGGGGTCGTGTTCCGCGAGGTCGCGCCCCCTCAGAGTGGCCAGTTGGCGTCGGCGCTGATGTACGCGATGCCGGGCCTGGACGGCGGCGTGCGACGCGAGATCCTGGATGCCCGTGACCCGCTGCCGCTGCCGATCCAGTTCGGATGGGGGCTGTACTTCGATGCGTCGTGCTCGGC
The DNA here is from genome assembly GCA_029975745.1 of Myxococcota bacterium. GTDB lineage: Bacteria > Myxococcota_A > UBA9042 > DTJE01 > DTJE01 > DUVQ01. Next base: position 9,912 of record JARKOL010000063.1, on the reverse strand, counting down.
CCGCGTGATCCAGGCGCACGAAGGCGGCTATCGGGAATGGATCCGGGAGCCGGGCCTCGACGGCGAGTGGGCACGTCCCGCGGCGATTTCCCTGAGCCTGGCGGGCACGCTTGGCGACACGCCACTGGGCCTGTCCCACCATCGCATGGGGGTGGATCGGGACCGGCGTCCGCACCTGGTCTTCACGGCCGTCATGCCCGACGGCGGACGCCCGCTGGTTCACGCCTGGCGCGGCGAGTCGAACTGGGTGGCCGTCCCCATCGCGCCGGGCGGACCCGGCGTCGAGGACTGGCTGGGGTTCGCGTTCGGGGCCAAGGCCTCGGAACTGTCGGCCGTGCGCCCCGGCATTCACGTGGTGTACCGGAACGAGGCGGGCGCGCTGGCCTACCGGCGGTTCAACGACGAGACCTGGCTGGCCCCCGAGGTCGTCTGGACGCCCTCCGGAGGCGACGAGGTCCCCACCGCCGGCATCGCGCTGGGGCCCTATGACGTGCCGGTCATCGCGTTCACGGCCGAGGGGCGCAGCGAGGAGGGCGACCTCATCGTCTCGGAACTCCGGTGGGCCACGGTCACGGGGTCCACCTGGTCCTCGATCCGCATCCTGAACCGGGCCGGCGCGTATGGCGGCAACCAGATCCAGCGCACGGGACTGGGGCCTCGGCCCGCGATCGACGAGGATGGCGGCGCACACGTCGTGTTCCTGGATCGGGCGTACTTCACCGACGGCACAGGCAGCCGCTTCGAGGACACCGGCTCCCTGCGCTACGGATTCAGGGGGCGGGGCGAATGGCAGTTCGCAACGCTGTACGAGCAGGCGGCACCGACGCAGATCGACCAGGAACTGCGCTTCGCCATGCGGCACGCCGCCCTCGCTGTGTCGAAGGACGGGACGGCGGTCACGGTCGGCGGCATGGTCCACGAGATCGATCTGAAGGAGGGGCGGACGAACTTCCGACTGGTCGCCGTGCCCGCCAACAATGGGTTCGCACGGTAGCCGGAACTTCCGTTTCCAGATGGGCCGCCCAGGCGCAACCGCGCTTGAAGCCGCGACCTGACGGCAGTACGATCCCCGCCAGGGCGAAGCCGGTGGTCCGCGAGGCGGCCGCCGCGAGGAGAGCGGGCGCACCATGTGGGTCATCGGGGGCCTCACGCTCGGGATCGCGGCCTACCTGGCGGCCGAGACGGTCCTGAACAACCGCTACCTGCGCCGGATTCCGCACCGAATCTACGTCAACGGCACCCGGGGCAAGTCCTCGGTGACCCGCCTGATCGCCGCGGCGCTGCGCGCGGGGGGCCTGCGCACCATCGCCAAGACCACCGGCTCAAGCCCCCGGTTCATCCTGCCGGACGGCTCCGAGGTGCTGATCCGCCGGCTGGGCCAGCCGAACATCAAGGAGCAGATGAAGATCATGCGCTGGTCGCGCCGGTGGGACCTGGACGCTGCCGTCGTCGAGTGCATGGCCCTTCAGCCCTACACCCAGTGGATCAGCGAGCACCGGATGGTCCGTTCGACGATCGGGGTCTGCACCAACGTCCGGGCGGACCATCTGGACGTGATGGGCCCCACGGTGGCGGATGTCGAAAAGGCGCTGGCGGGCACCGTGCCGGACCAGGCGATCTTCGTCACGGCGGAACGCGTCCAGAACGGGGTGCTTCGCCAGGCTTGCGCCGACCGGGGAACGCGCTTCGAGGTCGTGGCCGAGGACGAGGTCGCGGCCGTCACCCAGGCCGACCTGCAAGGGTTTTCGTACTTCGAGCACCCCGAGAACGTCGCGCTGGCCATCCGGGTGGCGGGCCTGCTGGGCGTCGATCAGGCGACGGCGATTGCCGGGATGCAGCAGGCGACGCCGGACATCGGCGCGCTGCGGCTGGCCCACCTGGACTTCCACGGCCGCCGGATCGTCTGGGTCAATGCCTTCGCGGCCAACGACCCGGATTCCTACCGGATCATCTGGGCGCGCGTCAACGAGCGCTTTCCCGACGCGACCCACCGCATCCTGGTGGTCAACTGCCGCCAGGACCGTCCGGACCGCTCCCGGCAGCTGGGCCAACTGGCCGCCGAGTTCCACACCGTCGATCGCTTCCTGCTGATCGGCAGCGGTACCGAGGTGTTCGCCCGGGCCGCGGCCCACGCCGGCGTCGATGTGAACCGGGTCTACACGATGGTCGGGGAGCGGGTGGAAAAGGTCTTCGAGCGCATCGTATCGCTGTCGGGCACGTCGGCCATCGTCCTGGGCGCGGGCAACATCAAGGGGGACGGGATGATGCTGGACGAGTACATCGGGAATCGATCGCGACCGCCGGAACGGGGGTAGGCCATGGAGCACCTGATCCAGATCTCGATCGGGCTGGGCCTGTTCGTCAGCCTGATGTTCTCGGAGTTCCTGGGCCTGGCCGCCGGCGGCATGGTCGTGCCGGGGTACTTCGCCCTGAACCTGGGCGACCCGGCGATGGTCGCGATGACGCTGGCGGTCGGCATCCTGACCTACCTGGTCGTGCGGTTCATGATGTTCTTCATGGTCGTGTACGGCCGTCGCCGCACCGTCCTGATGATCCTGGTGGGCTTCCTGATCGGTTCGTTCGTACGGAACTTCATCTCGTTCGAGGTCAGCGCCTACGAGATCGACCTGACGGTCATCGGGTTCATCATCCCCGGCCTGATCGCGATCTGGATCGACCGGCAGGGGCTGGTCGAGACGGCCTCGACCCTGCTGATCTCTTCGGTGATCGTGCGCATGGCCCTGATTCTGATCTCGGGCGGCGAGGTGCTGGGATGAAACTGTACTGGCGTCCCGGCAAGATCAGCAACGCGTCCCTGGTGGTGCTGGCCCTCCTGGCGATCATCGCGATGATCGTCGTCGAGCAGAACATGGTGGTCATCCGGCAGCCCCACCACGACGAAAAGGTGCGCGCCGTCCGGCTGCAGATGCGGGGCATGGAGGCGATCAAGCAGGAGACGATCCGGCAGCGCAAGAAGCTGGACCCCTTCGCGGACCCGGCGGGAACCGGCATGATCGGCCTGAACCTCAGCCCCATCACGTCGGTCGTCGGGTACCTGGAGGCGAAGCAGACGTCGGCGAACCCGAACTTCGCGGCCGTCGTCGTCGAGATGATGCGCCGCGTGGGACTTGCCGAGGGGGACTACGTCGCGATCGGGGGGTCGGGATCCTTTCCGGCCCTGAACCTGGCGACGCTGGTCGCCTGCAAGGTGCTGAAGTTGCGGTGCGTGCCCGTCATGTCGATGGCGGCGTCGATGTACGGCGCGAACGACCCGCGGATGACCTGGCTGGACATGGAGCGCCTGGCCTACGAGGCCGGGGCGATCGACCATCGGTCCATCGCGGCCAGCGTCGGCGGCATGGACGACAACGGCGAGCAGCTCCAGGCGGCCGGCATCGATCTGCTGGTCGCGGCCGTCGCCCGGAACAAGGTGCCGCTGATCCGCACCGGGTCGCTGCAAGAGAACATCGAGGAACGGTTGCGACTGTTCGCCGAGGCGTCCGGCGGCCAGCCCTACAAGGCATACATCAACATCGGCGGCAGCGAGGCCAGCGTGGGGTCCCACTTCACGAAGGTGCTGTTCAAGCCGGGGATCAACCGCCGCCTGCCGCGACGCCCCATCGAGGACGAGGGAACGATGACCCGGATGATGCGGGAGCACGACATCCCGCTGATCCACCTGTCCAACGTCACCCGGCTGGCCGAACGCTACGGCATCGAGATCGCGCCGAAGAAGATGCCCGTCGCCGGCGAGGGGCCGCTGTTCTACAAGCTGGAGTACAACCGGGTGCTGGTGGCCGTGCTGTTGGGCCTGCTGGTCGCGGCGACGATTCTGGTGATCCGGTTCGACATCGGGCGCCTGCTGGGGCGCAAGGCCCAGTGATGTTAGGCCGGGGAAACCCGACGACGCAGGGGGAGGCAGCGATGCAGAAATCCGACTTCCAGTTGTTGGCCAGCAGTGGGGTGAACCTGTTCGTCCACGGGTGGCTGCCTGACATGGCCCCGCGGGCGATCGTCCAGATCAGCCACGGAATGCAGGAGCACGGCGCGCGCTACGCCAGGGTGGCCGAAATGCTGTGCGGCGCCGGATTCGTGGTGTACGCCGGGGACCACCGGGGCCACGGAGGCTCGGTGATCGACGGACGGCTGGGGCACCTGGGACCGGGCGGTTGGCAAACGGTGCTGTGCGATCTGCGCCAGGTCTCGGAAAGCATCCGTGAGCGGCATCCCGGACTGCCGCTGTTCCTGCTGGGCCACTCGTGGGGCTCGTTCCTGTCCCAGGCGTACATCCAGCGATGGGGAGGCGACCTGGCGGGCTGCGTGCTGAGCGGCACCAACGGCAGGAATCCGCTGGCGGGCGTCGGCGAGGTCGTCGCCCGCATCGTGACGCGATTCGACGGCCCGGACACCACGGCGACCCTGCTCGAAAAGCTGACGGTCGGGAACTTCAACGACGCGTTCAAGGACGGCACGACCGGCAAGGAATGGCTGTCCAGAGATGCGGCCGAGGTGCGCAAGTACGTCGAGGATCCGCTGTGCGGACAGCCGTTCCCGAACGCCTTCTTCGTCGAGATGCTGGCGCTGCTGAACGCGACGTGGAAGGCGAGCGAGGAGCGGAAGATCCCGCGAACGCTGCCTGTGTTCCTGATCGCCGGCACCGAGGATCCCGTGGGTTTGCAGGGCAAGGGGGTTCTGGCCCTGGCCCAGCGCTACAAGAAGCACGGCATGCGCGACGTCACATGGCGCCTGTACGAGGGCGCGCGTCACGAGGTGCTGAACGAGACCAACCGCGACGAGGTCGAACGCGACCTGCGCGACTGGCTGAAGGCCCACCTGCCCTCGTAGCGCCGGGATTTTCCGGGTCTCCGGGGACGCCACGACGCGGCGACGCCGCGTTTCGCCCGCATCGCGACGGCTTCATCCCGTGTCGGCAGTAGTCCAGAATGGATGGGGGCCCGGCGACACGTGATTGGCGATTGGGGGCCCCGCGACGCAGCGGCCGCCCGGAGACACCCGCCGCGGCAGGACCGGAATTGATGAACAGAGCCTACGCAGCGCCCAGCCCCTCGGTGTCGCCCAGTTGGCGCCGGATGTCGCGCAGGGTCCCCAGGGCGTCGCCCAGCAGCATCACGGTGCGCGGGTCGTCGTACAGGGGATTGTGGACACCCGAGTAGCCGGGGCGGGCGTCCAGGTTGCACACCAGGACGCAGCGCGCAAGGTGCGCCTGGAGGATGGGCATCCCGGACAGCGGGGTGTCCTGCGCGGGGTCCGCGGCGGACGGGTTCACGACGTCGCATGCTCCGACGACCAGGACGACGTCGGTCTGGGGGAACTCGGGATTGACGTCGTCCATCTCGACCAGCTTCTCGTAATCGACGTCGGCCTCGGCAAGCAGGACGTTCATGTGTCCGGGCATCCGCCCCGCCACCGGATGGATGGCGAACTGCACGGCCTTGCCCTGGCGCTCCAGGAAGTTGGCCAGGCGGACGACGTCGAACTGCGCCTTGGCCAGCGCCATGCCGTACCCCGGAACGATGATGACCCGCTGGGCCCGGCTTATCTGGGCGACGGCCGCCTGCAAGGGCGACGGCGCGGCGTCGGACGGCGCCGGGGCGACAGGTTGGGCCTCGACCGCGGGCGTCGGTTCGGCCGCCGGCACCGCGGGCGCCGGGACCTGAGCCGCGGTCGTGGCGGCGGCCCTTGCCGCGATGCCTCGGGTCTTGCGGCTGCCCAGGAACACCGGCCCCAGCCCGCGGTTCATCGCCTTGCACATCACGTGGGTCAGGATCGAGCCGGACGAGGCCACGGTGGCACCCGCGGCGATCAGCAGCCGGTTGCCGATGATCACGCCGCAGAACGCCGCCGCGACGCCGGCCGTGGCGTTCAGGAACGAGATCAGCACGGGCATGTCGGCGCCGCCGATCCGCATGGCGAAGACATGGCCCAGCAGCATGGACATCGCAATGATCGCGATCAGGCCGACCGTCGTGAACGAGGCCGTCAGGTCCCACATCATGGCCGACAGTCCGACGACCACGACGATCAGGCCGATCAGGATCGCGTTGTGGCCCCGAAGCCGCGTCGGCGCCTGATTCACCTTGTTGGCCAGCTTCGCCGCCGCGAGCATCGACCCCGAGAACGTCGCGGCCCCGACGATCAGCCCCAGGAAGCCGCTGACCTTGGCCACCGGTCCCAGGGTCTGCGCGTCGCGCACCATCTCGACCATCGAGACCATGAACGCCGCGACGCCGCCCATGCCGTGCTGCAGGGCGACCATCGAGGGGATCGCCGTCATGTCGATCCGGAACGCGATGACAACGCCGACCAGCGCACCCACCAGAGAGGCGCCCACGACCAGGAACGGATTGTCGATACCGTGGCGCGTCAGCACCAGGAAGATCGCCACGCCCAGAGCCGCGGCGGCCACCCAGTTGCCGATCTTGGCCCGTTTCGGGGTGCGGAACTGGCCGATCCCGATGACCAGCATCAGGATCACGGCGAAATCGACCAGGTTGGCCATCCAGGGGGCCGATTCATGCGGGGGGGTCATGTCTTGCCTCCGCCAGGGGAACGTCGTCGGTTCCCGTTCGTTCGGGGTGCGTTACCGGGGACGTCAGGACGCCTTGCCGTTGGCCGCCTTCGTCCGGAACAGCCGCAGCATCCGGTCGGTGATCGCGAACCCGCCGACCATGTTGAAGGCCGCGGTGACCAGGGCCACGGCACCCAGCACGGTCAGCACCGGGTCCAGATCCCGGGAGAACAGCAGCAGCGCCCCCAGGATCGTCACCGCCGAGATCGCGTTGGTCATCGACATCAGCGGGGTGTGCAGCAGCGGCGGCACCCGCGAGATCAGCAGGAACCCGACGCCGAACGAGGCCGCGAACACGGCCAGCATGATGGCCAGATCCAGCATCACGCTTCTCCCATCGCCTCCAGGGCGGGCTTGAAGTGGATCTTGCGGTCCATCGTGACCAGCGACTCCTGGACGATGGGATCGCTGAAATCCGGGGCCGCACCCTGCTTCAGCAGGTTCTCGATGAAGTGCGCCATGTTGTTCGCGTACAGCCAGGTCGAGTGGACCGGCAGGCGGCCGGGGATGTTCTGGATGCCGCTGATGATCACGTCGTGGACGACGACGTCCTGGCCCGGCTCGGTGGCGGCGCAGTTGCCGCCCTGATCGATGGACACATCGACGATGACCGCGCCCGGCTTCATCGTGGCGACCATCTCCTTCGTGACCAGGATCGGCGCCAGGGCGCCCGGAACCAGCGCGCTCAGGATCACGATGTCCGCCTTGGCGACCAGGGGCGCCAGGGCCTCGATCTCGCGCGCCAGCCATTCGCCGGACAGCGCCTTGGCGTACCCGCCGGGAGCCATCGCGACGTCGTCGGGCACCTCGAAGCCCTCGATCTTCGCCCCCAGGGACTCGGCCTCGGTGCGGGCGGCGGACCGGATGTCCCAGCCGCGAACGATGGCGCCCAGGCGCTTGGCGGTGGCGATCGCCTGCAGACCGACGACGCCGGTGCCGACAACCAGAACCTCGGACGGCTTGATCGTGCCGATCGCGGTGCCGATCATCGGGACGAAGCGCGGAAGCAGCATCGCCGCGTGCAGCACGGCACGATAGCCCGTACAGGTGCTCATCGAGGTCAGGGCGTCCATCCGCTGGGCCCGGGTGATGCGCGGAATGCCGTCCATCGTGAACGACGTGATGTTGCGATCGCGCAGCTTGCGGACCATGGCGTGGCTTTCCGGGGCTGCCGGGTGCAGGAACGTCACCAGCATCGCCCCCTCGCGCATCATGTCGACCTCGTGCTTGCCGGTCTGCGCGTTGAAGATCGGCTGCTTGACCTTCAGGACCAGATCCGCGGACGAGAACAGCGATTCGACGTCGGTCACGATCTGCGCGCCGGCCGCCTGGTAGTCGGCGTCCGAGGCATAGATGCCGCATCCCGCGCAGGTTTCCACCGCGATCTGGTGTCCCAACGCGACGTACTTGCGCACGGTGTCGGGGGTGGCCGCGACGCGGCGCTCGCTGTTCATGATCTCCTTCGGAATCGCGATCCTCATGAAAGCCTCCTTCGGCGGGCGCCGACCTTGTCGGGGCTCGCCCCTGTACTCGCAATCGACGGGAGCCCGCGGGTCCGATCCCGGCAGGGTCGTCGTGGCCGCTGATCTACCGCAGTCGCGTCGCGAACACAATGGATTCCGCGGTCAAGAATCCCCCGATCTTCGGTGATTAGGACGAATCAGGCCGATCGGGCGGTGGCGGGCAGCCGGATCGTGAACGTCGTGCCGGATCCCACGACGCTGTGGACGCCGACCGAGGCGCCGATCACGGCGCACAGGTGCTTCACGATCGCCAGCCCCAGCCCCGTGCCGCCCAGCTCCCGGGACCGGCCGTCATCGACGCGATAGAACCGCTCGAACAACCGGGGCAGGTGGGACTCGCCGATGCCGGGGCCGGTGTCCTCGACATCGATCTCGGTCGCGCCGTCGGACAGCCGGCGGTGGCGAATCCGCACCGCGTCCCCCGGACGCGCGTACTTGATCGCGTTGTCCAGCAGGTTGCCCAGCACCGTTTGCAGCGCGTCCGGATCCACCAGGACGCAGGCCGCGGCGTCCCCCGTGACGTCCAGCGCGATCTGGCGGCGCTGGGCGGCGGAGCGGTAGACCTGGACCATGTCCTCCAGGAGGCCGGCCAGATTGACCTCCCGGGGCGCGGGAACCACCTGCCCGGTCTCGATCCGGGCCAGATCCAGCAGATCCCGCACCAGCCGGGCCATCCGGTCCGTCTGGCGGGACATCGTGTCGATCAGGCGCGCCTGGAGTTCGGCGTCCTCGTCCGTCAGGGGCCCCGGGGTCGCCCGCACGTCGCGCAGCGTCTCCAGGGCGGCCTGCAGGGTGCCGATGGGGTTGCGAAGTTCGTGCGACACGTTGGCCACGAAGTCCCGGCGCATCTGGTGCATCCGGTGCAGTTCGGTGGTATCGGACACGACGACCAGCACGCCGCCCGGATCCGGCAGGGGCGAGGCGTGGATCAGCAGCACGGCCGGCCGGGGGTGGGAACGATTCACCTCGCGAACGACGGCGGGCCCCTCCCGCGCCTCGCGCAAGGCCTCGCGAACCTCGGGGATCCAGGCGGGCTCCGGCCCCTGGGCGCCGTCCCCCGGGCCCGGAAGGGAGGCCAGATCCGTCATCGCCCGGTTCGACAGCACGACGTGTCCGTCGCTGTCGGTGGCCAGGACCCCCTGGTGCATCGCGTCCACGATGGCGCGGACGCGGCGCCCCTCGGCTTCCAGTCGCGAGAACGTCGCCGCGTTCGCCGCCGCCAGGCGGTTCAGGGCCCGGCCCAGGTGGGCCAGTTCGTCGTCCCCCCGAACGTCCAGACGTTCGTCGTACTGGCCGTCGGCGATCCGCGCCGCCGCCCGGGCCATGCGCCGAACGCGCCGGGCCACCAGGGACGCCACGATCCAGGCCCCAAGCCCCCCCAGCACCATCGCGCCCAGCGTGACGCCCAGGATGGCCAGGGCCTGCCGGACCGACCCCTCCCGAACCGTCTCGACGGCGTAGGACAGCCGCAACACCCGCGACCCCTCCGGCCCGTCCATCCGGGTAGCCAGATAGACCATGGGGGCGTGCAGGGTCTCGCTGGTCCGGCCGCTTCGCCCTTGGCCGGCTTCCATCGCCGCGCGAACCTCGGGGCGGTCGCCGTGATTGTCCATCGCCCCGACGCGGTCCCGGGGAACTTCGGAATCGGCCAGCACGCGCCCGTCCGGTGCGATCACGGTCACCCGGACCCCCGACGCCTCGCCGGTCAACCGGACGGCCTCGCCCAGGGAATCGATCGCCCCCAGGGAGACGGCCGGATGCGCCACCAGGGCGTCCCGCACCCGCTCCAGGGTGTCCCAG
>JARKOL010000184.1 GCA_029975745.1 Myxococcota bacterium | reverse complement strand
CACGAGACGGTCTCGACGACCGCGACGGACCTGTGGAACGACTCGTGCGCGCGCAGCGAGCTGGAGTACGCCATTCGCCACGGGGCGGTCGGGGCGACGACGAACCCGACCATCGTGCTGGAGGTCTTGCGGACCGAGATGGCCCTGTGGAGGGACCGGATCCGCGCGATCGCGGGCGAACGGCCCCAGGCCACCGAGACCGAGATCGCCTGGCAGTTGATCGAGGAGATGGCCCTCGCCGGCGCCGCCATGCTGCGCCCGATCTTCGAGCGCGAGCAGGGGCGCAAGGGCCGGCTGTCCATCCAGACGAATCCCCAGTACTACCGGGACGCGGACGCACTGGCGGCCCAGGCGATCCGTTTCGCGGGCCTGGCCCCCAACATGCAGGTCAAGATCCCGGCGACCCGAGCGGGAATTCTGGCCATCGAGGAAGCGACGGCCGCCGGCGTGTCGATCAACGCCACGGTGTCGTTCACGGTGGCCCAGAGCCTGGCGGTCGGCGAGGCGGTCGAGCGGGGCCTGCGTCGGCGCGAGGCCGCGGGGCTGGATGTCGCCGCGATGAGCCCGGTATGCACCCTGATGGTCGGGCGTCTGGACGACTGGCTGAAGGTGGTGGCGCATCGCGACGGGATCGTGGCGACTCCCGGCCACCTGGACTGGGCCGGAATCGCCGCGATCAAGCGCGCGGTCGCCCTGTACCGCGAGCGGGGCTATCGCACCCGGATGCTGGCGGCCGCCTACCGGCACCACCTGCACTGGTCCGAGCTGATTGGCGGCGACATCGTGCTGACGATTCCCTGCGCCTGGCAACGGCTGTTCAACGCGTCCGACGTGCCCGTGCGGCCGCGGTTCGACGATCCGGTGGACCCGGCGATCGTGGCCTGGCTGACGGCGCACTTCCCGGATTTCGTGCGGGCCTACCAGCCGGACGGCCTGGCCCCGGACGACTTCGATTCGTACGGCGCGACGGCGCGGACGCTGCGGACGTTCCTGGCGTCGGCGTCGGACCTGGTCGCGACGGTGCGTGACGTGCTGCTGCCGGACCCGGATCGGCGGCCGGGAGGGACGCCATGATCCCGCGGCACCCGCACCACCTGGTCTGGCAGGGACCATCGGGTTCCGGACGCACCGCCATCACGCGGCGGGGCGACACGCCGGACACCGGGATGGATTTCGATCTGGTGCGCATGGCGGCCGGCGAGACGGTGGACCAGACCGTGTCCCTGGAATCCGCCTGGCTGCTGCTGGACGGGACGGCCCGGATGGGCTGTGGCGACCGGGCCCCCACGCCGGCGGCGCGGGGATCCATGGCGGACGACGAGCCGGCGTGCCTGCACGTGGCGGCGGGCGGGCGCATACGGGTGGTGGCCCAGACCGCCTGCGAGTTCGCGGTCTTCTCGGTCGAGAACGACCGGGACTTCGTACAGATGCGGTTCGACGGCGACACGATGTCGTGTCG
>JARKOL010000172.1 GCA_029975745.1 Myxococcota bacterium | reverse complement strand
CCTTGCCCCTTTCCCCCAGCCCCAGCCCCAGCCCCAGCCCCTGCTCCTGCCCCTGCTCCTGCTCCTGCTCCTGCTCCTTCCCCTCCCCGCCGCCGCCCAGGCGCCCGCCACGCACGGTGACCTGCTGATCCAGGAACGCTCGATCCTGGATGCCCTGGACGACTACGTGTTCCAGGCCCGGCGGGCCGAGGAAGCACTGAACGCCGCGGAGGAAACACGCCGCCTGGCCGAACGGCGTTCGCGCGCCGCATCCGAGGCCCTGGTGCTGGCGCGCAGTCGCGAGGCCGAGACGCGCAACCTCCTGGCCGCCACGCTGCGCCAGACCCGAACGACCGCCCCCTACGCATCCGGGGCGGCCCTGGTGCTGGGAGGCGAGGATCCCACGCTGACGCGCCGCAGCGCGCTGCTGGAGCGCCTGAACCGCCGCCAGGGCGACGAACTGCGCCAACTGGCGCGGGTCGTCCGTGACGCCACGGTGGCCGAGTTCGTCGCCGGCATCGAGCGGGCGAACGCCTACGCCGCGGCCCAGGTCGAGCGGGACGCGCGGGCGCGGCTGGAGACCGAAACCGTGGCCCGGCGGGCCCTGCTGGCCCGGCTGGACCAGGATCGCGTGTTGAACGCGCGCCGCGCCCAGGAACTGACCCAGTCGGAACGCGAACTGGTCGCCGAGATCGAGTCGCGCCTGTCCGACCGCGCCGCCCCCGTCCGCTTCGACCAGATGGTCGGACGGGTGCCGTCGCCGCTGGTCGATGCGTTCGTCGCCGTGCCGTTCGGGGACATCGTACACCCGACATTCGGCACCCGCACCCCGCACCCGGGCCTGACCCTGGCCTATCCCTCGACCGGGACGCGAAACGTCCGGGCCGTCGCCTTCGGGCGAGTCGCATGGATCGGCCGGATGCGGGGCTTCGGCACCGCGGTCGTCCTGGACCACGCCTCGGGGTTCTTCACCGTGTACGCCGGCCTGGCGAACACCGCCGTCCGCGAGGGCGAAACCGTGCGAACGGGGCACGCCCTGGGCCAGGTGGCCGCGCCGCCCGGCGATCGCCAGGTCACCCTGCACTTCGAGTTGCGTCACGGCAGCGAGGCGATCGACCCCACCCCGTTCCTGGCCCCGGGCCAGCTGAGGAGGCGTCCTTGAGACTGGCCGACCTCGCCGACCGCAGAGCCGCCGCGCTGAAGCCGGCACTGTCGCTGGTGCTGTCGCTGGTGGTCGTCGCGTGCAGCCACGTCCCGTCCCGCCCCGACGCCGTGCCTCGGGACCCGGAGGCCCCCCGCCCCCGCGAATCGCGATACCCGATCGGCTGGCCGTCGCCCGAAACCAGCATTCCCGATTCGGACTCCCGTCCCCGACTCGCCATCGTAATTGACGACGTCGGACAGTCGTTCGAGGACATCGCGCCCTTCGTCGAACTGCCCCTTTCGTTGTCGTTCGCGGTGCTGCCATTCCTGGACCAGGCGCCAGATGTGGCCTGGATGCTGGCCGGCCTGGGCCGCGAGGTGCTGGTTCACGTCCCGATGGAGCCCTGTACGGCCTCGTGGATGGACGGTCCCGGGTTCCTGCGCGAGAGCATGGACGCGGCAACACTGCGAGCGGCCCTCGATCGGCACCTGGACCGGGTCCCCGGGGCCGTCGGCGCCAACAACCACATGGGTTCGCGCCTGACGGCCAATCGCGAGGCCATGCGGGCGTACGCTGAGGCACTGCGAGAGCGGCGCCTCTATGCCCTGGATTCGCGAACCACCGCCGACACCGTGCTGCTGCAGTCGGCCCTGAAGGCGGGGGTTCCCGCCGCCCGTCGGCACGTGTTCCTGGACGACGACCCGTCACCCGTCGCCGTGCGCGAGCGCCTGGACGAAGCCGTTCGCGTGGCGAAGGCCCTGGGCTGTGCCGTGGCGATCGGCCACCCCCGCCCCACGACGTACCAGGCGCTTCAGGAGTTCGCGGCGAACCCGGATGCCGGAGTGCGGTTCGTGCCGGTATCGCGGCTGATCAACGCGCCCTGCGGTCGGGCCGAGGCGCCGCCGAAAGCGAGTTCGGGACGATGAGCAGGCAGCGGTAGTTGCCTTCGCCCTCGCTGCGGGTCGTCAGGCCGGGATGTTCGCGCAGCGCCATGTGAACCAGCCGACGATCCTGGGCATTCATCGGGCTCAGGCGAACGACGCGCCCGGTGGACAGCGCCTTCTCGCCCATCCGCCGCGCCAGCGCCCCAAGGGCCTCCTCGCGTCGATCGCGGAACCCCTCGGCGTCCAGCACGACCAGCTTCCGCCCCTCGGGGAATCGATTGACGATCTTGTTGACCAGGAACTGCAGCGCCGACAGGACCTCGCCGTCCCGGCCGATGACGGTGTCGCGATCGTCGGTCCGGATGTTCAGCAGGATCTGCTCGCGGGTCTCTTCCACCGTGACTTCGGCCACCACGTCCAGGTTTTCCAGCAGCCCCTGCAACACCTCCAGCGCCCGGGGCGCCTTCGTCGGGTCGTCCGCGTCTTCCCGGTCGCCGCCGGCCGCCGCACCGGGGTCCTCGCCGCGCGCCCGCGCCTCGTCCGCCGCATGCATGCCCTGCGCCAGTCCCGTGTCCCCGGGCCCCGGCACGTACTCCTTGCGAAAGGCCAGTTGCGCCGCGTCGTCCGGCACGCGAACACGCACCCGCACCGCGCCGCCGAACAGCCCGAACAGGCCGCTCTCGGCCTGCAGCACCTCGTAGGTCATGTCGCTGATGTTGACACCCAGTTGCGACGAGGCCGCCAGCAGCGCCTCCTCGACCGACTTCCCTTCGAATTCCGCTTCCTTCATCGAACGTCCCCCTTCGGTCCCGACGCGTCCGGACACGGACGCACCGGCACGCGACTCACCCCGCCTTCACCGGCTTCCGGGTCAACTTGCCGATCAGCCCCCGATTCACCACCTGCTGGTGGGCGATCGACAGCACGGTGTTGACCAGGATGTAGAACACCAGGCCGGACGGCAGGAACAGCATGAACGACGTGAACATGATCGGCATCATCCACAGCATCATCTTCGCCTGGGTCGGATCGCCCGCCGTCGGCGTGATCTTCTGCTGCAGGAACATCAGCGCGCCCAGCATCACGGGCATCACGAAGAACGGGTCGTGGACCGACAGGTCCTTGATCCACAGGAACAGCGGCGCCTGGTACAGATCGACGGCGCCATAGATCGTCCGGTACAGCGCGATCCAGATGGGCATCTGCAGCAGCATCGGCAGGCAGCCGCCCAGCGGGTTCACCTTTTCGCGCTTGTACAGGTCCATCGTGGCCTGGTTCAGCTTGACCTTGTCGTCCTTGAACTTCTCCTTCAGCACGTCGATCTTCGGTTTCAGATCGGCCATGCGCTTCATCGAGGTCATGGACTTCTGGGTCCAGTACAGGGTCGCCAGCTTGACGATCAGCGTCAGGAAGATGATCGCGATGCCCCACGACGGAATGATGCTGTACGACAGGCGCATCAGCCACAGCATCGGCTTGGCCAGGATGCCCAGGATCCAGAAGTCGATCGTGTCGTCCAGCCCCGGCCCCGCCGCCTTCAGCGCATCGAAGTCCTTCGGGCCGACGAACGCGGTGTACCGGAAGTCGCGAGCGCGCCGCCCCATCAGCGAGGTCTTGGCCCGAAGGCCGGCGTCGCCCAGCTCGCCGATCGCCACGGCATCGATCGCCCGCATGTCCTCGTCACCGCGCAGGCCCAGCACCCGGGCGGCCTCGGCGCAGGACATCCGCCCCTCGAAGCGGCCCTCGGCAGGCAGGTAGTCGGGCAGGCACGAGTCCGCGCCGGAGCGCAGCGAGAACGGCCGCCCGTCGTCGCCGCCCCACTGCAGGGCCACGGTCATCAGCCCGGTCGGGTCGGCGCCCGGGATGCACTGGGTCGGCGCGCTGCCGGCGGGCAGGATCGCCGACAGGAAGTAGCGCGTGTTGATCCCCGCGAACTGCGCGGGCCCCGGCAGTTCGAACCCGGGCGATTCCAGCAGCTTCTTGCGGTCCTTCTTGTCCAGGTCGCCCGCGACCATGCAGACCGCCTCGCGGATGTCCGGCGGCGCGGCGAACATCATGCCGCAAGTGCCCCCGGTCGGGCTGAACGGATTCTCCCAGGCCGTGACCAGCACCCGGATGCGGCCGGTGACGTCGGTGGGTCCCAGGTTGACCAGCCGGACCGTGCCCTCCATCTGGTAGTCGCCCACCATCCGCCAGGTGCGTTCGATGAAGACATCCGAAACGTCCACGGCGGGGTCGGGCCAGACCAGGGTCACGCTGTCCTCGGTCTGGGCGACGACCGTGAAGACCGGGTCGCTGCCGAAGACGCTCCACAGGCCACCGGTGCGGCGGCCGTACGATGCGTCGCGCTGCCAGGTCCGAGTGACCTGGGGGCCGGTCAGATCCTCGAAGTTCATCGAGAACGGGAAGTAGGCATGGTCCCAGGTCGAAACCATGTCCTTGGGACCGGCCGCCCGCTTGGCCGAGGGCGGGTTGATGTTGCCCGGCGGCGGCTTGTCGGGGGCCGCCTGCGCGAACTGGGAATCCAGCAGGCGAAACGACCGCAGCGCGCCGTTGTACGTCGAGATCTCGGCGATCGAACGCCCGGCGCTCGAGACCAGCGGCACGACCCGCTCCCAGCCGGCGGGCGGCAAGGGCTGGTCCGCGGCGGCCGGCAGCGCAACGGCCAGCATCCCCAGGGTCGCCAGGACGACGGCGACCCGTCGAATCGGGTGCCGGCCGGGGGACCTGGAGCCGAACTTGGAGCGCATCAGCGTCTTCACAGGCGTTCAACCTCGTCGTTCCGGAACGGGATCGAACCCGCCCGGGTGGCCGGGATGGCACCGCAGCAACCGGCGCGTGCCCAGGAACAGGCCGCGCCAAAAACCATGGATGCGCAACGCACCCACCATGTACTCGGAGCAGGTCGGCAGGTAGCGGCAGGAGGGCGGCAACAGCGGCGATATCAGCGCGCGGTAGATCTGGACCAGTCCGACCGCCAGCAGCACCGGAAGCCGCGCCACGAGCAGCGCGACGCGCCGCAACCAGCGGGGCTGGGGCGGATTCGGAACGCGGTTCCCGCCGTCAGCGGGGCTCCGGTCCGAGTGCTCCCAGTCGCCGGACGGCATCGACCAGCTCCCTTTCCACCGCGGCCAGCCCGGGGGCAAGCCGCCTTTCGACCGGCGCGCCAGGACGCTTGCGGATCGCGGGCAGCCCCGGAGCGGGACGCGCACGCCCTTCCGCGGCACGCACGGCAACGACGACGTCGATCGGGGGAAGCCGGTGCTGCAGGCGCAGGCGAAACACTTCGCGAACCAGGCGTTTCCACCGGTTCCGACAGGCGGCCTTCCCGACGCGGCGACCGACGGCGAGTCCAAGGCGGGGCTCGTCACGATCACCCGAAGCGGCAAAGACGATCAGGTTCGGGGTGTGAACCTTGCGCCCCTTGCGCATCACGCGTTCGAAGTCGGCTCCCCGAAGGAGTCGGCGGGACCTGGGAAAGCCCGCGTTCACGGCCCCCCCCGGCGACGCCTCACTTGCCCGGGGTCGTCGGCGCGAGGGTCTTGCGGCCCTTCGCACGCCGGCGCGCCAGCACCTTGCGCCCGTCGGCCGTGGCCATGCGCGAGCGGAACCCGTGGGTCCGCAGGCGCTTGATCCGGCTCGGCTGGTAGGTCCTCTTCATGGCATCCGTCCTGTTGGCTCGTCGCGGCCTCCATGACCGCGACCGGAAAATCAATTGGACGCGGCAAAGCCCGCGAACCCGACGTATTCTAGGCAGATGCCCCGACATGTCAACGACAATTGCGGCCAGGCTTGGGCTAGACTACCGCAGATCGGTGCCTGCAATCAGGGGGCTGCATGAACTGGACCGTTCCCCGGTACCTGGAAGGGATCACGCCCGCGCGAAGCGCGCCCACGACAGCACCCGTCCGACGCGCCTCCACGACTGCGCGCGCGCGACGCGCTCTCACGACCGCGTCCACGTGGGTTGCCCTCGCCGTAATGGCCGTCGGCGCACTTGGATGCGAGGCGGACGCCCCGACCGACCTCTGTCGCGACATCGACTGCGGCGGAAACGGCGCGTGCGCCATCCGGAACGGGCAGGCGACGTGCCTGTGCAATCCCGGTTTCCTGCCGTCCGGAACGACGTGCGTGGTCGATCCCTGCCGCCCCGACCCCTGCGTGTTCGGCGCCTGCACGGCGGTCAACAACCTGCCCACATGCCGGTGCGACGACGGCTATGGCGGCGCCCTGTGCGACCGGTGCGCCGACGGATTCATGCCCAGGGGCGGGCGATGCGTCCCGGGCGATCCCTGCGAGGGCGACCCCTGCGTCTTCGGCCTGTGCGCGATGCTGGACGGCCAGATCTCGTGCGCCTGCCACCAGGGATACACCGGTCCCCGCTGCGACCGCTGCGACGACGGCTACTTCGCCGAGGGGCTGCGGTGCGTGACCCAATCCGTCTGCGATCCGAACCCCTGCGTCCACGGGGAATGTCGGCCCAGCGGCGGCCTGGCCGCGTGCGACTGCCGCGAGGGCTATTCCGGACCGACCTGCGAGGCCTGCGACGAGGGATGGCTGCGCGACGGTCTGCGATGCGTTCCCGCCACCGGCGACCCGTGCGATCCCAACCCGTGCGGCGACCAGGACTTGCACCGAAACGTCTGCGTTGCCGACGGCGCCGCCGCGATGTGCCTTTGCGACGACGGCTACGCGTTCATGGACGGCTGGTGCGTCGAGGGGGATGCGAATCCCTGCGACCCGAACCCCTGTCCCGACGACGAGGATCGGGGCGTGTGCGTCCCGCAGGGCACGGGCCATGCCTGCCTGTGCGACCCGGGCTTCCGCCTGGACGGCAGCGACCGTTGCGTGCCGGACACGGGCAGCATCGCAACCCGCGATTGCGCCGTGAAGGTGCGTTTCCGACTGTCCACGGCCGGCCCCGTGTACCTTCGCGGCGAGTTCAACGGCTGGTCCGCGACGGCGCACCCGATGACGAAGGTCGGCGACGCCTGGGAACTGACGCTGGACGACGTGCGCCCCGGGGACTACGCGTACAAGGTGTTCTGGCGCGAGGGCGGTCAGGACCGCTGGGAACTGGACCCGGACAATCCCTTCACCCGGTGGGTCGCGGGAACCCGGAACTCGCTGCTGCGGGTGCCTGACTGCGACGCGCCGCTGCTGACCCTGGCGACCGGCCCCGTCGTGTCGGGCAATCGGGTGACGATGCAGGTCCGGGCCCTGTACGGGCGGATGCGCAGCGAACTGGACCCCGCCCAGGCCATCGTGACGCGCAACGGCCAGACCGTATCCGGCACCTGGGACGGCGACACCGGCACGTTCACCATCGACGACCAGGGCCTGGCCGACACGAAGTATGGCTACACGTTCCACCTGGCCGACGTCGCGGGACGCCGAGCCAACCCCCTGTTCGTGCCGATCTGGGTCCAGTCCGCGCCGTTCGACTGGCGCCACGCCACGATGTACTTCGTCCTGACGGACCGGTTCCACAATGGCGACACCGCGAACGACCGCCCCATCGCCGACCCGCAACTGGCCCACGCCGCGAACTGGCAGGGGGGCGACTTCGCCGGGCTGACCGCCCAGATCCACGCGGGCTACTTCGACGACCTGGGGGTCGATTGCCTGTGGGTGTCGTCGCCCATCCGGAACACCCAGGGCGCCTTCTGGGGGTCCGACGGTCACAAGTACTCGGGCTACCACTCGTACTGGCCAACCGCCACCGGCTGGACCGCCGACGCCACGCTGTCCGGGATGGACGGCCCCATCGAGCCCCACTTCGGCGATCTGGAGTCCTTCCGGACCATGGTCCAAGCCGCCCATGGCCGAGGCATCCGGGTCATCGTCGATTTCGTCGCGAACCACGTCCACACCGACGCGCCCCTGTACACCGCCCACAAGAACGACGCCGAGCCCTGGTTCCACTGGAACGGCGGCCAGGTCGGCCAGGGCTACGTCTGCGGCTGGGAGCGCCCCATCGAGTGCTGGTTCGCCGAGTACCTGCCGGACTTCGACTACCGCAACGCCGCGGTCATGGACCGGGTCATGGACCACGCCATCTGGCTGATCCGGGAAACGAACGTCGATGGATTCCGGCTGGACGCGGTCAAGCACATGATTCTGGACTTCTCGGCCACGCTGCGCGCCCGGATCGACCGCGAGATCGACACCTACGACGGCATCCGCTTCTACATGGTCGGCGAGACGTTCACCGGCGAGGGCGACGGCGAGAAGCAGACCATCAAGGAATACGTCAGTCCGAAGCTGCTGGACGGCCAGTTCGACTTCCCGATGTTCTGGGCGGCGCTGGCATCGCTGGTGCGCCACGACCGGGGGCTGGACTCGCTGAAAGGGTTCATGGACGGCAACGACGGCTACTACGGCGCCGACGCGGTGATGTCCACCTTCCTGGGCAACCATGACGTGCCGCGCGCCCTGTCCCACGCCGCCGGACAGATCGCCGATCTGTGGGGCAACGGGTCCAAGGAGCAGGGATGGAGCGCGCCGCCGTCGGCCCCCGCGTCCGAGGACCCCTACCGGCGGCTTCGAATGGCGTGGACCTTCCTGTTCACCCAGTCGGGGATCCCGCTGATCTACTACGGGGACGAAATCGGGATGCCCGGTGCGGGCGATCCGGACAACCGGCGGTTCATGCGGTTCGGCGCGTCGCTGTCCCCGAACGAGCGCGCGACCCTGCAGCACGTGCAGGCGCTGGGCAAGGCACGGCAGCGGCATGCGGGCCTGCGGATCGGAAGGCGCGCCACGGTCCAGGTGGCCTGGGACTACTGGGCCTACGTGATGAAGGAGGGCACCGACGCCGTGCTGGTGGTGCTGAATCGCGGGGATGCCGGCTCCAGGACGCTGGCGGTCGGCTCGGCCGGTCTGGCGGACGGGACGTACAAGGACGCGCTGTCCAGTCGCGAGATCCAGGTCTCGGGCGGCAGCGCGACCGTGGCGATGGGACGGCTGGAATCGGCCGTTTTCGAAAGGAAGTGACGATGAAACGACGCGAATCCGCGGGAGTGGCGATGGGACCCGGAACCTGGCTGGCCGCGGTCCTCCTGATCGCCGGGGCGATGGGGTGCGGGGATGGCTCGGCAGGTCCCGACGATCCGTGCCGGGGCGTCGCCTGCTCGAGCCAGGGCACGTGCGTGGAGGTGTCGGGACTGGCGGTGTGCGACTGCAACGCGGGATTCCATCCCTCGGGCACCGATTGCCTGCCGGATGCCTGCCGACCGTCCGACTGCGTCCATGGGTCCTGCATCAGCCCCCAGGATTCGCCGGACTGCCGCTGCGACGAAGGCTACGCCGGGACCCGGTGCGACGACTGCGCGGACGGCTACCGGCGCGACGGGCTGCGCTGCGTGCTGGAGGGTCCCTGCGAATCCGACACGTGCAACGGCCATGGAACCTGTCGGCCTGACGGTGCCGGCGTGACCTGCGACTGCGACGAGGGGTGGGCCGGGAACCGCTGTGACCGATGCGACGAGGGTTTCCACGAGGATGCGGGGAACTGCGAGCCCGACAGCCCCTGCAACCCCGACCCCTGCGTGCGCGCCTCGAAGTGCGAGGAACTGGGCGGGCTGGCGGTATGCACCTGCCTGACGGGCTACGACGGCGATCGGTGCGACACCTGCGCCGAGGGATACGTGGCCGACGGCCTGGACTGCGTGGTTGCGGCCGGCCCTTGCGTTCCGAACCCGTGCCCCGAACGGCATCCGGGGGCCCACCGGGGCCGCTGCGCCGTGGACGATGACCAGGCCGTCTGCCTGTGCGACTTCGGATTCGAGGACATCGAGGGCACCTGCACGCCGCAGACGACCTGCGACCCGGACACGACGTGCGCCGGCCACGGCACCTGTACGGGCAACGGCCTGGAGTGCGACTGCGACGACGGGTATGCGGGCGACCACTGCGACGAATGCGCCGAGGGCTGGGTCCCCGACGGCGACGACTGCGTGCCCGAGGCGCCGCCGGACCCCTGCGCCCCCAACCCCTGCGGCACGGAACCGGATCGCGGCCGGTGCGTGGCCGTGGGCGGGGCCGCCGAATGCCGTTGCGACACGGGGTTCGACGAGGTCGCGGGGGCGTGCGTGCCTGGGTGCGACGGGGATGCGACGGCCTGCGCGCTGGCGCATCGCTCGTTCGGGTGGATCGTCTCGGCCAACGGCCACGGGGCGCTGGTGGTCAACCTGGACCCGGACCTGCTTCCGTCCGGCGACGACTGGGCCAACCATCGGTACATGCTGTTCGTCCACCCCTACCAGACCTGGGGGCTGAACGGCAGCGGCCAGCCCGTCAACACCCGGGACGTGCTGTACGACACGTACATGGGCGTGCGGATCGACGGGACGGGCACCTGGCTGGACGGCGTGGCGCGGGATTTCGTCGGCTACTACGGCCAGGACGGCATTCCCTACTGGGTCCAGACGGTCGGCGACCTGCGGATCGAGACGTTCGCCTATGCCCCCTGGCAGTTGGGCCGACCCGCGGTCACGTTGCTGACGCGCGTCACGAATGTCGGCACGGCGCCCCGCGAGGTCTCGATCTACAGCCTGCACAACTACCACGTGGGCAACACCCTGAATGATTCCCACCGCTTCCCGAATGCCGCGGGCGAGTCGATCGCACGGGACGCCGCCACGGGCGCGTTCCTCGAACAGGCGGCCGGAGGCGCCCTGGTCCACTACCCGCTGGGCGCGGTCCACCGCTACGCGGCCACCTGGGGCGGTTCGGAGGCGGATCCTTGGGCACGCCTGAACGCGGGCCAGGATCTGGGCAACGAGGGAGACATCGATGCCGGGGACAACCGGATCTGCGGATTCCAGGCGCCTCCGACGACCCTGGCGGCGGGGGATGCCGCCTGGTTCGGGGTGGTCACGGCGTTCGACCCCTACAAGAACGCCTCGGCACTGCTGGCCGACGTCCACGCCGCATACGGCGGACGGGACGCGGTCGGCGCCCTGAACGAGGCCCGCGCCGAATGGACGGCCTGGCGCAAGGCCCCGCCCGAGGGGCTGACCCCGGCCGAAAGGACGGTCTATCGCACCAGCGAGGCCGTGCTGCGAATGGGCCAGGTCTGGGAGACCACCGACAAGTCGAAGGGCCAGATCCTGGCCTCGCTGCCCCCTGGGATGTGGGCGACGTCGTGGCCGCGGGACATGGCCTACTCGATCGCGGCGCTGGTTCGCTCGGGGCACCAGGCCGAGGCCCGGGCGGCGCTGGAGTTCCAGTTGCTGGCCGACGCCAACGGATACAAGACCTTCGAACACAACGGGCCGCAGGTCGGCGTGGGCGCGGACTACCGGATTTCCGTGTGCCGGTACTACGGTCGCGGCATGGAGGAATCGGACTGGGACCATGACGGCCCCAACGTCGAGTTCGACGGTTTCGGACTGTTCCTGTGGGTGCTGGGCGAGTACGTCCGCGCCTTCGGCGACACGACGATCGTGGACGACCACTGGACGGTCATCCGGGACGAGATCGCGAACGTGCTGGTCGGCCTGCGGGACGGGAACGGCATGATCCGGCCGGACAGCTCGATCTGGGAGGTCCACTGGAACGGACGCCAGAAGCAGTACACCTACACGTCCCTGGCGGCGGCGATCGGGCTGTGCGAGGCGTCGCGGCTGGCCCAGGCCCGGGGGGCGACCCCCGAGGCGACGACGTGGTCCCAGGCCGCCCGGGATCTGGTCACGGCGATCCGCACGCACGCCCTGAAGGACAACTTCCTGGCGCAGAGCGTCGAGGAACTGGCGAACAACTGGGGCTACGTCGATGCGGCGGTCGTCGAGGCGTTCCGCTGGCTGCTGCTGGATCCGAGCGGGGCCGCGGCGGGGACGACCCTGGACCGCCTGATGACCGATCTGATCGTGCCGAACGGCATGGGTCTGGCGCGCAACGACGACGGGGGCTGGTACGACAGTTCCGAATGGATCCTGATCGACCTGCGAATGTCCGGCGCCCTGCGAAACCGGGGCACGACGGGGGATGTCGCGAAGGCCGACCGCCTGCTGGACTGGGTGACCGCCCAGGCCCGGGCCAACATGGGACTGATCGCCGAACTGCACACGCGGGACGGGGCCCACTACGACGGGGCCGTGCCCATGGTCGGCTTCGGCGCCGGCGCGTACCTGCTGGAGTTGTGGCAGCGGGAGCACGGGACGACGCCCGAGGCGCCGTGCGGGATCAGTTGGTGACGTGGACCGGGGTGGCCCGAACCGCGCCCCCCGGAGGAACCAATCGAGGTGTTCGTGGCTTCGAGCCGGAACAGCCGGCATCGTTTCGGGGCGGCATGCGGCGGGTGGGTCTGCGCCGCGGTCGCGCTGGTCTGGTCGGCTGGGGGGTGCGAGTCGGCCACCCCTTCCGACCCCCTGCACGTCCGTTCCTGCGAGGTGATCTTCACCTTCGGCCCCAGCCCCGATGCCGCCGAGGTCGCCGTGATCGGCGAGTTCAACGACTGGCGTCCGGACATGCACCGCCTGACCCGTGGCCAGGACGGCGTGTTTCGCGGGCGCTTCGTGATCGGGCCGGGTCGCCACGCGTACCGGTTCCTTGTGGACGGCGTCGAACGGCTGGACGACGCCAACCCCCTGACGATGTTCGGGCGCGACGGACGCGAGCACAGCGCGCGGGTCCAGTCGGATTGCATGCGGGCCGCCTGGACCGTCGAGCGGGCGGCGGTTCCGGGCGACCGCTTCCAGGCACGACTGCGCTGCGTGGCGGGGGCCTCCGCCCTGCCGTGTGACCCGGGACGGTTGGCGGTGACGCTGGACGCCGAGCCGGTGCCGGGGGTCGCGTTGCTGGACGGCGTGCTGGACCTGGATCTGGGGCCTTTGGCGAAGGGCAAGCACCGCCTGACGGTGCATGGGGCGGACGCGGCCGGCACGACCGCCGAGCCGTTCGCCCTGCCCTTCTGGGTCGAGGACGCCCCCTTCGACTGGGCCGACGCGACCGTCTATCAGGTCGTGGTCGATCGCTTCCGCCGCGGCGACGGCCCCCTGGATGCCGACGCCGGCATCACGATGCGCATGGGCGGCGACTGGGCCGGCGTCGTTGCGGCGATCCGGGACGGCGACTTCGAACGACTGGGCGTCAATGTCCTGTGGATCTCGCCCGCGGTTCGCAATGCCGACGGCGAGTGGCCCGGGTTCGACGGGCGTTCCTACCAGTCGTACCACGGCTACTGGCCGGTCGCGACCCGCGAGGCCGAGCCCCGGTTCGGCGGCGAGGCCGGGCTGGATGCGCTGGTGACCGCGGCCCACGCTCGCGGCATGCGGGTAATCCTGGACGTCGTGCCCAACCACGTTCACCTGGATCACCCGTGGTACGCGTCCCCGCGCGACGGCTGGTTCAACCATCCGGATGGCGATTGCGTGTGCGGGCGCCAGTGTTCGTGGACGACCGACATCGAGCGGTGCTGGTTCACCGACTACCTGCCCGACCTGGACTGGCGCCGACGCGAGGTGCTGGAAACGGTGCTGGACGACACGGCCTGGTGGCTGGCGCGATTCGACCTGGACGGCCTGCGCGTCGATGCGGTGCCGATGATGCCCCGCCTGGTCACGCGCCACCTGCGCGACGTCGTGGGCCGGGCGTTCGCCCCGGGCGCGCCGCGCGTCCACCTGCTGGGCGAGACGTTCACCGGGTCCCAGGGACGCGACCAGATCCGCTGGTATCTGGGGCCGTACGGCCTGGACGGACAGTTCGACTTCCCCCTGATGTGGACGCTGCGGTCCGTCGTGGGCCAGCACCAGGGCACCATGGCGTCGCTGCT
Source organism: Myxococcota bacterium (assembly GCA_029975745.1). Taxonomy (GTDB): domain Bacteria; phylum Myxococcota_A; class UBA9042; order DTJE01; family DTJE01; genus DUVQ01. The sequence goes on along the minus strand of JARKOL010000172.1, from coordinate 6,308 downwards.
GGACGAGATCGATGCCGGCACGGCGTCCTGGGCGGGCTCGGGCGCGGTCATGGGCCACATGATCGGCAACCACGACGTGCCGCGATTCCTGACCGTGGCGGCGGGGGACGCGACGGACCCGCTGGCCCCCGCCCCCCAGCCGACGCTCTGGGAACCCTACAAGCGGACCGCCCTGGCACACGCGTTCGTCCTGACCCAGCCGGGCATGCCCGTGCTGTACCAGGGCGACGAGATCGGGCTGGCCGGCGGGGGCGATCCGGACAACCGTCGGCCGATGCCGGAGCCGGCGACCTGGACCGAGCCCCAGCAATGGCTGTTCGGCCAGGTTTCGACCCTGGGGCGGCTGCGCACCCGGGTGACGGCGCTGCGTCGAGGGGCTCGGACCGATCTGGCACGCGCCCCCGACCACATCGCCTACCGCATGGCGGGACCGGATGGCGCGGCCGTGGTGGCCTTGAACCGCGGCATCGCCCCGTTGCGCCTGACGCTGCCCGCGGGTGATTGGACCGCGGCGGACGCGCCGACGGACTGCCTGGGCGGGGTGGTCCGATGGGACGGCGCGAACCTGGACCTGGTGGTGCCCGCGCTGGGCGCGATGGTCGTGGTGCCTGGGGCGTGGTGTCCGACGCCGGATGCCGGAACGCAGAAGTGGGGGGATGCCCGATGAACAGCCGTTCTCGAACTGCCTGCGCGGTCCTGATCGCCGCCGCCCTGATGGTGTGGGGGGCGGCTTGCGGCGACGGTGGGCCCGCCCCGAACGATCCGGACTCCTGGCACCAGGACACGGGAAGCGGACGCGACCCCGGCACCTGGGATCCGGGAACGCCCGGCAACGGCTGCGGCGGCTACGGGTACGGAACCGGCCCGGACTGCGTGCCCGAGGGCGCGCTGGACTGCACCCAGGACCCCTGCATCTTCGGAACCTGCGTGGTCGTCGCGGGCAGCGGCCTCTGCGAGTGCCAGGAAGGCTACGCCGGCCGGATCTGCGGCGAGTGCGCGGAAGGCTTCGTCGCGCGGGGGCTGCGGTGCGCGCGTCGCGACGCCTGCGACACCTTCCCCTGCGTGTTCGGGACCTGCCGCATCCTGAACGCCCAGCCGGTATGCGACTGTGACGGCGGCTACACGGGCGAAAACTGCGATCGCTGCGCTGACGGCTACCGGCCCCAGGATCTGCGCTGCGTCAAGGAGGACGAATGACCGCGACCATTCGATGCGTGGCGGTGCTGGCGGTGCTGGCGACGGCGGCTGCGGCGGGTGCGCGGGAACGGGCCCCCGACCCGGATCCGCCCCTGCCGATGCAGAACGACCCCGACGTGGCGGCGGCGCCGGGTCCATCGGCCCATTCCCGGACCCCGGCGGCCCCTCCCCGCCCGTTCGCGACCGGCTTCACCTTCGGCACCTACGGCCGGGTCGGATTCTCGACGGACTTCCAGGGGGCCAGCGGACGGACCACGAACATCGTCACCCACGGCCCTCGGCTGATGGAGGGCTCGTACGCCGAACTGGACTTCGGCTACGGCATCCGGACCGCCGACGGCTTCGCGGTGCGGGTACTGGCCACGGCCGCGTTCTTTGACGAGTTCTTCCATTTCACCGGCGACGCCACCCAGTCCATCGCCCTGCGCAACCTGTACGCCGAGGCGTCCGGATTCCTGAAGGCGGACCTCAAGGTCTGGGTCGGCTCGCGCATGTACCGCGGCGACGACATCTACCTGCTGGACTGGTGGCCGCTGGACGCCTTGAACACCCTGGGCGGCGGACTGTCCTGGGACCATGCGGCGTGGCGCTTGCAGGCGCACGTCGGCGTCAACCGCCTGAAGGACCGGAACTCGCTGCGGCGCGTCAGCGTTCCCTCCACGTTCGGGGCGGACACCATCACGATCATGGAACGCCAGCGCATCATCGCGTCGGGCAAGGCCACCTGGTTCGGACGCGACCTGACGCCCAACCTGTCCATGAAGGTGTCCCTTTATGGCGAGTACCACCGGCTGCCCAAGGGCACGTTGCGCTTCAGCGACGACCTGCTGGGCTATTTCCAGGAGTTCGCGATCGACCCGGACCCGTCGCTGACCGCGGCCCTGCCGGCCGACGACGGCGGCGTCGTGGGGGCGCAGGTGGGCTTCTGGGGATTCGGACCCGACGCGCACGTCAACCTGTTCGCGCGCTACGCCTGGGGCCTGGCGGCGTACGGCGAGTGGGGGGTGCCCTGGGGCGTCAGCCTGGAGCGCACCTCCAAGGGGGCCAAGGAGCTGGTGCTGGCCGCCTCGACGAACTGGCAGAGCCACGATTTCGGGCTGATGGCGGCCACCTACGGCCGACTGTTCGTCGATGCCGACCGGAATCGCTACGACCTGGACGACTACTGGGAAGGCGCCACGGTGCTGCGCCCGGCCTGGTTCGCCACGACGCACTTCCACGTCGCCGCCGAACTGGCGCACCAGTGGAAGATGCCGCGCGGCCTGGGGGCGGACGACCAGTTGCTGGCGCCCCAGGTGGTCCAGATGTCCCTGCTGCCCTCGCTGAGCATGGGGCGAGGAATGTACCAGCGCCCCCAGTTCCGACTGGTCTACACGGCCAGTTGGCTGAATGGCGACGCGCGCGCCCTGTACCCGCGGTTCGACGAGCGGCGTGACAAGGCGTGGCAGCACTACCTGGGCGTCCAGGTCGAATGGTGGCTGAACAGTTCCAGTTATCCGTGACGCGTGACGGCCCGTGGCCGGCGAGGACGGTGCCCCGGAAACCCGGAGGTTCTTGATGAACGACAGAAACACCCGCCCCTGGACGCGCCTGGCGATCGCGCCGTGGCTTCCCGTGTTCGTGGCGGCCCTGGCGACGTGGACCGGATGCTTCGACGCGTCCCTGGCCGAGCGCGGCGCCGACCTGACCACGGTGGTGACGGACTGGCGCGACGAGGTCATCTACCAGGTGCTGATCGACCGCTTCGAGAACGGCGACCGCAACAACGACTTCAACGTGGTACCCCGGTCCGCGGCGGCCTACCACGGCGGCGACTACCAGGGACTGATCGACCGGCTGGACTACATCCAGGAACTGGGCGTGACGACGCTCTGGATTTCGCCCGTCGTCAAGAACGTCGAGGAGGACGCGGGCGTGGCCGGCTACCACGGCTACTGGACCCAGGATTTCACCCAGGTCAATCCGCACTTCGGGGATCTGCCGAAGCTGCGTGAACTGGTCCGCAAGGCCCACGACCGGAACATCAAGGTGATCCTGGACATCGTGACCAATCACGTAGGGCAGTTGTTCTACTACGACATCAACCGCAACGGCCAGCCGGACGAACTGGTGATGGGATCGGGCACCGCGTCGCCCATCACGCGCACCACCGAGTGGGACCCCGACTTCGACGAGGGAGGCATCCGGGCGTGGACTTCGCTGGGCGAGTCGGGCCTGGCCCCGATTCAGTGGGTGTGGCAACCGGAAATCAACCGGGTGCCGCCCTGGCCGCCCGAGTTCGCCAACCCCGACTGGTACAACCGCATGGGGCGCGTCACCGTGTGGGGACGCGAGAAGCAGGCATGCTGGGACGCGGGCCGCATCACCGCCGAGCAGCGCGACTCGGACGCCTGGTGGGGCAGCATGCCGGCCTGCCACGACTACGTGCGCATGCAGGAGGTGCTGGGCGACTTCCCCGGAGGCCTGAAGGACATCCGGACCGAACTGCCCGAGGTGCGCCGGGCGATGATCGACGTCTATGCGGACTGGATCGCTCGCGCCGGCTTCGACGGCTTCCGGATCGACACGATCAAGCACGTCGAACACGACTTCTGGCGGGAATTCTGCCCCGGAATCCGGCAGCGCGCCGCGGCGCTGGGCAAGCGCAACTTCCTGATGTTCGGCGAGGCGTTCGACGGCGACGACGCGCTGATCGGCAGCTACACCGGCCCCGGCATGATGGACTCGGTGTTCTATTTCTCGCAGAAGTTCGTGATCGACGACATCGTCAAGCACGGCGCCCCGACACGACGCATCGAGGAACTGTGGCAGTCCCGGATCCCGCGTCCCCAGGCGCCGGATCACCCGCTGCACTACGGCACCACCCCCCAGCCCGGGGGCGTGACGGGGGCCGACGGCAACGGCCTGCCGCCGTGGCGCCTGACGGTGAACTTCCTGGACAACCACGACCTGCCGCGCTTCCTGTACCAGTACGACGATCCGGCCGGGCTGCGGGTGGCCCTGGCCCTGCTGCTGACGATGGACGGCATTCCGTGCCTGTACTACGGGACCGAGCAGGACTTCGCCGGCGGCAACGACCCGGCGAATCGCGAGGACATGTGGGATTCCGGGTTCGCCACCGACGGGGACACCTTCCGGTGGATCCGGCAACTGATCGCGTTGCGCCGGGACCACGAACCGCTGCGACGCGGCGACATGAACGTGGTCTGGTCGTCCACGGCCACCGGAGATGCCCAGGACGCCGGCATCCTGGCGTTCGAACGGACCGTGCCGGCCACCGGCGGCTCCCCCGCCCGTACCGTGCTGGTGGTCCTGAACCTCAGCGCGACCAACCGGGCCCAGACCAGCGCGGATCAGTCGGGCGGCGGCGACATGGTCACCTCGTTCCCCGAGGGGACGAAGCTGGTGAATCTGCTGAACGAACCGGATCCGACCGACGACGCGACGGTCGGAACGGACGGCACCGTGCGACTGCGCCTGGAGCCGCGAACGGCCAAGGTGTTCGTGGCGCGCTGACGGGGGGATGCGGGCATGGCGGAATTGACGCTGCGCGGGATCGGCAAGGTCTATGACGGAGGCGTGCGCGTCCTGTCGGGCATCGACCTGGACGTGACCGATGGCGAGTTCCTGGTGCTGGTGGGGCCGTCGGGCTGCGGAAAATCGACGCTGCTGCGGATGATCGCGGGTCTGGAGGCCATCACCGAGGGCACGCTGGCGATCGATGGCCGCGTGGTCAACGACGTGCCGCCGAAGGATCGCGACCTGGCCATGGTGTTCCAGTCCTACGCGCTGTACCCCCACATGACGGTGCGCCAGAACATGGGGTTTTCGCTGCGGCTTCGGCGCGCGCCGGTGGCCGAGGTCGACGCCAAGGTGGACGAGGCCGCGCGGATGCTGGGCCTGGACAAGCTGCTGGACCGGCTGCCGCGCGAGTTGTCCGGGGGCCAGCGCCAGCGGGTCGCGATCGGGCGGGCCATCGTTCGCCGCCCGCGCGTGTTCCTGTTCGACGAGCCGCTGTCCAACCTGGACGCGAACCTTCGCGGCCAGATGCGGGTCGAACTGAAGGCGCTGCACCGGACGCTGGGCACCACGATGATCTACGTGACGCACGACCAGATCGAGGCCATGACGCTGGCCGATCGGATCTGTGTCCTGGAGGGCGGCCACGCGCGCCAGATCGACACGCCGTCGGGGCTGTACGACCGGCCGGACACCCGTTTCGTGGCGTCCTTCATCGGCTCGCCTCCCATGAATTTCCTGGACCTGGCACCGCGGGACGGTCGGATGATCGGGGACGGGGTGACCCTTCCGATGCCGCCGGGGCTGGAGGCGACCGCCCTGCCCGCCCAGATCCAGGTCGGACTGCGCCCCCATGAACTGGGGCTGGCCCCGACCGACGGCGGGTCGATCGACGCCATCGTCGATGTCGTGGAAACGGTCGGCTGGGACGCCCATGTCCATGCGCGCCGGGGCGACGTCACCGTCCTGGCCCAGGTCGAGGCACGCCAGGCCGCGGGCCTGACTCACGGAAGCGCGATTCGGCTGTGGGCGGCCGTCGGTGCGGCCAAGCTGTTCGATCCGGCCACGGGCCGGGCGCTGCGAAACGGGAGGACGGCGTGAGGCGGCAGGGGCATCCGCGCTGCGTGAACATGCCGTTTCATCGCGGCGTGAACGTGCCGCTTTATCGTGGCGTGAACGTGCCGCCCGGCAACGGGGGCAAATCGTGCCGTTCCGTTCGCCCGCCGACTCGGAGTTGGGTGGTTTCGATGGCAGTGCTGCTGGCGCTGCTGGTTTCCTCGTCGCCCCTGGCGAAGCCCCTGGAGTGCGCCGATCCCAACGCCGCATCGTCGCCCCTGGCGAAGCCCCTGGAGTGCGCCGATCCCAACGCCGCATCGTCGCCCCTGGCGAAGCCCCTGGAGTGCGCCGATCCCAACGCCGCCTCGTCGCCCCTGGCGAAGCCCCTGGAGTGCGCCGATCCCAACGCCGCCTCGTCGCCCCTGGCGAAGCCCCTGGAGTGCGCCGATCCCAACGCCGCCACGTCGCCCCTGGCGAAGCCCCTGGAGGGCGCCGAGCCCACCGCCGCAGCGGCGCCCCTGGCGAAGCCCCGGGAG
>JARKOL010000170.1 GCA_029975745.1 Myxococcota bacterium | reverse complement strand
GACGTCGAACAGTCCGACAGTCGAACGCACGCGGTGATGTTCCTTGACGATGCCCTCGAACTGGACCGGCATCGCGAAACCCGCGAACGGGACCATCCGGCCGCCCGCCTTGACGTGCTCCTCGTACAGCGCGGTGCGCCGCGTTTCTTCGAGACCGCTCAAGACCGCCTCCGGGCAAGACCTGTGGCCCGTAATATAGCAACCGATCCGGAGGGTCAAGGGGAAAAACAGGGGGTGGCGTCCGGTGACGAAAATGCGGATGTCGTTCGGGCGGGATTTGTCCGTCGGGGGCCGGTCGGGAGCGGGGGCGTGCGATACGGTCAGAACGGGTCGGGCAGTCCGCGGCGCGCGCAGGCCGCCAGCACGGTGTTGCGCATCAGGTAGGCGATCGTCATGGGGCCGACGCCGCCGGGGACCGGGGTGATGAACGACGCCCGATCGAAGGCGCCTTCGTAATCGACATCGCCGGTCAGCTTCCCCGCATCGTTCCGGTTCATGCCGACGTCAATCACGACCGCGCCGGGCTTGATCCATTCGCCGCGAACCAGGTTCGCCCGCCCGATCGCCGCGATCAGCACGTCCGCCTCGGCAATCCGGGTCGGCAGGTCCTGGGTGCGCGAGTGGCAGATCGTCACGGTCGCGTGGCGCTGCAGCAGCAGGTGGGCCATCGGCTTGCCGACGATCAGGCTGCGCCCGACGACGACGGCGCGCTTTCCCTTCAGGTCGGTGCCCGTCTCGTCGATCAGCCGCATGCATCCCGCGGGAGTGCAGGCGCGCAGCCCGGGCCGATCCGAAACCAGCATGCCCAGGTTGACCGGGTGGAATCCATCGACGTCGCGGGCGGGGTCCTGGGCATCCGTGACGCGGTTCGTGTCGATGTGCGGCGGCACGGGAAGCTGCACCAGGACGCCGTCCACCTCGGGGTCGCGGTTCAGCGATGCCAGCAGCGTCAGCAGGTCCGATTCGGTGGTATCCGCGGGAAGCCGGTGCGTGATGCCCCGGATGCCGACCTCGGCGCTGGCGCGCTCCTTGTTCCGGACATAAACGTGCGAGGCCGGATCGTCGCCGACCAGTACCACGTGCAGCCCCACCTGGATGCCGCGCTCCCGCAGGGACGTGACCGCCTGGGACACCTCCTGGCGGACCTTCGCCGCGATTGCCTTGCCGTCGATGATCTGCGCCATGGATGCCTCCGAAAACGTGCAGGCCGGATGGTAGCGGGAAGGTCGGGACCGGTCAACAATGGCGGGATCGCCCGGGAAGGTCGCCGACTCCCCGTTCGGGCGCAGTCGGCGCTATCATCGCGCGGCCAAGGGGGCGCGATGGCAGGTCGCAAGAAGAAGCGGGCGCGAGGGTTTCGGTGGCTGCCCGGGATTCTGCTGGGGCTGGCCGCGGTCCTGGCGCTTGGGGTGCTGGCGGCCGCCGTGATCGTGCGCATCGTCGAGGCCGGGCTGCCGGCCGTCCCGACCTTCGAGGCGTACCGTGACGGCGTGCCCAAGGTCAGCAGGGTGCTGGCGGCCGACGGCAGCGTGGTTGCCGAGTTCTTCACCCAGCGTCGGACCGTGATGGACCCCGACGCGATTCCCCCGATCCTCGAGCAGGCGGTTCTGGCGGCCGAGGATGCGGGCTTCCACCGGCACGCCGGGCTTTCGTACCTGGGCATCGCGCGTGCCATGCTGGTCAATCTGTGGCGTGGCCGGGTGGCCCAGGGAGGCTCGACCGTCACCCAGCAGGTCGTCAAGCAGGTTCTGCTGTCCTCCGAGCGAACGTATGAACGGAAGTTTCGAGAGTTGCTGCTGGCCCGGCTGGTGGAGCAGCGGCTGGACAAGCATCGGATCCTGGCGATCTACATGAGCCACATCTACCTGGGGCACGGGCGCTACGGGTTCGATGAGGCCGCGCGCCACTATTTCGGAAAGCCCGCCGCGTCGCTGGACCTGGCCGAGGCGGCGCTGCTGGCCGGGATGATTTCGGCACCCGAGGCGAATTCCCCGATACGGAATCCCGAGGGCGCGCTGGCGCGCCAGCGCTACGTGCTGGACCGGCTGGAGGCGACCGGGCTGGCGGATCCGGCGGACGTGGCCCGCGCCCGGCAGACGCGGATGCGCCTGCACGTGCATGACACGGCCCGGCTGGGGGCGGCGCCGTATTTCGTGGACGCGGTACGACGCGAGGTGCTGCGCCTGTTCGGACCGGGCGCGTTGCTGAACGACGGGTTGACGGTCCACACCACGCTGGATCTGGCGGTTTCGGATGCGGCCGAGACGGCGCTGGCCCACGGGCTGGCGGCCTTGTACGCCGCGGGGCGAACCCGCGAGCGGGACGAGGCCGCGGCCGCGATGCCCGAACCGGAGCGCGACGATGACGAGGACGCGCTGCCGGCCGACATCCCTCCGGCGCCCCAGGCGGTACGTGCCCGCGTCGTTCACTGCGACCGGGACGCGGGGCGGATCGAGGTCGAGGCGGCCGGGCGTCGGGCCACGCTGGACCCGCGATCCCTGATGCGGGCGATCCTGGCGGACGGCATGGACCCGTACTCCCTTTGCGAGCGCGGGGGAGCCGAGATTCCGGTTTCGCTGGCGGGGCGTCTGCCCGGGACCGAGGAGGGGCCGGATCGATCGGTCAACGCGGAACTGGGGCCCCAGGCGGCGGTGGTGGTGCTGGACCCGGCGAATCGGGCCGTGCGGGCGCTGGTCGGGGGCGAGGATTTCGGGTCGCGGCCGTTCAACCGGGCCGTGCAGTCGCGTCGGCCGATCGGATCGACGGTCAAGCCCTTCCTGTACGCGGCGGCGCTGGAGAGCGGGATCGATTCGTCCGAGACCTTTCCCAACGAACGGATCTGCTTTCGGGGGGCGCGCGGTCGGCCCTGGTGTCCCAGGAACTACGAGGGGGGCTACGACGGGCGGGCCTACGGGATGGGCGAGGCCCTGGCGCGGTCCACGAACGTGATCGCGGTGCGCGTGCTGCAACGGGTTGGGGCCCGGCTGGTGGCGGACCTCCTGGCGTCCATGGGGATCGACGGCGCGCCCCGGGACCTTTCCCTGGCTCTGGGAAGCGCCGAGGCCAGTCCGCTGACCCTGGCCAACGCCATGGCAACGTTCGCGGCCGGTGGGCGATTCGATACGCCGTACCTGATCGAAACGGTGATCGACGCGCGCGGACGGGTCCTGTTGCAGCACGAGGCCCGGCCGTCGCAGCGGATGGCGCCCCGGACCGCGGGGACCCTGCGAGGCTGGATGCGGCGGGCCGTGACCGAGGGCTCGGCGCGCGCCGCGGCGGACCTGCCCGTTCCCGCATGGGGAAAGACCGGCACGTCCAACCGGGCCCGGGAAGCCTGGTTCGTCGGGTCGGATGGGCAGTGGGTGTCGGCGTTCGTGGTGGGGTACGACGATCGGCTGTCGATGCGCGGCGCGACAGGCGGCAACACGGCGGTACCGCTGTTCAAGACGTTCGTTCGGGTGCTGCGCGGCGAGGCGGTGTCCGGGGCATCGTCCCACTGAAGCGGCGGCGGACCGATGGGCTCGGGCCTCGAAAGGGCCGGGTCACGGTGCTTCCGGGGCGTTTCGCAGGTCGCCGACGGACTGCGCCTGGCCCTGAAGCACCACGACTTCCTGGACCTCCGTCAGGATGCGTCGTCCGTCGGACCGGATCTCGACCGGGCCCGTCGCGACCACGTCGAAACGGCCGTCCGTCGGGCTGGCGTAGGGGACGCGGAACCCGAACGTGCCGTCCGCTCCGGCCCGGGTGCGGTCCAGGTATTGAAGCGCCCGCCCCCCGGCGGAACGCAGCGGGACTCGCAACTCGACCTCGGAGTTCGGTGTCGCGGTGCCGCCGACCCGTGCTCCGGCAACCACCTGGTACACCTGGTACTTCGGGAACCGGCGGTCCGGCCCCAGGTGCATCACGCTGGTCGATTCGTGGATCAATCGCAGGAAGGACAGGGCCGGCAGGGTGTCCGGTCCCTCCTGCAGCACGCCCCCGTCGAACATGTACAAGCGTGCGTTCATGCTCTTCAGCAGGGCCGGCTGGAGGATCACCGTTCCCTTCGGATCCTCGGTGACGAAGCGCTCAAAGGACAGTCCCAGCATCCGGGCGTAGTAGTCGATCTCCTTCAGGGTCAGCGGCGAGTTGACCAGGTACGCCGCATCGAACCGCTTCAGCAGGGCTTCGGCTTCGCGGGGCGAGGTCGTCAACTGGAACCGCGCGAACTCCTTGTTGTGTTCCAGGAAGGAGGCGGGCGCTCCGAACGGGTTGGTCACCACCGGGCGCTGGCCTCGATGGTTCAGATGATGGCCCAGGTCCCTGTGGGCGAACACGGCGTACTCCGGGCGGACGGATGGGTCGTATCGGCCCCGGGTCGGCGGCGTGGCCCGCGCGATGAAGCGCGCCACGGCGTCCGCGTCGCGGGCGTGCAGTCGCGTCATGTTCAGTCCGTGGTTGTCGCGCAGTTCCGACAGGGAAGGGATCATGGCGGCCACGAGGATCACCAGCAGCACCAGGGCCTGGACCCGACCGGGACCGGGACGGGCGTCCGGGCCGAAACGACGCTGCGCGACCCATCGGGACAGCGCGCGGATCGCCTGGACCACCCCGGCGGCAATCAGGATGCTGGTGAAGACGGCCGCGTTCGGGGCGAACACGTACTGCGCCGCCGCGGTCGCGAGGACGACCCCGGCCAGGACGACGACCATCAGCAGCGCCGGCCTGTCGGGAAGGCGCCGGACGCCGCGGACGGCCAGCACCGCCAGGATGGCGGGCAGCGCCAGGGCCAGCGGGGTGAACGAGGACATCAGGAACGCGAATCCCATCGAGAAGGGCGACCGGCTTTCGGATTGCACTTCCAGGAACCAGTGTTGCCCGGAGGTGTAGCGCACGCCCGACTCCAGGGCATTCGGCAGGTCGCCCTGGAGGAGGGCCGCCACCATCAGCCCGCCCAGCACGCCCACCGTGGCCAGGCGTCCCGGCGAGAAGCGCCCCGCCAGCAGGGCGGTTCGGGTCAGCAGCCACCCGGCCAGCGGGGGCAGCGCGTGGAACAGGGACAACGTCCAGAAGTGGATCTGCAGCGCCCGTCCCTCCGGCGTCGCCGTGGAGGCCAGGAAGCCGGTGATCGCGGCGACCCGGAACATTCGATCGAGGCGGGTCAGCGCGGACAGCCTGGCGTCGGGGGCCGTCGTCCGTGTCCTGGGCAAGGCCAGGGCCGCCAGCCCCACGAAGACCAGCGATACGATGACGAAGCCGGGGTGGAGGAGGGGGGCGAGTCCCAGGGCCAGCCCCAGAGCCTCCGGGTTCCTGCCGGCGCGTTCCTGGTCGAAGGCTCGGATCGCGAGGAACAGGATCAGCGCGAAGCCCAGGGAGATGCCGGCGTGGTGGTCCAGGTTGCACAGGGCCGAGTAGGCGACGTGCGGCGGCGAAAGGGCCAGCAGCGTCGCGGCAACCAGGCCTTCGGCGATCCCGAACAGGCGGCGGGTGGCCAGGAAGACGAGGACGCATGCGGCGACGGCAAGCAGCGGGTTGACCAGGCACCAGGCGGGCTCGATGGACGACTCGTCCACGCCAACGGCCTGCCCGATGCGCAGCACCGTGGCCAGGGCGAAGTCGTGTCCGGGGGACCAGCAGATGGTGCCGCGGCCCGGGTGGTACAGGTACGGGTCCTCGTAGGGGACCGAGGGGAAGTCCCGGGCGGTCCAGGCGGCGCGTCGCGCGTGGTAGTAGCTGTCCGCATCGCGAAGCACCGTGCCCTGTCCCGGCACGAAGGCCTGGGTGACGAAGGGCGCGGTCCGGGCGTACAGGGCCCCGGCGCACAGGACCAGCAGCAGCGCCCAGGGCAGGAATCGTCGTGGGCCGGTCGTCACCGGCGGTTGCCCGGTCGCCTCTTCCTGGGGGGGCGGGCTGGCGTGCTGGGCCACGGGCTTCTCCCGATGCGTCGGTTCCAGGCGGCGTTCGCGAACTCTAGCACGAACCGGAGCACGCGCCGGCGTCCGAGCCGGTCCCCTCGCGGGCGATTCGCAGCAGCACGACGTTCGCCGCGGCCAGGCCGAACATGCCCGGCAGGGGAGCCAGGCTGGGCAGCGGCCGTCGCACGCGGCCCCGGCGCCCCTCGTCGGGCCGTGCGTCCGGAGCTTCCTGGCGCTCGGGAGGCACGGGCATCGGGGGCTCCGACGACCACACCGCGATGGGGCCGGACCGGACGCCCTGACGCCGCAGGCGCTTGCGCACCAGGCGCGCCAGCGGACACCCATCGGTCTGGAACAGGTCGCTGACGCGGATGCACGTTGGATCCGAACGGTCGGCGGCCCCCATCGCCGAGACGATCGGCAGGTTCCGGGTCGCGCAGGCGGCGATCAGCGCCACCTTGGAATTCAGGCTGTCGATCGCGTCGATGCACCAGTCCATGCCGTCCAGGACCCGGTCCGCCTGGTCGGCGTCGAAGAACACGCGCAGGCCCTCGACCCTGCAGGCGGGGTTGATGTTCCGGACCCGCTCGACCGCGACATCGACCTTGTAGCGGCCCATGGTGCCGGCCATTGCGTACAACTGCCGATTCAGATTGCTGGGATGCAGGTCGTCGAAGTCCACCAGGCGCAGCGTGCCGATGCCGGAGCGTGCCAGGGCCTCGACCGCGAACGAGCCGACGGCGCCCAGTCCGACGACGACGACGCGCGCGGCGCGCAGCCGGGCCAGGCCGTCATCGCCGACCCGCATCCGGACGCGGCTGAACGCGCCTTCGATCGGGGTGTCGGCGGCGGCTTCCCCAGAATGTCGGTCCGAGGTCATCGGGCGGCCTCCCTGTCGAGCCGGAACAGCCGGCGAGCGTTCGCCGTCGTCCGGGTCACGACCGTGTCGAGCGGGCAATCGATCAGCTGGGCCAGCGTCTCGGCGACCTCGACCAGGTCGCAAGGCTCGACGCGTCCGGCCGGCCGGGACTGGGTGCCGATGTAGGGCGCGTCGGTCTCCAGGACGATCGCATCCAGCGGCGTCGCGGCCACCGCGGCGCGGATCCGCGTGGACCCGGATCGTGTCACGGTACCGCCGACGCCGCGCAGGAACCCCAGCCGGAACAGGCGCGCGGCCAGCTCCGCCGAGCCTCCGAAGGCATGCAGCACGCCGCCCGGGCCCCCGGGACCCAGGGACTCGAGCACCCGGACGACACCGTCGAGGGCGCCTCGCGCATGCACCACCACCGGCAGCCCGGCCTCGCGTGCCAGGCCGGCCTGGGCTCGAAACGCGCGCTCCTGGCCTTGAAGGTCGGCCCCCGGGATCGACGCGTCCAGTCCGATCTCGCCCACGGCGACCAGCTCTCCACCGGCGATCATCCGGACCAGCCAGGACAGGTCGGGGGTCGCGCCCGGGGAGATCCAGGCCGGGTGGACCCCCGCCGCCGCGAAGACCCGTCCGGGATGGCGCCGGGCCAGGTCCAGCGCCGCCCGGGAGGACGAGGCCTCCACCGCGGGACACAGGAACCCGGCGACACCCGCGGTCCGGGCGCGCGCCAGCACGCCTTCCACGTCGTCACGCAGCGGGGAATCGGCCAGATGACAGTGGGTGTCGAACATCATTCGTTCCGTGCGGGGCACCTACGGCTGGACCCCAATGGCGCCGGGCATGGCCTCGATCCCGTCCCCCAGGGACGTCAGGCCCAGGTCGGTCACCGTGCCGTCGCCTTCGAACCGAAGCATCCGGATGCCGCGGACCTCGGTCATCAGCACCAGCCCCTTCAGGCTGCCCCGATCGACCTGGGCGGCCCCGCCCGGGAGCTGCGGCTTGCCCATGTCGGCCCAGGCCGGCGCGCCATGGTTGGCGAAGGGCGGCTGGGCCTGCGGGTCGTACCGGATCACGAACGCGTTGTTGCCGTAGCCGCTGACGGCCAGCACCGCATCGTCGTAGGGCGAGGTCAGCAGCGCGATGGGATCCTCGATGGGGGTCAGGATCTGGCGGGCCTCCAGCCCGTCGGCCAGCACCTCGACCACCGCCACGCGGTTGGGCAGGTCGGGGTTGGAGAACTCCTGGTTGTCCCCCAGCAGCAGGAAGCGGCCGTCCCGTGTCAGCGCGGCGGAGGCCAGCATCGCGTGGTCGTCGCCGAAGGCATCGACGCTGGCGGTTCGGGTCGGCTGGGCCCCCCAGGACAGCAGGTGCGCCTCGCGACCCGCCTCCGAATCCAGGATATCGACCGCGCCCGCCAGCACGCGGGACGGATCCCCCTGACGGAACAGCAGCCGCGAAACCATCTTGCCGGGGACCCGCAGCCCCTCGTTCACCGGCGTGCCGTCGCAACCCAGCCGGACCGCGTAGATGCCACCGCCGTTCTCGCGCCACTGGGCGTTCAGGACCCAGACCCGCTCGCCCGACGGATCCATCACGACCTCGGAGGCGTAGAACGTCCCCCCGAATCCCGGATCGACGACCGTGACCGAGCCGTCGTCCTCGAAGCGGAAGATGCCCAGTTTGCCGGCATCGGTCGCGACGACCCCCAACCGCCCGTCGGGCGAGAACACGATCCCGCCCATGTGGCGGCGGCCCAGGTCGAAGGTCGTGTCCGTCGCCGTCAGCGTGCCGTCGAGCGCCAGGTCCAGCACCGTGAATCGATCGGACTTCGACCCGCCGGCGTTGTAGGGCAGCGAGACGACGACCTTGCGGACATCGTCGTCCGGTCCGGGCAGCCGGGGGCACGGGTTCGGATCGCCCAGGTCCGACATCGGCGTGTCCTGCGAAGGCGGGGCATCCGGCGATTCCTCGACGTCCCCGGGGTCCCACGCGGCATCGGACGGCGTTCCGGGGTCCTCCCCGACATCCGCCGGGGCGTCGCCCGACGGGTCCGGGGCATCGATGCCGACGTCGGGTCGTCCCGGGTCCGATCCGGGTTCGATGTCCACCGTTCCGGAATCGGGCAGGTGGAGGTCCCCGTTGCCATCGTCGAAGGCATCCTTGCCGGCGGTCGAATCGTTCCCGCACCCCGCCGCGACCAGCAGCCCGAACAGCACCCAAGCGGTCTTCGCGCGCATTACTTCACCTTGAGAACCCACGGGATGATAGCACGCCGACGCCATGCCCTTCTTGACGCCGGCAGCGGGTTGGCATATCCCTTGGCGCGGCGTCCGGGCGTCACCCGGGTCGTCCCCGGCCCCCTCACCGACGGAGGAACCAGCATGGAACCGATCCAGGGCAACGCGATCATCGGGCAGTCCGGCGGACCGACCGCCGTCATCAACCAGAGTCTGGTCGGCGTGGTCGAGGCGGCGCGCGCCTCGGGCGTCATCGGCAAGCTGTTCGGCGCGCGCCACGGCGTCCGGGGCATCCTGGGCGAGGATTTCGTCGATCTGTTCGCCGAACCTGCCGAAGTGTTGGAGGAGGTGGCGCAAACGCCGTCCTCGGCGCTGGGTTCGGTCCGCAAGAAGCCGACCCGCGACGAGTGTCTGGCGATGTTCGAGGTCCTGAAGAGGCGCGACATTCGCTACTTCTTCTACGTCGGCGGCAACGACAGCGCCGAGACCACGCACATCGTCCACCAGGTCGCGGTCGAGAGCGGCTACCCGCTGTCCTGCTGGCACGTTCCGAAGACGGTCGACAACGACCTGCGGGTCACCGACCACTGCCCCGGCTACGGCAGCGCCGCGCGCTTCGTGGCCAGCGCCTTCATGGGCGACAACCTGGACAATCGATCCCTGCCCGGCATCAAGGTGAACGTCGTGATGGGGCGGCATGCCGGCTTCCTGACGGCCGCTTCGGCCCTGGGGCGCCGGTATCCCGATGACGGGCCGCACCTGGTGTACCTGCCCGAGCGGCCGCTGACGCGCGATCAGTTCGTGTCCGACGTCGCGGAGGTCTATCGGCGCCTGGGGCGCTGCGTCGTGGCCGTGTCCGAGGGGATCGTGGATGCGGCGTCGCCCGGGCACCTGACGTTCACCGAGGTCATCGCCCAGGGTAGTGACCTTGACCGCGATACCCACGGCAACGTCCAGCTTTCCGGCAGCGGCGCGCTGGGCGACTGGCTGATGTCGCTGCTGAAGCAGTCGCTGGGGGGCTCGATCCGCGTGCGCGCCGACACGTTCGGCTACCTGCAGCGCTCGTTCCCCGGGGTGGTCAGCCCGACCGACGCCATCGAGGCCCGGATGTGCGGGCGGAAGGCGGTCGAGTTCGCCCTTTCCCACGGCGGGGACGGCAGCGTTGCGATGATTCGCGCGTCCGGCCCCGGCTACGCGATCGACTATCAGCCGACCGCCCTGGCGAACGTGGCCAAGGAAACCCGCGGGATGCCCGATGCGTTCATCGCGCCCGAAGGAAACCACGTGACCCAGGCGTTCATCGACTACGCGATGCCTCTGGTGGGGCCGCTGCCGCCCTACGGACGCCTCCGCGGCATGCTGTAGGCGTCGCTTCCCCCGAATGAGCAATCCGCGCTGTTCGCAGGTGAAGTCCTGACGGGCTCGCGCGGGCGTTCGGCGAGGGAGTTCACCCCAGGATTCGGGGCATCAGGTCACGTAACTGCTTGATCTCCCGAGACAGCCTTCTTGGCAGGCACAAGAAAC
>JARKOL010000164.1 GCA_029975745.1 Myxococcota bacterium | reverse complement strand
GTCCAGGGACGCAGAATCATCCGTCCGCACGCAGGAACGGCCGCCCGTCGTCCTGTCTCGCGGTCCTGTGCCTAGAATCCCCCCGCCCGCAAACTGCTACCCCGTCGAAAACCGGGACCGGGAAACGAACCCGAGGCGGCCCCCATCATTCCAGGGTTTCCCGCCGGATCGCTGCTACCCCGTTTGCTACCCCTTGCCGGTCGGAAAGGGTGGTTTTTGGGCGGTTTGAACCGTTACAAGCCCCCGAAGGGGCTGTATCAAAGCAACCGTTTTTGTTGGGAAAATCGAGTGCCCAGGGGCGGAGTTGAACCACCGACACGCGGATTTTCAGTCCGCTGCTCTACCGACTGAGCTACCTGGGCGCCGGCAAGGCGGGTGGTTTGTAGCCCGGAATCCCGCCGGGTGTCAAGAGGGAAGTGCGCGCCACGAGCAACGCCCTTCGAACCGGAGCGTCGTGCCCGGGAAGCCACCCCGGGTTCCACGTGGACCCGCCGCGCCGCCTACTGCGCCAGCGAGCACTTGACGATCTCGGCCTCGCCCCGATCCGGCGTGACCTGCTGCAACAGCGCGTTGCCAATGAAGGCGCCGGGCAGGACGCCGCCCTTGATGTAGTAGGTCTGCCCCGGCTGGATGTCGATCGTCACGGCCGTCCGGATTTCGGTCTTGGCCGAGAACTCGACCGGACCGACGCCCTGGTAGACGAAATAGCGCCCGGGAGGCAGTGCCGAAACCGGCGTGCCGTTCGCATGCACCTTGTACACGACGGCGCTTCCCACGAACCCCTTGGGCCGATACACGTAAACAACCCCCTGATCCGGAGCCATCTCCGTCAAGGGCGAGAACATCTGGGCCTTGCTGCCGTGGGCGCATCCCACACCGCCAAGCGCCAGAACCACGAAGACACCCGCTACCAGAAGACGCGCTGCCTTGAACATGAAATCCTCCCCGACGAATCCGTCGTCATGGCGGGCTTGCCGCCCGTCGTCCTGCGTGCTTGAGAGGTAGTGTCCGCCCGTGCCCGGGGGACGTCAAGACCACGACCGCCGGGTCTGCTGGAGCGACGAGTGCGCGGAGGATCCCACGAACCACCTCCGCTCCGATAAGGAAACGAGGCCCTTCCCGACCCGCGACCGAATCAGGGCGTGGTGCAGCAGCGGACGATCCAGGCGCGGATCGTGCCGTCATCGAGGACCATCGGGGAGACATCAACCAGCAGCAGGTTCTGCTGGTCGCAGACGCGCTGGGCCTGTTCGCGGGGATCGACGGCCGGATCGTTCGGCAGCACCTGCTCCAGGCACTGGGACGGCGGGGGCTCGGGCGGAGGCGGCGGCTCGCCATCACCCGGCACGCAGCAGGTCGCGACCAGGGCGCCAAACGTCCCGTCCTCGCAGGCGCGCCGCACCATCAGGTCGCGCAGTTCGCCCCCGCGGTCCTGGCAACGCTCCCAGGCCATCATCTTCAGATCGGTGTCGGGATCGGCGGGGCATTGACCGTCCCCCACGGACTCCTGGTAGCACGTCTCGGGCACCGGCGGCGGAGGCGGGGGCTCGGGCGGCCACGCATCCCCCCGGCAGCACACGGCCATCCATGTCTGGGGCTGGCCGTTTTCGCGGCCGTCCAGGGGGTACAGGTCCCGCAGTTCCATGCCCAGATCGCGGCACAGGCGGTAGGCCGCCTCCTTGGGATCCGCGTTGCCCGCGGGGTCGAGTTCCGCCGGGAACGGCAGCTCCACGCACTCGCCGGGGGGCGGCGGGGGCGGGGGCTCGGGTTCGCCCTCCCAGAAGCAGCAGGTCAGGACCGCGCCACTGGGCCAGCCCCCCGGGCACGTCAGCATCGCGTGGAAGTCCACCAGCAAGGCCCCGCGCTCTGCGCAGGTCTGGATGGCGTGCATCGCCCAGTCCACCTGGCGACCGCAGACATTCGGGTCGCCCAGGCGGTGGGCAAAGCAGTCGCCAATCGACCCCTGGCCGCCGTCCGTGTCGCCCTCCCGTTCGCCCGGATCGGTCGTCTCGGGTGCCGGGACGCAGATGCCACGACCCGCGGCCGTGCAGGACAGGCACTGGCCGGTGGCGTCCGGGACGCAGTTCTCGTCGCAATCCGCCGGCAGGCAGACATTGTCGTCCCCGCAGTCCGCCGACGTCGAGCAGTAGGTCAACTGGAACGACTCGGTCCGTTGCTGCGATTCCTCGGGTCCCGTTCCCCCGGCGCAGGCGACAAGAAACAAGGTCAGGGCCGCCGCGACCCCGGTCCGAGCGATACGGTCCATGGTGTCCTCCCGGATGATTCCTGGGTGAGTCCGATGCGAATTGTAGCAGATAAAAAAAAGCCCGGGAGGTCCCGGGCTTTCATGGTGGAGCTAGGGGGATTCGAACCCCCGACCTCACGGATGCGAACCGTGCGCTCTCCCAACTGAGCTACAGCCCCGATTTCAAGTCGCCCGCCCGCGGGCGGAACGGCGGGAAGGATAGCGCCGCACGCCTCGCCGGTCAAGCGAAACTTCGCGCCCCACGCCTGGGGACTCCAGAAGCGCATCCCGCTTCCCATGGAACGACCAAATGGATACCATATCGGCGCTTGTCCATGGAGGCGTCTCCCATGCGCACGGTTCATCATGTCCGGTCCCTGACGGCAGCACTCGCGCTCTCGCTTCTCGTCGCGTGCGGCGGCAACGGGGCCGGGGATCGCGATGCCACGATCTCGCCCGATTCCCTGCCCGACGGCGTCACGATCGTCGTCGATACCACGGTCTCGGCCACGTCGGTGCAGGCCGGCGAAACGGTGACCGTCACCTGCGCGGTGACCGCCGCCGGCCAGGCCATCGGGACCCCCGTCACGGTCGTCGTGACCGGAGGCACCGGATTCCTGCTGGACGGCCTGGTCATCACGTTCCTGAAGTCCGGGAACTACCAGGTCGCTTGCGCGGCCCCGGACCTGGATCTGGTCGATGACACGCCCGAGACGGTCACGGTCATCGCGGGCCGCCCGAACACCATCGACACCGTCGTCACGCCGGATCAGGTGGCGACCGGCCAGGCGGCGGCCGTGGCCTGCATCGGCCTGGACGCCCAGGGCAACCAGATCGACATCGAGGCCAACATCACCGTACAGCCCGCGGAAGGCACGACCATCAAGCCGGACGGGGACGACTTCACGGTGACCGCAACCCTGGTCGGCACCTATCAGGTCGCCTGCAAGACCAAGGACGGCGAGGTCGCCGACACGACGCCCGCGAACCTGCGCGTGGTCGCCGGCGCGGTCAGCCGAATCAAGACGACCCTGGACGACGACACCATCGTGGCGGGCGGCTCCACCCAGGTGACCTGCACCGCGTTCGACGCCTACGGCAATCCGGTCGCGAATGCGTCCCTGTTCGTCGATGTGCCGCAGGAATTGTCGGTCAGCGGCACGACGGTCACCGGCACCCGCGCCGGCCTGTGGGACGTCACCTGCACGCCGACGGGCGGCGGCGAGGGCATCACCCTGGAGGGGGCGAAGCTGAAGGTCGAAGCGGGCGAGGCCGCGGGTCTTCAGTTGTTCCTGATCCCCGCGAAGCCGGCGTACCAGGTGCGTGAGGTCGTGAAGCTGGGCTTCAGCCTGACGGACGCATACGGCAATCAGGTCCCGGGCGGCGAGATCACCCAGCCGATCGTCGAGCCCGACGAGGGCATGGAACTGACCTCCACAGGGGGCTATCGCTTCCTGGCCGAAGGCCGCTGGGTGTTCTCGGCCTGCGTGGTGGGCCAGCCCGACTGGTGCGACGATGTGGAAGCCTGGTGCGACGGCACGGCTCCCAACCTGCTGATCGATTTCCCGGAACGCGGCGCGACGCTGGAAGGCAACCGACGCATCTACGTCACGGGAACCGTGGCCGACGACGTCTCCTCGGTGGGCTCGCTGATGATCAACGGCGCCCCGGTGCCGATCGACGAGGACGGCAACTTCCAGCACCCGGTCGATGCGGTCCTGGGGATGAACCTGATCGAGGCGACCGCCAGCGACCGGTTCGGCAACCAGTTCCGGACCGTCCGCTCGTTCCTGTTCAGCGACAAGTGGTACCCGCAGAACACGGGCATCCCGGCCGAGTCCGTGGTCCCCTTCGCGGTGCGCGCCTACCTGGACGACAAGTTGTTCTACAACCAGGACCCGTCCGACGAGGGCACCCTGTCGGCCATCCTCGAGATGGTCGTCAAGAACCTGGACATCCCGTCGCTGCTGCCCAGCCCCGTCACCGACTTCGAGTACGGCATGATCGGCACGACGTGCGTCTATAACCTGTACATCCCGAAGCTGACGTTCGGGGATCCCCACGTCAAGATCACGACGGCCGACAACGGGATGACGATCCTGATCGAGATCCCGAAGTTCTATGCGGATCTGGACATGGACCGCATCGCCGGCAACTGGCAGTGCCTGGGCGACCAGACCGGCAGCGTCACGGCCGACAAGGTGTCCGTTTCCATCCGCGTCGCGATGTCGATCGACCCGGTGACGAAGCAGTTCGTCATCTCGACGATTGGCGGCACCACGGTCGAGTTCGACAACCTGAAGCTGAACCTGGACAGCATCTTCCTGAACCTGGTTTCGACCATCCTGCGCGGCACCATCGAACGGGTCGTCCGGGATCAGGTGGCCGGCCTGTTGACCGAGCAGATCAACAAGTTGGACGACACGCTGAACGAGGCGCTGGCCGAGCCGATCGAGATCCCGATCGGGCCGCTGCTGCCGGATTCCAACCAGATCGTGTTGCGCCTGACGCTGGTACCCGAGATGTCCGCGTTCGACACGGAGGGTGGGCGCCTGGAGCTGTCCATGGCCGTGACCTCGGACCGGATGATCGACCGGCAGATCCTGGGCTCGATGGGACGCGCCGGCTGCCTGTCCGGGACGCCCGAGGATTTCCAGTTCAACGTGACGGATCCCAAGAAGATCCAGTTGGCGGCCCACGAGGACGTGCTGACGCAGTTGCTGTTCGCCTTCTGGAACAACGGCGGCATCAACCTGCACATCACGGGCCAGACGCTGGCCGAGATGGGCACCGACCTGTCCTCGTACGGCATCACGGACCTGGACCTGACGACCTACGCCCTGATTCCGCCGGTCATCACCAGCTGCAACCCGACGGATACGCTGACGATCCAGGTCGGCGACCTGTACGTCGAAACCGACATGGGCATGTTCGGCACGCCGACGGACATCCACTTCTTCCTGTTCCTGGAGCTGCAGGCGACGCTGTCGGTCGTGGATGACCCGAAGGAAGGCCGGGCGATCGCCATCCAGGTTCTGCCGCCGACCCTGAAGGACATGGACATCGTGTCGGTCAACGAGGATTGGCTGGGACAGGAGGACGTGTTCAAGGATCTGATCCTGGGCGGCGTCCTGGACATCGCGTTCCAGGAACTGAAGGACCCGTTCATCGTCGCCATCCCGACGTTCAACCTGAAGGATCTGGCGGGCGAACCCGAGCCCGGCGGGATCAACCTGACCCTGCCCGACAAGGATCTGGTGATCTTCCCCGAGACCCTGGATCAGGTGTTCGGCTTCACGTATATCGAGGCGGACCTGAAGGTCCAGGATCCCGTCCCGGAGACCTGAGCGTTCATCCGTGATTCGTCCCGGGAATCGCAGGAATCCCGCCCCGAAACCGCCCCTCCGCCGAGCGAGGGAAATCCCCCGCCTTCCTTGACAGGCCCGCGCGCGCCCCGGCACAATGCGGTCGGCCCCCGGGACGGACCCACATGGGCGACGTACTGACCATCGAGACCGGGCTGTCGTGCAACAATCGATGCGCGCACTGTCCCCAGCCGCCGCTGCGGGCGCGCTTCGGGACCGCCACGGGCGACCTGGACGGCGCCGACATCCGCGAGCGCATTCTGGGGGGCCTGGCCCAGGGCGCCGTGGAGATCGCCTTCACGGGAGGCGAGCCGACCCTGCGCCGGGACATCGCCGACCTGGTGGCGTTCGCCCGCACGCAGGGCGCGCGTCGGGTCAGCCTGACGACGAACGCCCGAATGTTCGCCTACCCGGAGTTCTGCCAACGGCTGCTGGACGCGGGACTCGACGGCATCAGCGTGTCGCTGCACGGGCCGGACGCCGCCACGCACGAGGCACTGACCTGCGTGCCGGGGTCCTTCACCCAGGCCGTGACCGGGGTGGCGACGCTGGTCCGGGCCGCCGCGGCACGAGGCCGGCGGTTCGACGTGACCTCGATCACCGTGCTTGTGCCCTCGAACGCGCACCGGTTGCGGGACACCCTGCTGCTGGCGGGCAGTCTGGGCGCGCGCCTGCACATCGTCCAGCCGTTCATCCTGTCCCGCCTGCTGCTGGCCACCGCGGACCGGTTCCTTCTGGGACGCCAGGCGCTGCGAAACGCGATCGAGGCCGCCCTGTCCACGCCGCTGCCCCACGGGGGGCGGGTGAAGCCCTACAACCTGCCCCTGTGCGACTACGCCCACCTGGGGGACGCGATCGAGTTCCAGCGCTACGGACTGCGAACCGCCCGGCAGTACCGGGACGCCACCCCGCAGGACGACACCCCGGAACCGAATCGACAATTCCTGCGGGACACCGCGTGTGCCGCCTGCGACCTGGCGTGCCCCGGCATTCGCCTGGAACACGTGCCCGACACCGACATGGCGGCCATGATTCTTGAGGATCTGGACCGTGCGTGGCCCACGCCCGCGGGGCGTGCCGTCCGGATCGGCTCGCTGGACCTGCTGGGCCCCGCGGCGTTCGCCCAGGTACTGGGGGGCCTGCGAACCCGGAAGGTGTCCTCGATCTCGCTGCTTTGGGGCGGACCGGGACGCGCGTCCGGCCCGGATGTCGCCACGCTGTGCCGCACGCACGGCGTGGACGAGGTCGTCCTGATCGCCCGCCCAACCATGCGCCAGCCCGGTGGCGTCCACGCCTGGGAGCCCGGCAACCTGGACGCCATCGAGGCGTTCCTCGACGACCTGGGC
This sequence comes from Myxococcota bacterium, assembly GCA_029975745.1. Classification (GTDB taxonomy): domain Bacteria; phylum Myxococcota_A; class UBA9042; order DTJE01; family DTJE01; genus DUVQ01. The sequence goes on along the minus strand of JARKOL010000164.1, from coordinate 5,100 downwards.
GGGGGCCCGTCGCGCCCCGCGCTGTTCGCCGTGGTCAACCATCTGGCGTCGGACCGGACGCACGATCTGGACGAACGGCGCCTTGTTGGCCTGGCCGCGCGCATCGCCGACGCCGGGGGCCGGCGGGCCTACCTGGGCGTGCCGGAGCGCCTGGACGAGGCCGGTCCCCTGAACGACTCCGCGGCACGCGACGCCCTGGTCGCCCGGATTCCCGCGCTGACCGAGGCCCTGGCGAACACCGGACTGACGCCGTGCCTGGTCGCCAACCCCCGGGCACCGGCCGACCCGGGCCGACGCCTGCTGCACTCCCGGGCCGCCGACCACCTGCCCGTCGTTTCCTGGGACCCGGACTTCCTGGAGCATCGTTTCGCCGGACCGGCCTACGGCTGGGCGATGTGGTCGTACCCGGTCTGGGTGCGCGAGTTCGCCCCACAGGACGCCCCGGAGCCGCTCACCCCTTGACCAGCCGCCAGCAACGGTGAACGCGTCGGTTCCGGTAGTCGGGGGGAATGCTGTCCGGGGTCAGTTCCGCGAGGGACACCACCGGCAGGTCGTCCAACCGCGGCTCGAACCGCTGGTGGTTCGTCGAGAAGAACACCGTGCCACCGGGCGCCGTGACCGCCAGCACCCGCCCCAGCAGATCGGGGTGGTCACGCTGGATGTCGAAGCCGGGGCCCGGCCCCCGATCCTGCGAAAACGACGGCGGATCGACGACAACCAGGTTCCACCGACGATCCCCCTGGGCCGCCCGGTCCAGGAAGGCCAGCGTGTCGGCCTGGACCCGCTCGTGCCGGGGACCCGAAAGGCCATTCAAGGCCAGGTTGTCGCCGGCCCACTCGCAGTAGGTCGCGGACCGATCGACGGTGACGCTGGACCGAGCCCCCCCCAGGACCGCCGCGCAGGTGAACGTGCCGGTGTAGGCATACAGGTTCAGGAAGTCGGTGTCCCGGGCCAGGTCCCGGACCAGCCGCCGGGTGTCGCGATGGTCCGAAAACAGGCCGGTGTCGATCCGATCGGTCAGGTTGACCCAGAAGCGAAGGTCGCGCTCGCGAACCGGAAAGCGCGTCCCCACGTCCGCAAGCTGGCGGTACCGCGGCCCGTCCTCGCCCCCGGTGCGCCGCTGCTTCAGGTGCAGGCGCCCCTCGGGCACCTCCAGCACCCTGGCCGCCTCGCGTCCGACGGTCGGCAACCAGTCAGGCCCCGTCTGCTTGCGCGTGTACTCGGCGACGACCAGGTGCCCCCCGTACCAGTCCACCACCGCCCGAACCTCCGGGATGTCCCAGTCGTACAGCCGGAACACCTCGATCCCTTCGCGAGCGAACCGCCCCGACAACGCGCCGAAGCGCTTGCGGACGCGATTGGCCAGCATCTGCGCGTGTTCGGCAATCCGTTCCGGGGACATAAGCTGGATCATCGAGCCTCCGTTCGGGCTTCGGCCAGGTACCAGACCAGGCGCGGCGCCTGGGGACACGCCCCGAGGTCGGTTGCGTGACGCGTCACGCGATAGCCGTGACTGGACACCCAGTCGGCCATTCCCCGGGTGAACAGCACGACGCGGGGGTCGGCCACCGGGTCGGGCCGCCACATGGGGGAAGCCCAGTTCCAGTCGGCGGCGGGCCCCACGCCATACTCGAAACGCAGGCGCTTGCTGCGAACCCGGGGGTCGGTGAAACGATAGTAGTTCACAAGTTGCCGGTGCCCGTAGTAGCCCCAGGGCGGGACTATCAGGCTGTCGGGCGGGGCCACGTCGATCGCGCACGGCAGATCCCAGTAGGCATGACGGTCCCCATCGATGTCGTTCGTCAGGTGGTCCGCGGGCGTACTGGACTGCAGCAATCGCCAGGACACGACCCCTCCGCCCCCGATGCACGCGACGACCACCAGGGCAAGGACGCCCCGCGCCCAGATCGGCCCCCAGGACCCGAGCCCGCCCAGCAGGAAGGCCCCCCCGATGGCCAGCGGCCAGGCGACGACCAGCCCCAGCCCCTGCGGATCCTCGACCTGGTACGACGCGACAAACGCCAGGGGAACCAGGATGCCCGCCGCCAGTGCCCCGGCCAGCCAGCCCCGACGGGACAGCACCGCGACCCCCAGCCCCCCGCCCCCAAGCACCCCGCCGACCCAGGGCAGCGGCAGATCGATCGTGCCCAGCGTCCGCCACATCCGGACGGCCAGGGACGCGCGCCCCGCGGAATCGAACTTGTCGTCGAACCGACGTGCCGTCAGGTAGTCGATCAGCCCGTCCCAGGTCAGCGGACGGGCCAGTTCGCTGTAGGGAGCCGCCTCGGCCCGCAGGACCAGGTACGCGAACGGCAGCACCCCGACCAGCACCCCCGCCGCCATCGCCCCCAGGGACGCGGGCCGCAGCAGCCGCCGCCGCTGGCTGCCGGCCACCAGCAGGAGTCCCAGTGCCGGTGACGGCAACACCGCGATCGGATGGATGCCGATCCCCAGCGACAGGGCTCCGAAGGCCAGCCCCAGGTCCCGCGCACGCCCGGAGTCGCGCCAGGCGGCCGCACGCTCCAGGGCCAGGGCACAGAACATCAGGGCAGGCACGTACAGTTCGGCCTCGGTCGAGAACTCCCAGAACGTGGGCGACACCCCCAGCAACGCCATGGCTCCGACCGCAGCCCCCCGCGGCACCCCCAATCGACGCAGGGCCGCGAACGTCATCGCGAGCGTGATCGCGCCGCAAATGGCCGAAAAGGCATTGACCAGCACGGCGGGCTCGAGGGGAATCGGCAGCCGGACCCACAGGGCGGTCAGCAGCACGTACAAGGGGGCTCCCGGGGGATGCGACAGGCCCAGAATGGCGCCCAGATACTGGAATTTCGCGGAGTCGCCGAAGTTCGCGATGCCGCCGGGACCGGGATAGACCGTGACCAGATAGACGCCCAGCGCGACCAGCCCCACCCAGGTGGCGCCGACCCAGTCGGCCGAGTTCCGGGAAGCGGACGGGATTGCCACGGATCGTACCGCCACGATGAGCCTCGGGTCAGGGAAGATCGGGCAACCCGGACGTCTCGATCAGGGCCAGAAGGACCGCGCCGATGCCATAGGTGATGTCGTCGGACTGGGCGACCCGAAGGTACTCGCGCACCGTGCCCGCGGTGGTCGGTCCCGAGGTGCCGGTCACGATGGGCCGATCCGTGTCGGGATCCCGGGCAATCTTCGACCGGACCCCGTCCATCGCACGCGCCACGACCGGCAGCACCGCGTCGTCCAGCAGACCGATCCGCCAACCCCGGGCCATGCCATAGGCGAACAGTGCGGCGGCGCTGGTCTCGACATAGTTCTGGTCGTCGGCCGCACGGTCCAGGATCGTGGCCCACAGTCCGGTCGATTCGTCCTGGGAGGCCACGATCGCATCGACCTGAAGGGCGATGGATGCCTGAACCTGAAGGTCGGACTCGCCGCGAAGCATCCGCGTCCGCAGGTACTCGTAGGTGGCCGCGGTGACCCAGGCGTTGCCGCGCGCCCAGAACACGTCATCGTGGGGAGCCAGCCACTGGAATGCGTGCAGGAACCAGCCGGACTCGTCCTGGAGATGCCGCGCGAACACCCGGTACTGCGCGGCGTATTCGTCCAGCGCATCCGCGTCATCCTGCTGCTGGCCCCAGCGGATCAGCGTGGTGCCGAACATGAACAACGAATCGACCCACAACGTGACCCCCAGGCCCTCCAGGGCGCCCAGGTGGTTGATCCCCCCGTCGTCGGTGCGCAACGCGACGTTCGCCAGGTAGTCCAGCACGTCCAGCACCACCTGCCGATAGACCGGGTCCCCGGTCCGCTGGTACAGCAGGGTCGCCACGGCGGCCGGCGGACACCCGTCACTGCTGAGGACGTCGTAGCCCCGTGCGACGTGGGCGTCGATCCAGTCGCGAAGGTAGTCCAGCAGATCCGGTTCGCCCGTGACCCGGTACAGGTCGGCGAACCCGATCATCATGACGCCTTCCTCCCAGCGCCACAGCAGCTTGTCGGCCGACTTGCGGGCCATCTGGGCGCGGGCGATCTCGAGCGCCAGCGTGATGTTCGGCGACTGCGGCGCGCGCTTCGCGACGAAGCATGCCTCGTCGGGCGCGACCCCGGCCACGCACCAGTCGAATGGCGCGGCCTGGGTCGTCGTTTCGGACTCGCAGCCCCAGTGCGACGCCGCCATGGCCAACAGCACCGCCATCCCAAGCCACCCGGTCCCCGCCACGTCGCGAGCCGACCGCCCCGGAATCCTGCCGCACCGCACGTGCATCGCTGCTCCCCCTCGTTCCCGCTTCCGCGCCCGCCTACAGGCGGATACCGCCCGTCACATCCACGCAGGTCCCCGTGATCAGGTCGCATTCCGCGATGAAGACCGCGGCCTGCGCGATCTCGTCGGGGCGCCCCAGACGGCCGACCGGGATCGTCGATTTGAAGCGCTCCAACGCCTCGGGCTTCATGTCCTTCATGACCATGGGGGTCTCGATGAACCCCGGGGCGATCGACGCGACCCGGATGCCGTAGCGAGCCAGTTCCCTGGACCAGACGACCGCCATCGACGCCACCCCGGCCTTGGATGCCGAGTAGGCCGTCTGGCCGAAGTTGCCGACCCGCGCAATCGACGTCAGCAGGATCAACACCCCGCCGCGCCCCTGATCGACCATCGTCGCGGCCGCCTCGCGCGCCGTCAGGAAGGCCCCCGTCAGATTGACTTCCTGGACGTCCTGGAACTGGCGCAGAGGCAGTCTGGACGCCACCTTGCCCGTTTCGCGGTCCACTTTCAGCAGCAGCGCGTCGCGCAGGATTCCGGCGCTGGCCACGCACACGTCCAGGCCGCCGAACGTCCGAACCGCGAACGCCATCAGATCCGCGACGGCCGCCTCGTCCCGCACGTCACACACCTGACCCGCCGCCGCGATGCCGTCGCCGGAAAGCGCCGTGACCGAGTCCTGGACCGCCGTCGCGTTGATATCCGCGATGACGACCTTCGCCCCCCGGGCCCCGAACGCACGCGCCGTGGCCAGGCCGATGCCCGAGGCGCCGCCCGTGATCACGCAAACCTTGTCGCGAAGTTCCATGCCGTCCTCCCGCTTCCCGAGATGGCCGGCGTCGATCCCTTCGTCGCCG
>JARKOL010000155.1 GCA_029975745.1 Myxococcota bacterium | reverse complement strand
AACTGGGCGAGTCGGCCCTGGGCGCGGTGCCCGACGAGGCCCTCCCGTGGACGGGGGCCACGGCGGGCGACGTGGAATTCCCGTGGGTGGCCGACCTGGCGGGGCGCGTCATCCGGCACCTGGCGGGGACGCCCCAGGGATTCACGGACATTCCGGTCGATGCGTCGGACTGGTCGCCCTTCGCGACGCGGGTTCGCACGGCCGCCCGCGCGGTCGAGGCCGGCCAGGTGGCCACCTACGGCGCGCTGGCGACCCAGGTCGGACGGCCCGGGGCCGCGCGGGCGGTGGGGCGGGCGATGGCGACCAACCCCGTGCCCCTGGTGGTGCCTTGCCACCGGATCGTTGGGCGAGGCGGTCTGGGGGGCTTTTCGGCAGGAGGGGCGGACGTCAAGCGGCGGCTGCTGGCGATCGAGGGCATTGCCTGGCCTGATGGGGCGTTGGGGGCGAGCGAGGCAGATCCACGATGAAGATCGTCAGGCGAGAGGGGCCGGGACCCCGGGCGGCTCGGGCACATCGGTCGGCGGGCGACCGGCCGGCCGAGGCGCCCCGGGCGGCGCCGGTCGAGCGGGGGGCGGGACTTCCGGACCCCGCGCTGTCGCGAGAGGGGGACTCGGGCGAACGGCTGGCCTTCTTCGCGACCGCCGCGAAGGGCACCGAGGGGGCCCTGCGGGACGAGTTGCGGGAACTGCGCCTGCGCCGAGTTCGCGCCGACCGGGGAGGCGTCCATTTCGAGGGCGGCTGGTCCGATGGATGGCGGGCATGCCTGCACAGCCGGATCGCCCTGCGAATCCTGCACCCGCTGGGCACGTTCGACGCCGTCGGCGGGGACGGGCTGTACCAGGCGGTCCGGTCGATCGACTGGTCGCGCTTCCTGACGCCCCGGACGACGCTGGCGGTGACGGCGTACTGCCGCGACAGCGCCCTGACCCACACGAACTTCATCGCCCAGCGAACGAAGGATGCCATCGTCGATCCGCTGCGCGAGCGCCTGGGCGAGCGGCCGTCGGTGGATCGCAAGGACCCCGACGTTCACGTCTTTGTCCACCTGGTGGCCGATCGCGTCACGGTCTATCTGGACCTGGCGGGCGAGTCGCTGCATCGCCGCGGCTACCGGGCGAACGCACTGGAGGCGCCGCTGAAGGAGACGCTGGCCGCCGCGATCCTGCGCCTTGCGAAATGGGATCCCGAGCGGCCGTTCGTCGATCCGATGTGCGGGTCGGGTACCCTTGCGATCGAGGCGGCGATGCGGGCCTGCCGAGTGGCACCCGGCCTGTTGCGGCCCCGCATGGGATTCGAGCGGTGGGCCTCGTTTTCGTCCGAGGACGCGCGCACGATGGCTTGGATGCGGGCCCAGGCCCGGGAGGCCGCGCGGCCGGCGCCCGCGGCGATCCGGGCCCTGGACGTGGATCCCCAGGCGGTGGAATTGACCCGCGCCAACGCCCGGCTGGCGGGGGTGCGGATCGAGTGCGTGCGCCAGCCGATCGCCGCGCTGGCGCTGTCGGGCGAGCCCGGGCTGATCGCGACCAACCCGCCCTACGGCCTACGACTGGCCACGGATGCGGCCCTGTACCCCGAGATTGCCCAGGTGCTGTTGCGGCAACAGGGGTGGGACATTGCGGTCCTGGCCGGTGATCGGGCCATCGAGCAGGCGATGCCGCGTCCGGACCGATGGCAGGCGGTGTTCAACGGCGACCTGGAGTGCCGGCTGCTGATGTACGAGGGACGCGGATAGCGCGGGCGCCGCGGTGCTCTGAAATTTGCGCGGGACGGCGTCGGGGGGCAGTCTTTCAGAACGGGCGGGAACCGGAACATGGCCAGTTTCGCACCATTCAAGGACCACATCCTGAACGAACTCGATGCGCTGGCGGACCGGTACGGGCTGCGGGGGCCGTTCCTGGACGCCGGTTGCGGGCGCGGCGACGTGGCGATGCGCCTGGCGCGCCGGGGCTGGGACGGCGTGGCGCTGGACATGTCGGATGTCGCGCTGGACGTGGCCCGGCAGGTGCTTTCCGGCACGCCCGGAGTCCAGGTGGTCCAGGGCGACCTGGCCGCGTTCCACGGGGGGCCGTTCCAGACCGTCGTCATGCTGGACGTGCTGGAACACATCGAGGGCGATCGCCAGGCGCTGGCGGTCGTGGCCGGCCTGCAGCCCCCTGGGGGGCACCTGGTGCTGACGGTGCCGACGCATCCGAATCGGGAATGGCGCTGGGACGACGACCTGTACGGTCATGTGCGTCGCTATGATCCCGAGGCGCTCCGGGGGCTCCTGGCCGAGGTGGGGTATCAGACGATCCAGATCTGGGATATCACCTTTCCGGTGCTGTGGGCCATGCGTCGCGCCTACACCGTTCTGAAGCGGTCGCCGCCGATCACCGGAACGGCCAGGGAGCGAACCCGCGTCAGCACGGGCGTGCGCGCCTGGGACCTGGGGTTCCTTTCCTGGGGGGTCACGCACTGCCTGCCCTGGGGCCTGCTGTTCGCCTGGATGCGTCGCAATCGGCATCGGTTCGATCGGGGGCACGAGGCGATCGTGCTGGCCCGCCGCATTGGCGAGTCCCGGCCGGCCAGCGACTGAGGTCCGCGGTTGGCGGGCTTGCGTTTCGGACGCGAAGTTCCCAGATTGACCGGGCGGAGCCGGGTCCGCGGCGAGGGGACCGGTCATGAGATCCATGTCGTCCATCCTGTTTCCGATGCTGGGCGCGGCCGCCGTCGTGGCCGTGGTCGCCGGGTGGACCTGGGCGGATGCCCCTTCTTCGAAGACGAGGAATGACCCGATGAATCCAAGCCCCCTGACCCCCGAGGAGCGCCGAATCATCGAGTTTCGGGGCACCGAGCCACCGTTCTCCGGGCGCTTCTGGAATCACCACGAGGCCGGCACCTACGCGTGTCGTCGTTGCGGGGCCCCGCTGTTCGCCTCCGGGGCCAAGTTCGACTCGGGCACCGGGTGGCCCAGTTTCGATCAGGCGCTGGATGGCGCGGTGCGCGAGGTGCCCGACGCGGATGGGGCCCGCACCGAGATCGTGTGCGCCCAGTGTGGCGGGCACCTGGGGCACGTGTTCCGGGGCGAGGGGTTCACCGCCCGGCAGACTCGCCATTGCGTGAACTCGCTGTCGCTTTCGTTCGTGTCTTCCGGTGGGGAGGGCGACGGCGCCGCGGTGCTCCCCGGGGCCACGGCCTCGGCGGGCACCTGCGCTCCGGGCCAGCGGGAGCCGTCCACGGCATCGAGGACGGCCCAGGCGTTCTTCGCGGGGGGCTGCTTCTGGGGCGTCGAGTACTGGTTCGAGCGAATGGACGGCGTGCTGTCCGCCGAATCCGGGTACATGGGCGGGCACGTCGATTCCCCGACCTACCGGCAGGTCTGTTCCGGGGCGACCGGTCACGTCGAGGTGGTGCGGGTCGTCTTTGACCCGTCCCGCGTGACCTACGAGGCGCTGGCCCGCCGGTTCTTCGAGATCCATGACCCGACTCAGGTGGACCGCCAGGGACCGGACATCGGGCAGCAGTATCGATCGGTCGTGTTCTACCAGGATGACGCGCAGCGGGACGCGGCCATGCGGCTGATGCGGACCCTGGTCGCACGCGGCTTCGAGGTGGCGACGCGCCTGGAACCGGCCACGACCTTCTGGCCCGCCGAGGACTACCACCAGGACTACTACGAACACAAGGGCAGCGTGCCCTACTGTCACACGCCGGTGGATCGGTTCGGGGACTGACGCTGGGCGCACAGCCAGGCCGCGCCGCGGGCCGTCACGGTCTGGGGGGCTTCGGGCACCTGGACCGGCATCCCCAGGGCGTCGGACAGGGCCGCGACCAGGGCCTGCGAGTGCATCGCGCCCCCGGTGGCGAAGACCGGAGCGGCCAGCCCGACCTGTCTTGCCAGCGCGGCGATCCGGACGCTGATCGACGCCATGACGCCCTTGAGGATGCCCGCGGGCGGCGCCTGGCCCGACAGCAGGCCGACCACCTCGGACTCGGCGAACACGGTGCAGGTGCTGGTCACAGGCAGCGGGGCGACATCCGATGCCGCGACCTGGTCGAAGCGATCGAACGGGACGTGCAGCACGCGGCTCATGACCTCCAGGAAACGCCCGGTGCCCGCCGCGCAGCGGTCGTTCATCGCAAAATCGGCCACGCGACCTTCCGCGACACGGACGACCTTGGAGTCCTGGCCACCGATGTCCACGACGGTCTTTGCCTCGGGATGCAGGCGTCCGATTCCGGCGGCCAGGGCCGTGATCTCGCTGACCTGGGCGATCCGAGGCTCGAACAGCGCTCGGCCGTAGCCGGTTGTCAGCACCGGGGCGTCGCCGGCCTCCAGCGCGGCGACCGCCTGGCGAGCGGCCGCCAGCATGTCGGGCATGGAAGGGACGATCACGCAGCGCAGCACCTGCCCGTCGCAGACCAGCGCGCCCTTCGTCGCGCTGGAGCCGATGTCCAGGCCGACGAAACGGCTCATGTCCCGCCCCCAAGCGCCTCGAAGAAGGGATTCAGGCGCTGCATCAGGTGCTCGATGCTGACGGCCCGGGGGTCCGCCATGTCGGCCTCGATGACGACGCCCAGCGCGCCCGTTTCATCCGACACGGCGCGCTTCACCCCCAACTGGCCCAGGGAGTAGCGCTTGCAGGAACGATTGGAGTGCAGGATGAACCCGTCCGCGCCGAACTCCCGCACCATCCGGGCCAGCACCTTGTGGCGGTGCAATGCGCCGTGGTTCAGCAGGATGTCCGTGTAGACGCGGGCCAGGCTGGTGAACGGGTCCGAGGGGTCCAGGTGCTCGACGGTCCACGCATGCGTGTAGGTGTCGGCCACCAGGGCCACGCCCGCCTGCTTGAAGGCGCGCTTCAACTCCCGGTGTGCCGGCCAGATGGCGATGTTGTCCCAGACCACGCGCGCGCGCTCCTGGGGCACCGCCGCCGTGCCGGATGTCCGCCGAGCCGAGACCTCGGCCAGCAGGTGCCGGTAGTAGCGGACCGCGCGCCGGGTGCCGCGCATCGAGACGATCGGCGCCATGTGGACGAACGCGTCGAAACTGGTCAGCGGTGCGGGACGTGCGGCCGCGGTGGCCAGCACCTCGCGCCACAGGACCAGGGCCTCGCGCGAGCGGGCCACCACCCGGGACAGGCGTTGCTCGGTGACGCGGCGTCCCCCCAGGCGCCCGGCCTGCTCGGCCAGCTCAACCAACTGATCGCGAACATAGGCGACGTCCGATTCGGAGGGCGACGCCTCGGTGAACGGCGTATCGACGAACCAGAAGGGCACCTCGAAATGCCGGGCCGTGATCGAGAACCAGTGCTGGACGGTGCCGCAGATGTTGTTCGAGGCCAGCACCACGTCGGGAGCGACCATTCGGCCCAGAGGCGTCTTCTGCGTGACCATGGCGCCGCGGTCGATGCGGAAGTACGAACACAGATCCCGGGAATATCCCTCGGCCTCGGCCACATCGGACAGGTCGGCGGCCATGTTGCGGGCCGAACAGATTGCGGCGTGGTTTTCGGGGTAGAACGGGATGATGCCCGCGGCCAACAGGATCTCGACCGGCGATCCGGAGGTGACCCAGGCCACCGGCCGGCCAAGCATCTTTGCCGCCCGAGTGAACAGGACCTGGTTCCGGATGGTCTTCTGGAGCCGCTGGTTCGCGGCCAGTCCCCTGGGGCCCGTCGGATTCACGCGGCACCTCCCGTTTCCTGTTCCAGCAGTGTCTGGACCACGGTGCGATCGCGTCCCGACAGGCCCGGAAGCCGGTCCGACTCGATCACCACGGCCGGGATGCCGACGGCGCGAAGCGCGGCAATCAGCGAGGGCGCCTCGAAGGCCTGTGGATCACAGAACTTCTGGCGCAACAGGATGGCCGCCCGTGCCCCGGCCCGCGCGGCGCGCATGGCCACCAGGGCGGGTCGGTCCGGGTCTCCCAGGCGCTCCGGCCCGCGGGGCTCGGGGGGGACCAGGCTGTCGGCCAGCGCGTCCATGGGATCCGCCGGGTCCGGCTGGAAGCGTCGGCGGGCGCTGCGCATGCCGGTCGAGGTGTCGTCGGCCACGATGCGACAACCGACATCGACCAGATCGATCACGGCCTGCATGGAGGGGATCACCGAGCCGGAAAGCAGGATCGGGACGCCGTCCCGCGGGGCGGGCGAAGCGGGCTCCGCGTCCAGACGGGCCATCCAGGCATCCGGATCCAGCACGCGGGCGGCCAGTGCCGCCTCGTAGGCCCGCAGGGCCGAACCGCCATTCGCCAGGTCGTCGAACAGTCCGGTCAGCCGGATTCGGACGTCCTGGTAACGGCTCATGGCCTGGGTCAGCGCCATCGGGTCCAGAGGGACGCCCAGCACGCGCGCCGCCGCATGACAGAAATCAACCAGGGCCGCGCGCGCCTGGCGCTGGGACGCGGGCGTGCCCACGCGGATGGGCAGGCGCAGGTTCAGAACCGGCACCTGGACCCCGGCCCCGACCAGGACGCCGGGCAGGTTGGTCTGGGCATCGCAGCCGCTGACCGTCCCGACCAGCCCCGCGGGCAGCCGGCTTGCGAGCACGGCCTCGGCGCACGAGCGCACGAATCCGCATGTGTAGGCCTGAAGCACCGCGTCGGCCTGGGGGTAGGTCTCGCGCGGGGTCGCGGGCAGGCAGACGCCGTGCAGGCCGAACGCCTCGAACAGTTCCAGCGGAAAATCCCCCGCGAATGCCAGGCCGATCCGCCTGGAGCGGGTCGCGGCACGTTCGAGGGCTTCGGCGACGGGATCCAGGGCGACATCTCGCAGGCAGCGCGTGGGCATGCTCACCTCGTCGGTTGCCTGATTATGCCATCGAAGCCCTGGCGGTCAAACGCGGGCGGTTTCGGGACGGCGGCTCGTCCCTCCCCCGCGCCCCTCGCGTCGCGCCGGGATTCGCCGATGCTTGACTTCCGGCGGTCCGGCTCCAATAATCGAGGTCCGGACACGAGACAAGGGGGTCCCATGCCGATGCCCAACACCGAGGACGACCTGAAGCGACTGTCGCCCGAGGAGGTCCTCGAACTGAAGACCATCCTCGACGAGAAGCGCAAGTCGCTGATCGATTCGGCCCGCGACACGCTGGCCGCGCACGAGATGGACGAGGTGCGCGCACCGGACGAGGTCGATCAGGCCTCGACCGAGTACGACCAGTCGTTCGAGTACCGGATGCGGGATCGCGAGAAGTTCCTGCTGCGCAAGATCGAGAAGGCGCTCCAGCGGATCGAGGAAGGGGAATACGACCTGTGCGAATCCTGCGGCAATCCGATCGGGAAGAAGCGTCTGCTGGCGCGTCCCGAGACGACCTACTGCATCGTCTGCAAGGAGGAGCAGGAACGCCAGGAGAAGATGTTCCAGAAGAAGCGACAGATGCGCGCGACGCTCGAGTTCTGATCCCCCCTTTCCCTCTTCCATCCTCGACGGTTCTTGTCGTGAAGATGCGTTTCCGAGGGCGTGGCTTCCGGCGCGCCGCTATCGCTGTGCCGCCAGGAACGACGCGACCGCGGCGAACGCCTCGACCTCGTTGCCCGCCGGCAGCCGCGTGCCCTCCTCGCGCTTCAACCAGGTGATCTGGCGCTTGGCGTAGTTGCGGTGTCCCTGGGCGATGCGCGCTCGCATGGCATCGCGGTCGCAGCGTCCGGCCAGGAAGTCCACCACCGGGGCGTAGCTGGAGGAACGCAGGGGGCGGGCCGTCGGGGCCAGGCCAGCCGCCAGGACCCGGGCCACCTCGTCCACCAGACCGTCCACGAACATCTGGTCCAGCCGGCGTTCAATCCGGGCGTACAGGCGTGCCCGGGGAACCTCCAGAATCAGCCGCAGCACCCGGGCCGTCAGCGGGGGTTCGGGGGCGTCCTCCTGGAAGGTCGATAGCGGGGTTCCCGTCGCCAGGACCACCTCGAGGCCTCGGGCGATGCGCTGGGTATCCCGCGGGTGGAGTCGGCCGGCCAGCAGGGGGTCGAGCCGGGCCAGACGGGCGTGCGCGGCCGGGGCGCCGAGGGCCTGCATGTCCGCCGCGACCTGGGCGCGAATGGCGTCGGTGACGGCCGGAATCTGGGAAAGCCCCTCGAACAGGGCACGCATCCAGAAGAACGTGCCTCCGACGACGATCGGAAGGTGTCCCTGGGCCGCGATTTCCCGGATGGTCCGCGCGGCGTCCCGGGCCCAGAGTCCGGCATCCGGGGGCTGGTCGGGGCGGAGGTAGCCGAACAGGTGGTGGGGCACCGCCGCCAGCATGTCCGCCGTCGGTGCCGCGGTGCCGATGGGCAGGTCGGCGAACACCTGCATCGAGTCGGCGTTGACCACCTGGCCCTGGAACTGGCGCGCGACGGCGACGGCCAGATCCGACTTGCCGGAGGCTGTCGGCCCCATGATGCAGACCACGGATGGCGTCATCGTCATCGTCATCGTCCGAACCAGCGCAGGACCGTGCTCATCGGATGCACGATCACGGCCTGGCGTCCATGAGGGCAGTAGGCGGCCAGGTCCGCGACCGTGTCCATCGAGGCCAGCAGGGCGAGGGCATCCGATTCGGACAGCGCGTCTCCGGCCCGGATCGAGGCGTGGCAGGCAATCGTGGCGACGATGCGGTGCAGGCGCTCGGTGCCGCTCGCGCCCGACTCTCCGGCCGCGGCCTGGGCGCACTCGCGAACCAGTGCGGCGGCACCCCGGCCGCGCATCACCGCCGGAATCGCCCGGACGGCGACGCTGTCGCCCGAGTAGGGCTCCAGGTCGAACCCGAGTCGCCCCAGTATGTCGCGAGCCGCATCCAGCCCGGCGGCCTCGGCCGGGTCCAGCGTGACCACCTCGGGGAACATCAGGGGTTCGGACGCGACGGTGCCTTCCCGGACTCCCTGCCACAGTCGGTCGAAGTTCACGCGTTCATGGGCGGCGTGTTGATCCACCAGAACCAGGGTGTCCCGCCCCTCGCAGACCAGGACCGTTCGACCGGCCTGGCCGATGTAGCGCAGGTCGGCAAGACGCAGGGCGGCCGGCGAAGAGGCCTCGCCGAACAGGCCTGGCTGACGAGTCGGCAGCGTCGGGTGGGGCAGGGCCATCGATTCGCGGACGCCCGGCGTGGCGAGGTGGCCCAGGGTCGCAGGGTCGGGCGCGAAGGGCTTCGGTTCGGCTTCGGTGGCGAACGGATCCAGTCCGGCCTGGGCGATCCAGGGGGTCTGGACGACGGCCGACTGCACCGCCGAAAACAGCGCCGACGCAACGTCGCGCGGGCGGGCGAAGCGCACCTCGATCTTTCGTGGGTGGACGTTGACATCGACCTCGACCGGCGCCAGCTCGATGGCCAGCACCGCGACCGGGAAGCGGCCTGCCGGGACCAGGACCGAGTACGCGTTGAGGACCGCGCGACGCAGGGCGAGATCCTGGACGGGGCGGCGGTTGACCAGCAGCACCAGTCGGGATGCGTCGTTGCGTGCCAGCGCCGGGTCTCCGATCACGCCGGTGACGGCGATATTGTCCCGGTCCTCTTGAACCGGGTGCAGCCGGTTCGCGACGTCGCGGCCGAACACCTGGGCCACCCGGTCCGCCAGCCGTGCGCATGGGGGGTACTCGATGGGGCGCCGCCCCGCCACCGCCAGCACCAGGTGCAGCGACGGGAACGCCAGGGCGGCCCGGGCCACGGTCTCGGCAATGCCCGCCGCCAGGGTGCGTTCGGCCTTCTGGAACTTGCGTCGGGCCGGGACGTTGTGGAACAGATCATCGACGGTGACGGACGTGCCGGAGGGCGCGGCGAACGGTTCCGAGTTGACCTGGCCGTCGCGGGCGGTCACCCGGGTCCCCGCCTCGTCCGAGGGGCGTCGCGTGACCAGCGTGAATCGCGAGACCGAGGCGATGGACGGCAGCGCCTCGCCCCGGAAGCCCATGGTCGCGATCCGGTCCAGATCCTCCGGATCACGGATCTTGCTGGTCGCGTGGCGTCGCAGCGCCAGGACCGCGTCGGCCGGGGACATGCCCTCGCCGTCGTCGAGCACGCGCAAGTGCGACAGGCCGCCATCCGCGACCTCGACCACGATGCGGCGCGCGCCGGCGTCCAGCGCGTTTTCCAGCAACTCCTTGACGACGGAGGCCGGCGACTCGACCACCTCTCCGGCGGCGATCTGGTCAATCAGGACATCCGGCAGCACCTGGATTCGGGACGCTTCCATCGCCGGGAGGGTAGCCGGGGCATGGTCGGGAGTCAACCTGTCGAAAATTCTGTGCAAAAGCCCTGTCGAAAAGCCGCGATAGGCAGTCGTCCCGTCGGCGTGTATGCTCGCCGCGATGGGAACCCGCAAGAACACCCGCGACCCGGCCGCTCCCCAGACGCTGACGTGGCGTCCGGGCGAGCGCCCGCCTCCGCGCAGTCCCGAGGCCGAGAACGCCGTGCTGGGGACGGTTCTTGTCGATTCGGCCGCCTTCGCGACCGCCGCCGAGTACCTGAAGCCGGACGACTTCTTCACTCCGGCCAACCAGTTGGTGATGGCCGGCATGGTCCGGCTGTTCGAGGCGGGTGTCGGCATCGACGTCGTGGCCTTGATCGATACGCTGCGGGATCGGGGCGAACTGGATGCGGTGGGCGGGCCCGCGTACCTGACGCAGCTGGTGTCCCAGGCCGAGTCGTCGGCCAGCATCGACCACCACGCCCGGATCGTCCGCGAGAAGGCGGCCGTGCGCCGGATGATCGCCGTGGCCAGCACGGTGGTCAGCGAGGGCTACGCCGGCGAGATGGACCCCGCCGAATTCCTGGACCGGGCCGAGGCGCGGCTGATGGCGGCCGGCGAGGCCCGGCTGCACGGGCGCATCAAGTCGCTGGACGAGGCCCTGGACGCGTCGCTGGGGCGGATCGACGCCCTGCGCAAGGAGCACAGCCACACGACGGGCGTCGATACCGGGTTGAAGAACCTGAACCACTACATTCTGGGACTGCAGAAGTCGGACCTGGTCATCATCGCGGCCCGTCCCTCGATGGGCAAGACGAGTTTCGCGCTGAACGTGGCCTTGAACGCGGCCAAGACCGGCGCCGCGGTGCTGTTCGCATCCCTCGAGATGTCCGAGCCCCAGTTGACCGACCGCCTGCTGTGTACCCAGGCGCGCTTCGATTCGAACCGGGTGCGCCAGGCCTTCGTCGGCCAGCAGGAGTTCGCCAAGCTTCAGGCCGCTCGCGAACAGTTGCGCAACGTGCCGCTGTTCATCGACGATTCGCCCCGGATGGGTGTCCTGGAACTGCGGGCCAAGGCGCGGCGGATGCGCCAGCGGGGGCTGTTGGACGTCGTGATGGTGGACTACCTCCAGTTGATCGACCCTTCGGACAAGCGGGTGCCGCGCGAGCAGCAGATCTCCGAGATCTCCCGGTCGCTGAAGGCCATGGCCAAGGAACTGAACGTTCCCGTCGTCGCGTTGTCGCAGTTGAGCCGCGCGCCGGAGACCCGCCAGTCCAAGGACAAGCGACCGCTGCTGTCCGACCTGCGCGAGTCGGGCGCGATCGAGCAGGACGCGGACGTCGTGATGTTCCTGTATCGACCCGAGTACTACGACCGCGAAAACACCAAGGAAGAGGACCGCAATCTTCTGGAGGTGATCATCGCCAAGCAGCGCAACGGTCCGACCGGGACCGCGCGCCTGACGTTCCTGCGGGACACCATGACGATCGTGGATCGAGTGAACGAGAACCTGCCGCCGGTTTGACCCGCGCTACGAGTAGTCGGTCGATCGCATCCGGGGCCGTTCGGACAGGATTCGCACCAACTGGCCCGGGTCCTGGGCGACGATGTCCGCTCCCTTTTCCCGCTGTGCCGCGATCACCTTCTTGTCCTGGCCGAAGGCGGCGCCGATGGCGGTCAGGCGATAGCGGTCCTTCAGCGCCGGGATGGTTCGTCCCTCCCGGGCGCAGTTGCCGATGAAGCCGACGCGCACCACCTGTTCCAGGCCCTCCTGGGCGCGCACGCGCTCGATGGCGTCGGCCACGCGGGTTCCGTAGTCGGCCGCCGCGGCTCCGCCGACGCCCAGGTCGCGGATCCACGAGACCTCCTCGAGATTGGCCATTCCCATGCCCATGGCGTCCTGGCTGACGATGACGTCGAACAGACGGTCGAGTCCGATGTTGGCCAGCACGAACTGGGCCTCCGCCTGGCTGCGGGAGCTGACGGCGGCGAACGGGCAGCGCTTGCGCAACGAGGCCAGCGCGGCCGGGTCGATCCAGCACTGCTCCAGGCCGATCACCCCGTGCTCCTGATAGAACTGGCGCTCGCGGTGGTACTCCTTCAGGAACAACTCGGCCCCAAGGTACACCTCGGCCAGGATCCGCTTGACGACGTTGTCCATCATGATGTGGCCCTCGGCCAGCACCATCCACTGGTTTCGCAGGTTGCGCAGCCGTGCGAACCCGCGCTTGCCGCCGCCGCGCTGCCGCATCAGCTTGGCGAACTCGGCCATGTTCTTGCGCCGGGCGACGTCTCCCAGCGAGTCGGTCAGCCGGCCGGTCTCCCGCACGGCGTCCAGCAGGTCGCGGCCGTCGTGCCCCAGGAACTCGTCCTCGTCCAGCTCGACGGACAGGGCGTGCATCGCTGCGGTCAGCAGGGCGTGCAGCACGTCCGTGTCGGTCTCGAAGTCCTGGGCGTCCATGAACTGACGGACCTCTTCCGGCGTGAAGACCGGCCCGCCTTCCTGCCGGATGCCCAGCAGCACCGTCAGGTAGGCGTCCACCGCGCGAGACACGGCCGTGGCCAGCGACGCGCCCTGATCGACCAGCGCGTCCTCCATGTCGAAGACCAGCACGTCGTAGTTCGAATAGTTGGCCATGGCGACACTCTCCTCGGGCGCCTCGCCCGTCGCTACTTCGTCTTCCGAACCGGCTCCAGCCCGAACAGCACCGGTACGCCACCGATGCAGGGGCCCACGGCCGGACAACGCGTTCCAGGAAACCGGGATTCCAGGTCGGGGAAGCGGTCCCCCGGGAAGCCCGCGACCTCGAAGGCCGCGTCGATCAGGACGCGCGCCGGCGTGTCGTCCCGATCCGGCGTCACATCCACCAGGCGCGGGATGCCTGCCTCGCGGTTCAAGAGGCCCAGGGTCTGGGCCACCCGCCCCGCGAATCCGACTCCGGCGTTCCATGGGATCGACAGGTGGACCAGGCGACCTCCCTTGGCCGTCAACGTCACACCCTCGGGCAACGCGGCCTCCAGCCCAGCGGCGTTGAGCCGGGTCGCCGGGACCAGCCGGCATCCGTCCGGCCCGACCGCGATGCGGGCCCGGGGTGCGGCAGGAACCGGGGGTGTGTCGCCCGGGGCGTCGTGGAATGCGAGCGCCGGCAGGTAGGCTCCGGGCAGCCCCGGAATCGCGACGCGAATGTCGGACACGCCGGCCTCGACCGCAAGCCGCAGGACGACGCGCAGCCGGGACGCCGGGATGCCGGAGGCCACCAGCACCAGGGCTCGCGGGCTCTGCGAAGTTCCCTCGGGATCCAGCTGCCGTTCGACCGGCGCAACGGCCGCCGCCAGCCTCCGGATCGCGTCGATGGCCGTCGAGTCGTCCGCATCGAGGGGCGCATCCAGCCGGTCCGGCGGCACCAGGACGGGGCCGGGGAACAGGGTCTCCGGGAGCGCCAGCGAGACCTGCCCCTGCGTCCACTGGACCACCGGTCTTGTCCCGGCGTGCAGGCCGTCGTCGTCCAGGGTCAGTACCAGAAGGGGGGCCACGCCGATGCGAACGCCCCAGGGGGCCGCGACCGGCGGGCCGATGCCCAGGGTGACCGGCAACGCGAAGACGCGTCCATCCAGCCATGGGTTCGTGTCGGCCGCCAATGCGGCGAAGGCCTCGGCCAGTTCCGGGTCATCGCCCGGCGTGGTCAGCAGGAGGGACAGGGTCTTCAGGGCGCGAGGGAAGGCCGCGTCGGTGACATCCCGGGAATACGGGACCGGGAAGCCTGGGAGTCGCTCGATCACCCGGCGCCCCCGATCGTTCTCGGGTGCCGCCGCGGCGCTCTGGAGGACATCGCCCAGGCGATGCGCCACCAGCAGGCGAACGCCATGGGCCACCGGACCCTGCTCCTGGGCCAGGACGAGGGCCGGCTCGAGGTTCGCCGCGGCCTCTCGGTACATGGCGGACAGGGCCATCAGGCCCGGGGCTTCGGGGGCGTCTTCGGGAACCTGCGAGGCCAGCCGGGCCAGGAATCGCCCCGCGGCGGCCGGGTCCCGTCCCTGGACTTCCAGAAGGCGCGTCAAGGACGGGTGCTGCAACGCCTGCGCCCGTCCCAGGGCGCGAACGCCGAAGCGGGCCGCCAGTCGCCCGGCCTCCGGGTCGGTCTGGGCGCGCGCCTGCAACGCGTCGAATGCCGCGAAGAACGCCTCGTCCAGCGCCAGGGGGGCCAGAGCCCGTTCCGCCCGGTCCTGGGCGGAGCGCCCGCGGTCGGCGCATCCCGTCGTCATCGCAAGCAGGAGCACCGCCAGAATCCAGGATCGGGTCGTGGATCGACCGGCCGGAGTCCAATCCGTGCTACGCATGGCGCGCCCATTCCGTTCGGGTGTCGAATCGCAGTATAGCCCGCGGCTTGAGGCGACGTCCATCATCGGCTCCGGCAGGGAACGGCAGGGGAGACCGCAGGGGAGGAGACCATCAGAAGTCCATGATCTCCTTTTCTTTCCGGCCCGCGATCGACTCGACTTCCTTGACGTACTTCTCGGTTTCCTTGTCGATCTTCTCCAGCGCCCGCTTGACCTCGTCCTCGGGCAGGCCATCGGCCTTTTCCAGCTTGCTGCGAGCGTCCCGGCGGTGGTTTCGCACCGCGATCTTGGCCTCCTCGAGCAGCTTCTTGACCTGCTTGACCAGATCCTTGCGGCGCTCGGTCGTCAGCGGCGGGATCGGCAGCCGGACGATATCGCCGTCGTTGGACGGCATCAGGCCGAGGTCCGCGACGGCAATCGCCTTCTCGATCGTGCCGATCAGCTTCTTGTCCCAGGGCCGGATCACGATCAGGCGCGGGTCCGGGACCGTCAACGCGGCGACCTGGGCCAGTGCCGTGGGAACGCCGTAGTATTCGACCTTCAGTCCTTCCAGGATGGACAGGTTCGCGCGGCCGGTGCGCACGCGGGACAGGTCGCGTTCGAAACTCTCGATTGCCTTGCCAAACGCCTTGTCCAGGTCGGCCAACGTCGTGTCGATCATGGAAACCTCCTGCCTATGAAACCAGCGTGGCGACCTTTTCCCCGCGCATCAGGCGCACCAGATTGATCGGGTCGCGCATCGAGAACACCATCAAGGGTATCCCATTTTCGCGGCACAGGGCGATCGCGGTCTGGTCCATCACGCCCAGTCCTCGCTCCAGCACTTCCTGATGGCTGATGTGCTCGTACCGCACCGCGGTCGGATCCTTGACGGGGTCGGCCGAGTACACGCCGTCCACCTTGGTGCCTTTCAGGATCGCGTCGGCCTTGATCTCGAGCGCGCGCAGCACCGCCGCCGTGTCCGTCGAGAAGTACGGATGGCCCGTTCCGGCCGCGAACAGCACGACGCGCCCCTTTTCCAGGTGGCGCAGCGCCCGTCGGCGAATGAACGGCTCGGCCATGTTCCGCATCTCGACCGCGGTCATCACGCGGGTGTTCAGCCCCAGCTTTTCCAGCGCGTCCTGGAACACCAGCGCGTTCATCACGGTCGCCAGCATTCCGACGTTGTCCGCGGTGCCCCGGTCGAACTTCCGCCCGGCCTCGGAAACGCCTCGGAAGAAGTTGCCGCCCCCGATCACCAGGGCGATCTCGATGCCCATCTTCCGGACGTCCGCGATGGCGCAGGCCATGCCGTTGACCGTCTCGGGGTCGATGCCGAACTGCCGGCCGCCCATCAGGGCCTCGCCCGACAGCTTCAGCAGCACGCGCTTCAGGGGGACGGGAGGCTGCGGGTCCATGAATCACCTCGTGAAGGGAGGATGGACCGGGAACGGAAGGAGCCGGGGGGCTACAGGCCCTCGCCCAGCGCGTACCGCGTGAACCGGCGGATCTTGACGTTCTCGCCGCAGCGGCCGATGACGTCCGTCAGCAGGTCCTTCACGGTCTTGGTGTCGTCGCGAATGTACGTCTGGTCCACCAGGCAGACCTCGGCGTACCACTTGGACAGCTTGCCCTCGACGATCTTCTCCAGCACGGCGGGGGGCTTGTTGATGCCTTCCATCTGCGCCAGGAAGATCTCCTTCTGCTTCGCCAGGACGTCCGCCGGCACCTCGGTCCGGTCCACGTAAAGCGGCGCCATCGCGGTGATCTGCAGGCAGATCTCCTTGACGAACGCCGAGAACGCTTCGGAGCGGGCCACGAAGTCCGTCTCGCTGTTGATCTCGACCAGGACGCCAATCCGCCCGCCGTCATGGACGTAGGACGAGACCTGGCCGTCATTCGCCTCGCGGCTCAGCTTCTTGACCGCGACCGCCTGGTTGCGCTTCTTCAGCACCTCGACGGCCTTCTCCATGTTCCCTTCGGCCTCTTCCAGCGCCTTCTTGCAATCCAGGATGCCGGCGCCCGTCATGTTGCGAAGTTCCTTGACCGATTCAGCGCTCACCGCCATGGGGGTCCTCCTTGGTACAACAGGGGTTCTTGCTTTCGCGCAACGGGGGGCCTATCACGGCGTCCCCCGAATCATTCCGTTCGTGCGTCACGCCTCGGGGGTGGGCTCGCCACCCGTCGCCGGCCGACCGGCACCGCGCACCACGACGTCGGGCAGCGGCGCGTCGGAAGGCGCCATGCTGGGCTCCCAGCCGCGATCCTCGCCGCCGCGACCCTTCTGGTTCCCTTCCTGGCACGCTTCGGCGAACAAGTTCATCATCAGGCGAATCGAGCGGATCGCGTCGTCGTTCGCGGGGATCACGTACGACACGTTGTCCGGGTCGCAGTTCGTATCGACCAGGGCAACGACCGGGATGCCCAGACGGTTCGCCTCGCGGATCGCGATCTTCTCGCGGTTCGGGTCGATGACGACCATCGCGCCCGGCAGGCCGCGCATCTGGCGCAGACCGCGCAGGTTCTTCAGCATCCGCGCCTGCTCCTTCTCGAGCCGGACGACTTCCTTCTTCTGGAGCCGCTCGACCGAGCCTTCCGCCAGCAGCGCGTCGATGTCGTTGACCCGCTCGAGGGACTTGCGCAGGGTCACGAAGTTCGTCAGGGTGCCGCCGAGCCAGCGGTTGGTGACGTAGGGCATGCGGACGCGCTTCGCCTCGTCCTCGACCACGATCTGCGCCTGGGACTTGGTGCCGACGAACAGCACGGTGTCGCCCTCGGCCACGGTCCGCGTCAGGAAGTTCAGCGCCGAGTTCAGCAGCTTGACCGTCTGCTGCAGGTCGATGATGTGGATGCCGTTGCGGGCGCCAAAGATGTACGGCTTCATCTTCGGGTTCCAGCGCTTGGTCCGGTGCCCGAAGTGGCAACCGGCTTCCAGCAGCTGGCGCAGAGTGACCTGACCCATCGTGTTCCTCCGTTGCTTCGGGGGCTGCGAAGCCCCGACCTCCATCCCCGGGTCCAGCGCCTTCGGCGCCACGGTGTGCGCGGGGATGTGCGTATTCCCCAGGCCGCACTTGCGGCCAAGGGTGCGGCTTTATAGCACTTGTCGGTCGGGGGTGCAAGCGAAAGAAACCGCCCGGTCCGCGAGGATGCCTAGCGCCCGGGCGGCGGAGGCGTCGGAGGCGGGCCCGTCCGCGCGCAGCCCGCCAGCAGCCGGCCGATCGTCTGGGCAAGGCGGACCCGGCTGGGGCGGTCGATGGGGGTGTCCGATCGGTAGCGGACGCCGAAGTCGCCCACCCGCAGGAAGGCCGGGGCCCCGGGGGCTCGCAGGATGTGCAGCACGACCTGGTCGTCGTCCCGGGAGCAGGCGATCTCGGCGAAGGGGGCCTCGCCGTCGAGGCGGGACTCGATGCGTTCCACGCGGTAGCCGACGAGCGGCTGCGTGCCCCCGCGCGTGGCCAGGTCCACAAGTCGGACCAGGCGGGCGATCCAGGGAGCCCCGACGGTCGGCCCATCGGGCGGGGCGGGCGCCGCGGGCGGCGGGCGAAGTCGTTCCGCCGCGCGGCAGGCCAGGGAGGCCTCGTCCAGGTCGGGCTGCTCGCGCTGGAGGGTCAGCAGGGCCTCCAGCGCCTCAAGCGCCGACGTTTCGGGGCGGGGCGGCAGGCCTTCCGGTCGGACCTCGACGTACCAGCCGGCCAGCACGGACCAGATCTTCTGGACGTCACGATTCGCGAATCGCCAGGGGATGTCCCGGTCGCCGGGCTCGGTCAGGCAGGACGCGTCCCGGGGGACCTCGGCGAGTTCCGCGGCCTCGTCCACCAGGCGGTCCCGGCGGGCGAGTGCCTCCAGCGGCGTGCCGGGACGCAACTGGAGCCGGGATGTGACCGGCCCCAGGTCTCCGCGGCAGTGGTGTCGATTCAGGGCCTGGACGTTCTGCTCCAGGTCCAGGATCCGGGTCCACGGGGTGAACAGGATCAGGCCGAACCCGCCGTGTTCCCGGAAGCCGAACCTCCCGGGGAAGTCCGCTTCCAGCCCATCCAGCAGCCCGATCACAGTCTCGATCTGATCGGACGAAAGCCCCTTGTTGAAGCGGGCGTTCTCGACCGGCGAGAAGTTCTCGAGTCCCACGTTCCACAGGTGCAGCCCGTGGCCTCGATCCGCCAGGCGGGGCAGCCACCGTCGCAGGTCGTCCGCGCGCTCCAGGACCTCGTCAACCCGGCAGGAGAAGAAGAATGCCGAGGGGGGCAGTTCCAGGGCCTGCACGGCCTCCAGGAACTCCGGCAGGCGCCGGAACACCTGGATGCCGTCCACCAGGAACCGACCCGTGCGCCGAAAGTGGGGGGCCGTGTCCATGAAGCGCCGCAGTTGCAGCAACGCCAGGTCCACCGGATCCCGCGAGCGAATGCCCCGGCGCATGCCGGGCGGGTTGACGCAGAACGTGCAGCCGTCGGGGAAGGGGAGCCCCTCCAGGGGTACGGCGGCGAAGTGGGGGTTGCCGGCCAGGGACCGGCGATAGACGCACGACGGCTCGGCCACGATCGGTGTCAGGAAGGACGGCACGGGCGCGGCGCCGGCCAGCAGGTGCGCGTCGAAGTCGGGGATCGCGGCGTCGAACACCGTTTCCGGCCCGTCCGAGGGCGCCGCCGTCAGGCCAAGGACCCGTTCCAGCGCCGCGTGCAGGCCCAGCCGCAGCAGGTCCGAGGTCGGCGGGATCACGCGGGCATCGGGACACGCATGGTGCAAGTCGGCAAGAAGTTGCCTGCCAAGCGTTTCGTTCGCGATGACGTGCGTGGGGTCGAAGGTGCGTGCGGCGGCGACCAGGTGCCCCCGGTCGGCGGTCGGCGGCTCGACGGTCCAGGGGCCCTCCGGCCGGCAGTCCCTGCCGGCGACGATCGACACCCAGCGCACCGGAACGTTCCTGGATCGCAACAACCCCTGGAGGAAGGGAAACGTCTCGGTTCGGTGCAGGTTGAACACGTCGTCGTGCAGGAACTCGACCAGGAGCACTTTGTGGGTGGCGGATGCCATGCCGCGATTATCCGGGCGGGGCCATTGGGGGTCAAATCTCGCGGTGCCGGCGCCAGCGTACCCAGGCATCCACCACGCCCTGGACCAGGGGCGGCAGGGCGGCACCGGCGTCCAGGGGCGATTCGGGATGGGGCGGGGCGTCGGTGCCCTCGGCGTCGGGACGGTACATCTGTTCCAGGAAGGCGCGCACGTTGCGGCGGACCATGCCGCGCAACGGCACCTTCGCGATCATCCCGTACATCGGGGCGCTGCCTTGGGATGCCAGCTCGGGGTGGCGCCGGACGTGATCCACGGCCTCGGCCAGGTCCGCCAGCCACGCGGCGGCGGTCTGGGCATGTCCGGGGTTCAGGATCACGTGAAGCCCCGCGGGGTTCTGGACCCGGTCGATGTGCCACCCGGCGGCCTCCATCCGGTCGCCGATCGCCAGGATGTCCGGACCGCCGGGGGCGGCTCCGAAGGCCATGACCGAAGCGCAGGGGGCGCCCAGCAGTCGCAGGCCGGGGATGGCGCGGATGCCGTCGGCGAATGTCCGGGCAATGGCCATCAGGTTGCGGGCGTTGGCCTGGTAGCCGTCCTGGCCCAGGGCGTTCATTGCGGCCCAGGCCGCGGCGATCGGGCCGCCCGGGCGGGTGCCCGCCAGCGTCGGGGAAACGTAGACGCCGCCGCACCAGTCGGCCTCGACCGTGAACTGGTGGCGCATCCAGGACATGTCCCGGTACAGCAGTGTCGAGGCGCCCTTGGCGGCATAGCCGTACTTGTGGACGTCCGCGGAGATCGACGTGACGCCGGGAACGCGGAAGTCCCAGTCCGGCAGGTCGCCCAGGCGTTCGGAGGGTTCCAGTCGCGCGACGAACGGCAGCAGGTAGCCGCCCAGGCACGCATCGACGTGCAGGCCCAGGCCTCGTCGCCCCGCCAGTTCGCCCAGCGCCGCGATCGGATCGACGACGCCGTAGGGGTAGCACGGGGCGCTGCCGACGATCGCCACGGTCTGGGTGCCGATGCGTCGGCGAACGGCCGCGACATCGACCCGGAAATCCGGTCCCAGGGGCGCCTTGACGATGCGGACTCCGAACAGGTGACCGGCCTTGTAGAATGCCGCGTGGGCCGAGGCGGGCACGATGATCTCGGGCCGCAAGATCCACGGTCGGTGCCGGCGCGCGTGCTCGCGGTAGGCCAGGACGGCCAGCAGGATGCTTTCCGTCCCGCCGGAGGTCAGCGTGCCCACGGTGTCCGGGCCGCCGTGGAACAGCCCCGACGTCATGCGAACGACATCGGCCTCCAGGCGCCTGAGGCTGCGAAATGCCATGGGATTCAGTGCGTTGGCCGAGAAGAACCGTCCGTGCGCCTCCTTCATGAAGGCGTCGTGCGCCTCGGATTGTCGATAGACCAGGCTGAACACCCGGTTGCCGCGCCAGTCCGCGTCCGAGGCGGCCAGCGCGTCCAGGCGGCGCAGCAATTCCGCGTGCGGGACGCCCCGTTCGGGCAGCGCGACACCGGGATTCGCCATGGGGCACCTCGCGGACTAGGGGTTTCGGAGCTTCTCGATGGCGGCATCGACGACCGTCTTCGGCATGCACCCGCGCGTGCCGTTGGCGTAGTAGGAGTCCAGTACGTCCGCCGAGAGCAGGCCCTGGGCCACAAGGGCCGCAGCATCGAAGCACACGTTGTCGTCCTCGTCGCGGCAGCCTTCCTGGTCGTTGCAGGGGCGCAGGCAGATGCCGCTGTCCCCGAAGCCGGGAAGGAACGCGAACAGGCTGAAGCAGACGCCGCCCATCTCCGCGGTGCATTGACCGTCGGAGCCGTCCAGCGCGCAGAAGAGGCTGGAGCAGTAGCCGTTCGGGACGACGGCACCGCGGATGAAGCCTTCGATGTTGTCGGTCGTCATGCAGAACTTCGTCACGCATTCATCGCTTTCTTCGCACGGCGCGCCGACCAGACCCGCGCCCGGCCCCTGGATGTCCCCGGCGTCGATGTTGGGCTCCAGGACGCTCGCCGCCCCGCCGCGGCTGCCCAGGTCCCCGCCCTCGTGGACCCAGCCGCCCGGTTCCATTCCGCAGGACGCGGCGACCACCGTCAGCGTCGCCAGAAGCCATCGTGGCGAACAGGCGTGTCTCATCGCTCCTCCCTAGGGCTGGCGTGCCGGCCCGGGCGCCGGGGACGCAACCGGCGGTGCCAGCACGACCCGGGATGTCGCCAGCGAGCGGATGTCGTCCCAGTCCGACAGCATGGGCACGAAGTCGCCCCGCTTCCAGGACTCGTGCTGGTCTCCGTACTGCGGCGAACCCGGCCAGCCTGAAACGCCGGTGTCGCTGACCCAGAATCCGTGATGGATGTCGGCCAGGTCGATGATCTGGCGATACGACGGGCCCGCCACGACGGCGAACGGCTCCTTGTCGTTGCCCAGGTCGAAGTGGGACTTCCAGACCGAGTCCAGGGCGCCGCCGACCGCCGACGGGCGCAGGTTGACGAACCGCGAGATCGACTTTCTGCCGCCGAACGCGTGACGAATCTGCAGGTAGTGCAGCTTGCCCCAGTGCCACTCCTCGGGCGCGGGTCCCAGGTCGCGTCGCAGCCGGGCGACCGCGCGCTGGAACGCCTGGATCATCACGTCCCGCCGCGTCTCGATCCGCCAGGTGGCGCGATCGTCCCAGATCGGGTGCGTCGCCTGCTCGAACCACAGGTCCGCGACATTCGTCGAGTAGCGTTGCGACAGCAGGAAACGGTACGCCGCCGGCTCCAGCTCGTCGTGCAGCGCCGCCAGGATCGCCTCGCGGTACAGCGTGAAGAAGATGGACGTCGCGGCCGAGGACGCCGGCGACTCGAAGTCCCACGCCGACAGCATCGCAAGCGCCTTGCGTTCGATGGGCTTCAGCTTCTTCGCGCGCTTCAGATCCTTCAGGATGCTCGGCAGCAGCCGTTTGGCCCGGTTCAGCCGCACGTCCATCATGATGTCCGCCATCGACTGGATGGTGTGCTGGTCGCTCAGGTTCAGCAGTTCGGTGATGCGGTCGAACCGATAGGACGGGGCGGCGTCGATATGAACGAACACGGCGCCGGTTCGGGGGTCGCGGACCAGGTTGTTGGCGTGGGCGAAGAAACCCTCGCGGGACACCGCGAACGGCATGTCCTGGGGGGCGGTTCGGCCCTGCCACTGGTACTTGTCCAGCCAGCCGGGGACCGGGAAGGTTCCCAGGTGGTGCTGGCGAACCGGAAGGGATCCCGTCACGAAGAACGCGATGTCCCCGTGAATGTCCGCGGCCGTCCACGACGATGCCGGTGTCGAAAGCTCGCCCAGGGCGTCGCGCATCTCCCGGACGTTCTGGGCCCGAGCCGCCCGGCGCAGGGCACCGATGCTGCCGGACACGCATCTCGGTTCCCATCGCAGCGCCACCAGGGGAGCGCCCTCCGGGAACAGATACGGGTACATGTCGTTCAGCAAGGCGCCGTTCCGCGAGTACCGCACGACGAACCGGCGCTCCTCGAAGCGCTGGCCCTGGCGGATCCGGACGACCTGTTCGCGCAGTTCCAGCGGTCGCCATCCCTCGGGAGTCATCACCTGGTTCGGGTCCGCCGGGTTCGGCATCTCGAGGTACAGATCGACGGCGTCGCCCACCGCAGACGTCGTGCCCCAGGCCACCCGCCCGTTGTGGCCCGCAAGGACGTACGGCAGCCCCGCGATGCCCGCCCCGATCACGTCCAGCCCCGGCGCCCGCAGGTGCTGCTGGTACATCAGCGAGGGCAGCATGTGGGTCAGGTGCGGGTCGTTCGCCTGGAGCGGCATGCCGGAGGCCGAGCGGTCCGCGCCGACGACCCAGCTGTTGGAGGCCGCCGAGAACAGCGTGGTGTCCTCGGCCGTCGCGCCGCGCTTGCGAGGTTTGGGGCCGTTGCGGGTCGGGGCCGGGGGCGCGTACGGGCGGGGGGGGAACCAGCCCTCCAGTTCCGGGGCGATGGCGGGCGGAAGTTCCCGTTCCTGGCCGTCCGGTGGCAGGCTGGTGCCCCCGCGCCACCAGTCATGGCCGTAGATTCGGGTCGCCCTTTCGATGCCGACGTTCATTGCCAGCAGCAGCCGTGCCATTTCCTGCTGCCAGTTGTGGGTCACGCCCCAGGCGTTCAGCCGGCCAACGGCGAAGCAATCCTCGAGGGTCCACGGTTCCGGGGTGACCTGAAGCAGCCGGTATTCCAGCGGCAGGTAGCGGTCAATCGCCGCGTTGACCCCGATCACGAACGCCGCCATGATGCCCCGGGTCTCGGCGTCGAGTCCGGCGACGTCGTCCCGGACGCCCGCGTCCATGCCCCAGCCGCGCATCGAGATGTCGAAATCGACGGTCGTGCCTTCCAGAATCTGCTGTTCGCCCACCAGTTCGGACATGCGTCCCCGGGCGAATCGCCGCAGCATGTCCATGGCGAAGAAGCGGTTGCGCGCCTGATAGAAGCCGGTGGCCAGCGCCAGGTCCTCCTCGTTGCGGGCGTCGATGTGGGTGATGCCGGCATGGTCGATGTACACCGTGACGGGGGCCTTGAGCCCTTCGAGCCGCAGTGTTTCCTGGTCGTCCAGGGGGTAGTCCGGCGCGTTCCGGTAGGACAGGTACTGGGACGTCGGACCGCCGCACCCCGCCAGCGTGAACAGGGCGAGTCCCGCGGTCAGCGCAAGCGTCGCTCGCCATCGTCGGGTCGTGAAACTGCTTCGCATCGGTTCTTCCCCCGTTTCCCCCGCCCCGCCAGGGCGCGCCGGTCGAACGCCCTACCAGAACTTGGCGGGAACCCGCATTCCCGCCGTGAACACGTCGGCCGCCCGGGCGTTGCGGCCCGGAATCAGGCTCAACGTGCGATACGTCGCGTAGATCTGGAGCGGCGCACCCAGCCTCAGGAAGCTGAACAGCGCCGTGAACGTCAGGATGTTGCGATAGCCCGGGCGCCAGCGGTCCTCCTGCGTGTAGTCCCACAGGTCGGACTGCGAACGGTAGTCGGTCTGGCACGAATGGATGAAGGTGTAGCGCACCGACAGGGTCAGCAGCGGGGGGAATGCGTGGGCACGGGCCGGGTCGAAGCCGCTGATCCAGGCCGCGCGGGCCGGTCCCTTGGCCGCCACCACGTCGGCCTGGAACGAGGCGCCGACGAAGTCGCCCGGGTCGATCACGTACGACGTGCCGATGAAGGGTTCGAAGTTCATCAACAGCGGGTTGCGCTCGCCGGACGGCGCGTCGAAGCGGCGGGGCGCGAACCAGTCGTAGAACACCTCGACGCCCAGCGTCAGCCGGTCGTCGAGTTCGGTCCGGAATCGCTTGTCGAATCCCAGGTGGATCGACAGGTTGCCCTGGGTCTGCAAGTCCCACATCGTGGTGCCCGCGGCCACGACCTCCTCGGAGTCCGCCGGGCGGCCCGTCGGCAGCGCGCCGGTCACCGTCAGGGCCGAGGCGAACCCGGCTTGCTCGAACGCCGGGATCCAGTCGGACCAGCGCAGGCGGATTCCCAGAACCAGATCCCCCAGCACGCCCCGGTTGCCGACCCACCTGCCGGGCCTGGGCTGGCCCATGCTTTCGGCCCATTCCCAGAAGTCGGATTCGCTGTAGGGTCGGCCCATCTGGGGCTGGAAGTCCCCGGGGATCCACTTCAGGCGGGGGGTGATCTCGGTGCGCAGCACCACCGGGACGCCCAGGCCCACGGCCAGCCAGTCGAGGATGCCGTACTGCAACTGGATCGCCAGGATGTGGTAGCGGACGCTGGCATCGGGGATCAGCGTGCCCTGCTTGCCGCCGCCGGGTTCGTAGCGCTCGATGACAGGGATCAGCGGCCCCATCCTGCCCTTGTTGTCCCACGCGCCTTCCAGCCACGAGAAGTGGTACTGGAGGTCCAGCAGGAACGTGCCCTTCGGCAGGCTCTCGGCGAATCCGGCATGGGCGGACGAGGCCCCCAGGGACAGGGTGGTCGCGGCCAGAGCGGCCAGCAGCAGGCGGGTGGTGCGGTGGCGCGTCATTCCGCCTCCGGGGGGGCCAGCGCGTCGGCCAGCGAGAAATCCAGGAATGCGCCGTCGGTGGCGGGCACCTGGCCCATGGCGTAGCGGATCCGCAGCGAACGGGGGGTGAACACGGCCGCCATCATCGAGTCGCGTTGATCGACCAGTTCGGGCGTTCGCAGCAGGTCGATGGCCGTGTCGGCGTCCAGGGTGCCGTGGCGTGCTCGCAGGCCCGCGCCCAGGACCGCCCGCGCGCGCACCGAGCGATAGTAGAAACTGGACCAGTAGCGCTGGGGCTGCAGGTCGAACACCAGCACGCGCGTGGTCAGGTCGTCCAGGTTCTTCAGGTAGTGGCTGGCGATGTGCAGCCCGTTCTGGTCGAGGCCCCCCAGGAACGGGCCGTCCTCGCCCCCATCCCGGTCCTCCGGACGAATGACGAATGCGCCGCCCTCCGGACGTTCCTCCAGGTTGCCGTCCAGCTCCACGGCGGCCATGTCCCCCGAGGCGTCGGCGACCAGGACGTTCCAGCCGAACGTGGGCTTCACGCGTCGCAGGGTGTCCACCGCCTGCGCCACGGTGCCCAGGCGGCCCAGAAGGTCGCGCCCCAGGATCCCGATCGGGACGCCCGACCCCACCAGGCGCGCGTCGAACAGCTCGCGAATGAAGGCCTCGACCATCGGGTTGTCCAGGGTGTCGGACGTGTTGAACGTCCAGGCCAGCCCTTCGGCGTTCATGCCGGACATGCCCCAGACCAGGCCCGAATACCCCAGCACCGCGTGCGGGATGCCCTGGTCCGGCACGTGGACGAACAGCACGGTGTGCTTGTGGGTCGTGTTCGAGTCCAGCAGCGCGAAGTGGTGCGCCAGCAGGGGTTCGCCGTTCGTGGTGGCCGGGCCCCGGGACGCGAACGCGATCGACGGCGGCTGGGTCTGTCCATCGGCAAGTCCCTGGTTGGGGATGGCCTGGCGAGGCTGCCCGTACCCGCGCGTCGAGAACACGACGCGCTCGTCGCGCATGAAGCGGGCGCGCATCGGCGGCGGGTTCACGATCCGGTTGAAGTCGCCGGCCTGCACGACGATGGCCTCGACGGCGGCCTCGCGGAAACCTCCCGGCGGCAGGAACGAGACCTCGAGGGATTGCGGGTCCTGCGGGGAAGGCAGGATCGTGATGATGCCGGCGTCCCTTGGATACTGGTACTGGACGTCGTTGTGGCGGATGCGGACCGTCGCCGGGTCCACGCCGGGGGTGTCTCCCTTGTCGGTCCCGATGCCCAGCTTGATGTCGTGCAGATGCAGGTGGATCGGCGCATCCGGGGGCACCTCGACCAGCGCGGCGTAAGGGCTGGGCTCGAAGGGCTGGAAGACGCCCTCGCCGGGCTCGTCGGCCTGCCCGTCGCCGTCGTTGTCCACGCCGTCGGCCGCGGCCGATGGGAAGACCGCGCCGACCAGTATCGGGGACTGCGACTGGCGGATGTAGTAGGTGATCGACCGGAACGACAGCAGGGTGTCGAAAAAGGTGTTCAGGATCAGGATCTTTTCGAACGGCAGGTCGGCGCCGTCGGCGATTCCCTGCATCTCGTCGAGGTAGGGTTGGGGGATGTAGCGCTTCAGGTGTTCGGCGCTGTCCCGCATCAGCAGGTAGGAAAAGCCGCACAGTTCGGTGCAGTTCCGCTCGCAGGTCGCCAGGCAATCGTCGCGCCATTGCTGGAAGTAGGAGTCCGGGACGCCCTCGGCGGCGGACTGGTATCGAAGCAGCACCGATGCGACGTCGGGTCGTTCCCGATTCAGGTAGGGCATCAACGACTGGGTCAGTAGCGTGGTGTAAAGCGATCGGATGCGGCCGGCGAAGCGTTCGCCGTGCTGGAATCCTCGTTCGTACGCGGATCCCCGCAGCGTGGCGACCTGGACGTAGGCCGGCTGGGTCGCCTCGTCGCACCCGGACTGCGCGACGAGGGGCGCAAGAAGCAGGATGAAGGTCAGACCCCAGCGGCCGCGCACGCGTCCCTCCCCCCAAGAGCCTCTCGCGAACGGCGAATCGTATCAGGGGGCATTCCACGGGGTCAACCGGGAGGCCGCGGTGCCGGAGGCGCGAGGGGTTCAGGGGGTTTCGCCGGCATCCGGGCAGCCGGGAATCATGCAGGCGTCCGTGGCATGACACGCCCAGGTGTCGTCCGCGCACTGGCAGACGATGGACGGGTAGCAGTTGCCGCAGCAGCACTCGATGCCGTATTCGCAGCGGGTGTCCGAGGCGCAAATCTCCTGCGTGCCGATGGGCGCCTCGGCCGGGCAGGACGCCGACGTCGCGTCACTGTCCGCGACCGCGTCCCGCGACGTCTCGACGGTCTCGGCCTCCCGCACGTCCTGCTGAACGGCGTCAGGGCACAATTCCTCCGGGAACGGGTCGGTGTGCCAGCAAACCCAGGATCCGTCGATGCAGCTGCAACCGAGCGCGGGGTTGCAGGTGCCGCAACGACAGGCCATGCCGCCCCAGGTGCAGGTGGCCTCCCCGGCGCAGGCGGTCCCCTCCTCGATGACGTCGGGACAGCCTGGGGCGCGATCGTCCCCGGAACCCTCGCATCCGGCGAGCACAAGCGCCGCGAGCAGCGCGTATCGGAAAGTCGAGTCCATCGGGTCCTCCGTTGGGTGATTCCCGCCGCTCCGATGCGGCTGGGAAGGGGAAAGCAAGGGGCGTGCCTGGGAGGTGGGGGGCGTGTTCCTGGAGCCAACCTTCAGGAATCGTAGCAGGAGTTTCGCTCGATGGTGTCCGTAGACGCGGGTCCCGGGGGCCAATGCGCCGCGTTCGCCGCGACAACCGGATCACGCGGTACAATCACCCACCCCGCCCGATGGGCACGTGGAGCACCCCGTGGCCTGGACCTGCATGGTCGATCTCCTGCTGGATTTCGCCGTGCCCGCAGCCGCCCTGCTGGCCGCGCGTCGCTGGGGATGGGCGCGGGCGCTCGGTCCCGCGACCCTGTGCTACCTGGGGGGCATGGTGTACGCGAACCTGCCGGGTACCGCGCCGCACCTGCCCACCGTCGAGATCGTCGCCTGGGCCGCCGTGGCGCTTTCGGTGCCCCTGCTGCTGTTCTCGGTGGATGTGATTGCCTGGACGCGGCTGGCTCGCACGGCGGTGCTGGCCTTCGTCCTGGCGTGCGTCGCGGTCCTGGTGGCCACGCTGGCGGTCGGCATGCTTCTGGCCGACAGGGTGCCCCACGCGGTCGATCTGGCGGGGATGCTGACCGGCGTGTACATCGGGGGGACGCCGAACATGGCGGCCCTGGCCGGGGCGTTCGGCGCGCCGCCCGACGTCTTCGTCAATACCAACGCGTCGGATCTGATCCTCAGCGCGTTCTACCTGGGGTTCATGCTGACCCTGGGGCCCCGGGTGATCGGCAGGTTCCTGCCGCCGAGCGCTCCGGACGAAGGTGCCGGCGCCGGCGACTCATGGGCGGCCGATCGGCCCGCGCGGTTCCGGCATCGTCTGATGGGGCTTGGGTTGTCGCTGGCCTGCGCGGCGGTGGGCGGAGTGGCGTTCGCGGTCGTGCCCTCCGGCTTCCAGATGGTCGCGGCCATCCTCTTGATCACGACGCTGGCCGTGGTCGCCTCGCTTTCCCGCCGGATCCGGACGCTGCCGGGCACCTACACCACCGGCCAGTACCTGTTGCTGGTGTTCTGCTTCGCCGCGGGGTCGATGGCCGACATCTCCCGGTTGCTGGCCGCCAGTCCGGGGTTCTTCGGGTTCACGTTTGCCGTCATCGTCCTGGCCGTGGTGCTGCAGTTCGCGTTGATGGCGGCGTTCCGGGTGGATCGCGACACGGCGATCGTGACCAGCGTGGCCACGATCATGAGCCCGCCGTTCATCGCGGCCACGGCCGATCGGCTGGGCAACCGGCAGGTGCTGGTGACCGGGATCGCCAGCGGCCTGATGGGCTACGCCGTGGGCAACTACCTGGGCATCGCGGTGTCGTGGATGCTGCGTTGAGGCGACGCGTTCATTCGCTCGCCGGCCTCAGCCGCGGACGATTCGCATGCCCGCCAGGCGCATCAACTCGGGGATGTTGCGGACCGTGCTGCGGTCCTTGTCGCGCTCGACCTCGCTCAGATCGGACCAGGGGATCAGGGATGGGTGGACGCGGCGGGCATCGTCGCGCTCGGGTCCCAGGACCCAGCCCTTCAGGACGCGTTCGGCGCACCAGCGGGCGTGCTCCATCCGGGACAGGATCTCGACCTCGTCCTGGGTGAACGCGAACGCGGGGGAATCCGGGGTGTCGTCGCCGGGTTCGGCACGGGCGCCAACCGCGCGCAGCTTGACGGCGATGTGGTCGGCGGACTGGCGGTTGGCGTCCCGGAACGACTCGGGCAGATCCTCCCAGGGCACGTCCACCAGGGGGTTGCCGCCCCAGCCGAACCGCTGCTTCTGAAGTCGGTAGTGGTCGTGCATCGCGCGGGCCAGTCGATCCAGGTCGTCATCGCACAGCGGGTTCGATGCGTCCGTGTCGTCGGGGTCCGGGAACGGGTGCAGCGGGGTCCCGCCAATGGGACCGGCGCCCAGAAGGCGGCCGGCGCCCCGGGGCTCCGGCACGTGGACCGCCAGCGGCAGGCGCCCCCGAACACACGCCGCGACCCGGGTTGCCCAGACGACGGCGTCCCGGGCATCCTCCAGGCACAGCACGAAGGTCGCCAGGACGTTCGGGTCGCCCAGGGCATCCTCGACCAGGGCCTGCAGCGCGTCGTGCGTTCGAGCCGGGTCCACGGCATCCGCTTCCAGCAGGATGTCCAGGCCGGCGTGGTCGCGGATCAAGTTCCCCAACGCCTCGTCGGCTCCGGGGGCGCACAGCGTCACGCGGGACCGGCGGCCATTCGCGTAATGGCACGTCTGTGCCGCCCGGCGCACCACGGCCGACGCCAGGGCGCCCTTCCCGAAGACGACCAGGCGCACCTGGCGGGGATCGGGGGCTCCTTCCAGGCCGGCATCGGGCGGCAGGCGGTCGAAGAATCGTCGTGCCACGCGCGCCGGCGGACTGATGATTCGGAACCGTCGCGCGTCGGCAGGCCAGGATTCGGTGATGGTGCAAAGCGCTCCGTGAAGCTGGGGATCGGCGACCTGGACGAACACGCGGTCGTGCCCGTCCTCGCCGTCGGGTGCCGGCCCCAGGTGTCGCGCCGCCTCCAGGGCGAACTCGATGTTGGCCCCGTCGTCCGCGGTCAGGACGAACACCCGCCTTGCCCGGTGCGGCCGGATGCGGTCCAGGTCATTGCCGGCCCCGGCGCCCCCGGCCAGGACGATGGCGCCCCGGTCCCGGACGGCCTGGGCGTTCGGGCCGTGGGGGTCGGCGTCCAGGGCCACCACGCGGTGTCCGCGGTCCAGCAGGTCGTGCGCAAGGCCCGTGCCCTCGTCCCCCAGGCCGACCACCACGTCGTGCTTCCGGGACAGCCACAGCCGCACCAGCCCGACCTGCTCGCGGAACAGCAGGCCGACCGCGATCATCGCGGTCCACAGGCTGACCAGAATCGCGGCGAAGCGACTGATCTGGAGCGACGGGTTCAACGCGAGGGCGTCGCCGACGTCGCCCGAGTCGATGGTGAACAGCCGGATCGCCCGGTACAGGCTGTTCGACCAGGTCGCGGGCAGGGGCGGTTCCTGACCCTCGAGCGGCGTCAGGTGCATGGTCAGGAACCCGTGGAGGCCCAGCGCCAGGGTCGCGGCCCAGCCCAGGCCCAGCAGCAGGTAGCGATGGTCTCGGATCAGGGCGCGGAGGGTCCGCATCACGCGAGCATGGTCCTTCACGTTCCTCCTATCTTGCAGCGCA
Source organism: Myxococcota bacterium (assembly GCA_029975745.1). Classification (GTDB taxonomy): domain Bacteria; phylum Myxococcota_A; class UBA9042; order DTJE01; family DTJE01; genus DUVQ01. The sequence continues at coordinate 28,897 of JARKOL010000155.1, read as the reverse complement.
GGTGCGGCGCACGGACCGCAGCAGGTCCGGACAGCAGGTGTTGTCGCCGAACCAGATGTGCCAGACCACCGCGGCGAAGTCCGAACCCGGCACCGGCGGCCCCAGCACCTCGGTCCCAGACGACACCGTGGTTCCCTGGCCCGGGACGTAGCGGATCTCGACCCGGCTGCCCTTCTTGGCCGAGCGCTTGAACAGTCGGATGAATCCGTCGATTCGCTGGCGCAGATCGGGGGAGGCGTCGGCCGGCGTGTGGTTGCGGAAGTTCTCGACCATGTTCTCCATCAGCTTGTCCGCGGGGACGTTGCGCAGGAAGTCCATGTAGAACAGGCGCGCCTGGTCCCTCCGGACAAGGGAGCCCATGTCGCACGAGCGGTGTTCCGCGAAAACCGCCCCGACATAGACATCCACCTTGAACACGGTCGCCTCGCGCTTGCCGGCGCCGAGCAGGTGCAGCGTGCGGCCGCCCACATCGACCGTGTCCGGATAGGTGACTCCGGCCACATCCAGCGCCCAGGCCGGCGAGGCGGCCAGCAATACCAGCGCCAGCAGGGCGGACCCGGTCAAGAGCCGCGAAACGCGCACGGGCCATCGCATCGTTCGAAGCATGACGGGGCTCCGATTCAGGACTTTCGGCAGGATACCTCCGGGGGGGCGGGTCGGCAAGGGGCGACGTTTTGGGGTGTCCCCTCGGGTCGGTGAACTACCCCTTGACGACCGCCAGCGGGCGGATCCGGGCGACCCGGGCCGCGACGCCGGCCCGGTGCATCACATCGACCACCTCGCCGGCGTCCTTGTAGGCATCCGGCATCTCCTCGGCCAGCGTCTCGTGTCCCGCTGCGCGGACGCGAACGCCCCTGCGCGCCAGTTCGTCCCGGATGTCGCGTCCTCGCGCCGAACGGATGGCGGCCGACCGGGACAGCATGCGACCCGCGCCATGGCAGGCGCTGGCGAACGTGTCCCGCGCGGCGCCCGGCATGCCGACCAGAACGAAGGACGGTCGTCCCATGTCGCCCGGCACCAGGACCGGTTGGCCGACGGCGCGGTAGGGTGCGGGCAGGTCCGGGTGGCCCGCGGCCAGGGCCCGCGTCGCCCCCTTGCGATGGACGCAGACGCGTCGCGACCGCCCGTCCACCGTGTGGGTCTCGACCTTGGCGATGTTGTGGGCGACATCATAGACGACGGCCATGCCCAGGTGCCCGGGGGACTCGCGCAGTGCGGCCTCGAAGGCCTGGCGCACCCGGTGCGACAGCACCTGGCGGTTGGCGAACGCGAAGTTCGCCGCGCAGGCCATCGCGGCCAGGTAGGCGCGACCCTCGCCGGAGCGCAGGGGGGCGCAGGCCAGCTGGCGGTCCGGCAGCGTGATCCCCGCCTGACGGGCCGCCCGATCCATCCACGGCAGGAAGTCGGTGCATACCTGGTGGCCGAAACCTCGGGAGCCGGTGTGCAGGGTCACGACGATGCCGCCCTCGAACAGTCCGAACGCGGCGGCAGCCGCCGGCTCGTCAATGCGGTCCACCACGCCGACCTCGACGAAGTGATTGCCGGAACCCAGGGTTCCCAACTGGTCGCGCCCCCGCTCGATCGCCTTGTCCGACACCGCGTCGAAGTCCGCGTCGGCGATGCGGCCGCGGTCCTCCTGGACGTCCAGGTCCGACGGCGACCCGAAGCCCTGGCGGACGGCCCAGCCGGCACCCTCGCGGGCCACGGCCCGCATCCGGTCGCGGTCCAGCCGGATGTCGCGCTGGTGCGACCCCAGGCCGGCCGGGACGGCGGCGAACAGGGCGGCCAGCAGGTCGTCCAGGCGGTTCGAGACATCCTCCAGCGTCAGGTTCGACCGCAGCATGCGGACCCCGCAGTTGATGTCGAATCCGACGCCGCCGGGCGACACGATGCCCTCGTCCATGTCGAACGCCGCGACGCCTCCGATCGGGAACCCGTACCCCCAATGGATGTCGGGCATCGCCAGCGAGTGGGTCACGATTCCCGGCAGGGTCGCGACCGCGACGACCTGGCCCAGCGCCGCGGCATCCACGCCTTGGGCCATCAGCGACTCGGTGGCATAGACGAGTCCATCGACACGCATCGCGCCGTGCCGGGGGATCACGACGCGCGATTCGTCGCGCCGTTCCCAGCGCAGGGTTCGGTTGGGTTCGGCCATGGAGTCCCCCGGTTCAGGTGTCCATCAGGACGGTTGCGACCAGGCCCTCGCGGCTCGCGACGACGTTCAGCTCGCATCCATAGGAGGCTTATTGTTCCACAGCTTCCGACCTGCTCACAGACAATCGCGATGCAGCAACGTTCCTCCACGATCGGTCTGAAGACCAGTCGCGACTTCATCCGCCGGGGCATGAGCCGCTTCTGGAAGCCTGATCGGCGCGCATCAAGGGGTCACGACCGAGACACTTCGGGCGCCGACCCGCCGCGCCAGGACGAAGAGTTCATCCACGCCACGCCTCCTCGTGCGCCATCATCCACTCGATCAGGGCTTCCGCTTCCGCCGGCCCGCGACCCGGGCTTGTCAGCAGGTCGGCCGGCGGCAACGGCCAAACCACCCCGGCCGCATCGCTCGCTCGTCCTTGGCGAAAGGTGTCCATTCGTGACTTCATTCACCACATTATTCGCAATGACGACTGTCCCATGATATCCCTTGCTTTTCTTGAGTGAGTGCTCTATTCATAGCCGCATGGAATCGAACCGCAGAGCACTCCTGCACGAACGTTTGATGGCGCTGCTGGCCAGGCGGGGCGTGGCAACCCCATCGGAACTGGTCCGCGAACTCGGCATCAGCCAGCCGACGTTCTCGCGACTGGTCGCGACGCTGGAAGGCGAGGTGCGCACGTTCGGGCGCACCAGCGCCCGGCGGTACGTCCTGGCACGCGAGATCCCGGGGGTTCGCCAGCCGATCGCCGTCTACGAGGTGCGTCCCCGCGGGGAACGAATGCGTCGATTCGGCACGCTGCATGCGGTCGGCGGCCGGTCGTACCTCCTCGACTCCGGGGACGGCGAGCGGTTCTTCGAGGATCTGCCCTGGTTCCTCCGGAACGCGCGTCCGTCGGGCTTCCTGGGGCGACTGGTGCCTCGGCGCCACCCGGAACTCGGCCTTCCCGCGGACATCCGGGCCTGGACCGCGGACCACGTGCTGCGGTTCGCGTCCCGGTTCGGTTGGGACGCTCCCGGCGCGTTCCTCGTCGGCGACGAGGCCTGCGCCACGTTCCTCCGGGAGATCGATCACCCGTCGAATCTCGTCGAGGCCGCCGAACGCACCGAGCGCTATCCGGCCATCGTCGCCGACCTGCTGGCGTTCGGCACCGCCGGGTCCTCGGCCGCCGGGGAGCAGCCCAAGTTCCTGGCCACGCGGCGCGACGGCGACCGCCTGACACCCGTGCTGGTGAAGTACGCGACCCGCGCGGACGAGACGATCGGCCGGCGCGTCGCGGACCTGCTGGTGGCCGAGCAGACCGCGCTGCAGACCCTGGGCCGCAACGGCTTCCGGGTGCCGAACACCGCGTTGCTGCAGGCGGGGGCGCACGTGTTTCTCGAGGTCGAGCGGTTCGACCGCGACGGGCTCGAGCATCGCATCGGCCAGATCGCCCTGGACGTGCTGGACGCCGAGTTCGCGGGGACGGACCTGACGGGCTGGACGGTCTCGGCCGAGGCGCTGGCCGCGAGGAACGTGATTCCCCGCGACGCGGTGTCGCGGATTCGCTGGCTCGAGTGCTTCGGCCGGCTGATCGGGAACACGGACATGCACCTGGGCAACCTGGCCTTCCTGCTGGACGGCGTGCGCGTGACGTCCCTGGCCCCGGTCTACGACATGCTGCCCATGCACTACCACCCGTGGCAGAGCGAGTTGCCCGCCCAGGATCACGCGCTGCCGGTCCTGGGACCCGATGTCGCGGACGTCGCCGGGCCGGCCGTCGAGGCGGCCGTCGGCTACTGGGGCCTGCTGGCGGAGGATGCGCGCCTCTCGGAATCCTTCCGGGGGATCGCGGCCCGGAACCTTCGCCGGACCGTCGCCCTGCGGTCCCTGGTGGACCGGCTGCCCTCGGTCGATCCGTAGCGCTGGCCGGCCGGCAGGAGCCGGTTCCGGTCGTCATCGCCGCGGGCCATGGCCCGGGGTGGAAGGGAGGCGGCGCATGCGCGCGAAGATGCAGGGAACGCTCGGGAGGCGGCTCGGGGTCCTGGTCCTGGCCTCGACCCTGGCCTGGGGGTGCGGGGGCGGCGAAGGGGCGGCAGATGTCCCGGCAACCCCGGACGCGGTCGGGGATCCGGGCGCCCCCGGGGACGAGGGGGGACCGGACGTGTCCCCGCCGGATCCGGACGGTTCGGACGCCCCGGATCTGCCCGGCGATCCGGGCGCCGACGGCGACGACCCGGGATCCCCGGACACGGCCGAACCCGGCGACGTGCCGCGGACCGACGTCTGGCCCGACCCCCTGGAACCCGGCACGCCGGTTCCCCTGGAGGCTTCGGCCGGCTACAAGGCCCGGCAGGCCGAGTACCTGCACGTCTGCTCGGACGAGAACGGGCCCGGCCAGGGGGACTGGGCCGGCCAGGTCTGCCGGGTGGCCACGGGCCAGTCCACCTACAACGACGACGCCCTCGACGCCGCGATCGAGCGGATGAACGCCCGGCAGGACACCTCGGACTTCCGCCTGGCCGCCCTGGTCCGCATGCTCTACCTGGACCGGCAGACGGGCGCGCTTCCCCAGGAACTGCGGACCCGGATCCAGGACACCCTGCTGGGGTTCAAGTACTGGCTGGACGAGCCGGGCAAGGACGCCATGTGCTACTGGACCGAGAACCACCAGGCCCTGTTCCATTCGGGGGAGTTCCTGGTGGGCCAGCTGTTCCCCGAGACGGCGTTCGGCAACGACGGGAAGACCGGCGCCATGCACATGGCCCATGCCGCGCGCAGGCTGCACCGGTGGCTGGACCTGCGGGGGCGCATCGGGTTCTCGGAGTGGCATTCGAACGTCTACTTCAACGAGGACATCCCGGCGCTGGTCAACCTGGCCGACTTCGCCGAGGACGAGTCGGTCCGCACCAAGGCCGCGATGGTCCTGGACGTCCTGGCCGTGGACCTGCTGTCGAACATGCATGACGGCCTCTTCGCCACGGTCATGGGGCGGACCTATCCCAGCAAGTTCCTGGACCGGCTGAACGACTCGACGACCGAGGCGGCCTGGATCCTGCTGGGACTGGGGAACTGGAAGGCGACCGGCAACTTCGGGGCGGCCTTCCTGGCCACGAGTCCGTGGTACTTCCCCCCGCCGATCCTCGAGGATCTGGCCCAGGCGGTCCGGACGGGCCCGTTCGAGCACCGGCAGCGGGACTCGATCGACCTGGCCGAGGGGCCCGAGTGGGGCATCTCGTACGAGGGCACCGACGACGTCGTCATCTGGGCCGGCATGGGGGTCCTGGCCGCCCCCGAGCTCATCGAGGGCATGGTGGCCATGCTGGAGGAAGAGGATCTCTGGGACGGCTTCCTGTTCAACGAGATCCCCGACGACTACCTGTCGCTCCTGCGGGACAACCGGGGCATGGGCGTCCTGCCGGATCTGGCCGAGTCCCTGGCGCCCGTCAGCCGGGGCATGGCCCTGCAGCGCATGTCCACGTACACCTACCGGACCCCCGACTACCAGCTGTCCGGGGCCCAGGACTACCACCCGACGGACTGGGGCACCCAGACGCGGATGTGGCTGGCGACGCTGGACCCGGACTGCTACGTCTTCACGTCCTTCCCGGCCGTCCTCGGCCTGGCCGGGGACCTGAGCCGGAACTTCGCCGGCAAGTGGCACGGGGGGTACCACCCCAGGGCCACGTTCGACCGGAACGTCGGGGTCATCCAGTACCGGCTGCCGGGCAATCCCGCGGTCGAGGATCTGCTGTCGGCGGACCGGACCCACGCCTTCTTCCCGAAGGACCGCTTCGACGAGTTCCTGGAGGGCGGTTCCTGGGTGTTCGGGCGGAAGGGGGACGGCTACGTGGCCCTGGCGTCCCGGAACCCGACCCGGTGGGCCGACGACGACCCCGTCGAGTGGATCGCCGACGGCACCGACAACGTGTTCGTGGTGGAACTGGGGCGCGCCGCGGACCACGGCAGCTTCGCGGACTTCGCGGCGGCGATCCTGGCCGCGGACCTGTCGTTCCCCGACGGCGGCGTGTCCTACGACTCGCCGTCCCTGGGCCGGGTGGAAGTGGCCTGGGAGGGACCGATGACCGTGAACGGCGCGCCGGTGGACCTCGGCCCCTTCGCGCGCTTCGACAACGCCCACGTGTCCCAGGCGTGGGGCAGCCCGCAGATGCTGGTCACGCTGGACGATGCCGCGCTGGTCCTGGACTTCGCCCGGGTGACCCGCAGGGGCTTCGCCCTGCCGTGAGGGGATCGGAATCGGCGTCGGGTGCCGCAGCGGGCTCCAGGGCGGGCTCAGCGGCGGGCTCCAGGATCGGAACGCTCGACGTCGCCATCATCAGGATGGCGGCCGAGTCGGCCGGTGGCGGCGGGATCGCGGGAATCGTGGGCTGCGCGCACGCCGACAGGATCAACGCGAGGACCGGGATCGCTGCAATCCGGGACATCCGACTGCGCCCGCCGTGCGCCGCCTCGCCTCGCGAACCCGCCGTGCCGGGGGATCACGACGCGCGATTCGTCGCGTCGTTCCCAGCGCAGGGTTCGGTTGGGTTCGGCCACGCTGTCCTCCGGTTCAGGTATCCATCAGGACGGTTGCGACCAGGCCCTCGCCGCCCGCGACGACGTTCAGACCATGCAGGGTCACGGCCTTGAACGCGACCCGGTGCCCGTGACGGGCCGGGTCCAGCCGATCGCAGTCCAGGCCCAGCGACAATCCGCCGCTCGCGTCGCGGGTCACGGTCACCTGGGCCGGAATCAGGCCGCGCGCATCGATCAGGAACAGGACCTCGGACAGCGCCCGGAAGAGCGTCATCTCGGCGTCATCGACCGGCAGGTCCACCGGGGTCAGGGTGCCTCCGGGCCGCAGCGTCTCGATGCCCCAGCCGGCATCGACGACCGCCAGGATCGCCGCCTGAACCAGATCCGGCAGGTCGGCCGCGGTCACCCGGAACGCGAAGTCCGCCGTGTGCTCCACGACCTGGTAGCGGGGGCGGGTCATCCGGGGATCCCGTCGCGGCTGTCGTCGGCGACCTCGGCCGGCGATGCGCCGTCCACGCCGTCACCGTCCGCCGCCCGGCCGCGCCCCAGGTGGTGCCGCTGGTACTCCTCGGTGAACATCAGCGTGGCGCGATCGCGGATGCGATCGACGTACAGCACGCCATCCAGGTGGTCGCACTCGTGCTGGACCGCCGCCGCGGCGAATCCCTGGACGACCCGATGCGAGGGGCGACCGTCGATGTCCAGGTAGTCCACCCGAACCGCCGCCGGGCGCGGCACCAGACCAATGAGTCCCGGCACGGACAGGCAGCCTTCCCAGATCTCCATCTCGCGTTCGGTCAGTGGCTGGACCACCGGGTTGATCATCGGGGTCGGCGGGATGCCCTGGCCCGGCCCTCCGGGCACCTCGACCACGGCGAGCCGCTTCGAAAGGTGTACCTGGGGCGCGGCCAGGCCGACGCCGTCATACTCGGCCATCGTGTCGAACAGGTTGCGCACCGTGGCGGCGACCCAGCCGGAGGCGAAGTCCTCCGGGGTCACTGGATCGGCGCGTCGCCGCAACACCGGGTGTCCCATACGCGCCACTTTCAGGATCATCAGCAGCCTCTCTCGCGACCCTCGGCCGCATTGTCCCGCTTTGGGGCGTCCACGAAAAGGGGCAGTGGACCTGGGCCCTGAGTTCGGCCCGGATTCGTCGCGGTCGTGTCTTGACCGTCGGCCGTTCGGGCACCTACGCTTGGAAACCCGGCGATGGGAGCCAGATGATGCGATGGCGAAGGGGCGCGTTCCTGATCGCGGCGATTCTGTGGATGGCCGGGTGCGGCCACGACGCGGTTTCCGGGGATGCCGGAACGGGGGAACTGCCGGATGTCGTGGCGTTGGATCCGGGAGGGCCGGATGCCGTGGATGCGGGACCGGATGCCGGGAACGGGGACGTCGGGGGACTGCCGGACGACCCGGGGACCGGGCCCAAGGATGCGGACGAGGACACCGACGATGCGGCGTCCCCGGACCCCGGCTGGCCATGGGTGCAGGATGTCCTGCCTGAAACCCTGGTTCTGCCCGCCGTCGTGCCCGAGCCCGCCGTCGAACTGCCGCCGGGATTCGACCTGCGCGTCGCGGCCCTGAACGTGTACGGCTTTCGAACGGCGACGCCCGAGGCGATCGGGGCGTACCTGGCCACGCTGGCGCCGGACGTCGTTGCGTTGAGCGAGATGCGGGAGGTTCACCTGCAGACCGTGGCCCTGGAGGCCGGCCTGCCCCATACGACGTTCGCCGGGGACAAGGCGCTGCTGTCGGCGACCCCGCTGGCGGACGTGCGGGAAGTGTCCCTGGTGGACGGGCGATCCCTGCTGCACGCGACGCTTCAGGTTGGCGGCGTCACCGTGTCGGTCTATGCGACCCACATCTCCTGGGACCTGGCCGGGACGCGTCAGGCCCGCCAGATCGTCCAGGAGGTGATTCCCGCCGATCCCTGGCCGCATCTGGTGATGCTGGGCGACTTCAACGACGAGCACCATTCGTCGCAGAACACGATTCTTGAAACGCTGCTGGCCGACGCGTTCACGACGATGGGGTTGTACCCGGGCCAGAAGGTGACCTGGCCATCGACCGGATTCGACGAGACCGAAGGGGCCCAGACGATCGATCTGGTCTTCTTCCGACGGGCGTTTCCCGCGATCGTCCTGGATGCCGACGCGCCGAACCTGTCGCCGGTGCTGTCCGACCACAAGCCGGTCGTAGCGACCTTGCGGTTTCCCCTGGATCCGATGGTGCCGTACACGACGGACCCGTTCGCGGCCCGTCGGGACGTGTTTCGCGAGTTCCCGCCCGAAGCCGAACGTCCCGGCAACCTGCTGGGCGACCCGGGGGGCGAGGACGGGGGGGCGAACTGGACAGCGGCCGGCGACGCGGCGGTGGCCTCGTTGCGACGCAACCTGACGCCCCGGACCGGGACTGCGATGTTCGTCGGGGCCAACGGGCTGCCGGACGCGATGGCGCCCTGGTCGTCCTGGTCCCAGACCGTCGATCTGACGGCGCATGCCGCGGCAATCGATGCGGGTCGGGGCCGGTTGCTGGCATCCGCCTGGATGGCCTCCGGGACCGACGTGGCCACCGACGGGGTCGAGACCTCGAACATCCTGAAGACGTACGACGATGGCGAGGTGGTCATGACGCTGCGGGACGCCGGGGGAAACCCGTTGCATCACGTGGCGTCGGGCCGACGGGACACGATCGGGTGGCATCCGTTTGTCGCCGCGATCGACGTGCCGCCCGGGACCCGCTGGGCCGACTGGGTCTGGATGGCGCACAACAAGCTGCACAGCGGGGAATCGAACGACGCCGCGATGGACGACGCCTATCTGGGATTCCTGGAACTGGACACCCCCCACGCGAGGGTCGGGGCCAACCGGCTGCCGGACTTCGGTGCCGAGGGCGAACCGGGGGCGGGCGCCTGGAGTTTCGGCCCGGGGTGGATGGTGCTGCGGGACATGAATCCGCTCGGGCCGTGGGGCATCGCGCTGTTCCCGCCGAACTGCCGGTCCGGCCGGGCATGCTGGCTGGCGCATGCCTTGTCGGACCTGGATGCGCCGGCCTCGGGTCGTTCCCGGCTGGTGACGGACCTTGTCCTTTCCGACCAGGCGGACGCGATCGATGCCGGCACCCTCGCGGTTCGCTGGGGCGGCTGGCTCAGGACCTACGAGGCGCGCATTCGGGGGGCTGTCGGGATCGAGATCCTGGACGGCGACGGCTCGGTCTGGGCGGCTTTCGAGTCGGACGAGATCGCGGCGGCCGAGTGGACCGAGGTGGTCTCCCTGACGCGCCTGCCCGTCGGTGCCCGGCGGGTCCGGTTGTACGTTCGGGCCGAACTGGATCGGGACGACGACGGCCTGTTCGTGGACGACCTGTTCCTGGTCCCCGAACGCGTGGACGTGCCCTGATTCCCACTCCTTCCCAAGGGAACACCCAGGGCCCAGATCCACCACCCTCACCGCGATTCGGTCGGCGAACCAGGGCCACCTGCTGCGTTGCCTTCACCGATCTGGTCCCCGATGTACCGCAAGCAGGCTTGCGCCCAGATCGGCTTGTCGCCTTGTCTTCCACGGTCTTGTCCGCCTCGAATCGCAGTTGTGGCATAATGTGCCACCTGGTGTCCTGGGCTTGCGGATTCCTGGAGGTGCCTGATGAACCCGCGGTTCGCAGTGATTCGAATCGGCGCCTTCCTGCTGCTGTCGCTGCCCTGGGTGGCGGCCTCGTGCGGTGGGGATGGGGGCGGAGGCTGCCCGGCGACCGACAGGTCCGCCGCGGTCTGCGACGTCATCTGTCCCGCCTGCGAACTGCCCGCGGATCCGGGAAGCGCATCGGACGACTCGGAGGTCGGGCCGGATGTGCCCGTCATCGACCTCGCGGTGGACGCCGAACCGGACGTGCCCTCCGAGGATCCCGGGCCGGTGGCGCCGACCTGGTGGACGGCCGAGGCCACGCAGGTGATCGACGACCTGAGGTTCATCGAACACCAGGGGCGGCGAATCTTCGGTCTGGGCGTTCACCCTTCGAGGAACGGGGCGTGGGACGGGGTGTCGGGGCCGAACGAGTGCCGGCTGGACGAGGACTCCGGGTTGTGGCTCGGCCTGACGAACGACGGCACGGCGTCGCTTCACGGGGCGGCCGGTGCCGGAGCGAACTTCGTCTACACATGGGGATACCAGCGCGATCCCGAGTACCTGAAAGTGGACCCGCCGTTCCTGGGCATCTGGCATCCCCAGTACGGGGAAATGGATGCGGCGTTCGGCCCCGGGACCGAGGCCATCCCGATCGCGGCCTGCGAACACGGCGAGATCGACCTGGACGGCTACAATCCGGCCAAGGTGGCCCAGGTGACGGCGGATTTCGAGGACTTCAAGGCGCGGCGAGGGCGCTGGTCCCCCGAGGCGTTGCCGAACCTGCCCTCCTACGAGGAGATGCCCTGGTTCTGCTGGCATCCGACCTTCCGGATGAAGGGCGGCGGCACCGTCACCGACGAGGTCTTCACGGACGCCCAGGCGGACCTGTACGCCAAGGCGACGAACTTCATGATCGGCGACACGTACACCTACGTCTGCAATCGTTGGGAGGGGGTCGAGGCCATCCTGATGGGCCAGGACGGGCCGATGGACGAGTGCTACGACGACTGGCTTGCCCGCGACGATCCGAAGCATCGCTCGTACTTCGACGCGGCGTGGTCCCTGGCGCACAGCCTGCGTGCCCGCGCGAACCCGGACGCGGTGGTGTGGATGTGGATGCAGGGGCACGGCTTCGACGACGACATCGGCAATGGCATCTGCCGCAAGGGGACCTCGGACCTGTGGGCCAAGGGGCCGTTCCCGACGCTTCGCTACCTTCGCAAGGAGATGATGTCCACGATCGTCGCCGGGGGGACCGGCCTGGTCTTCTTCGGGTACGGGTACAACCGCGCGCCCGAGGCGGCGAAGGTGCGCAGCCTGATCCGCGCCCTGGCCTGGGAGGAGGTCCATGGACCGGCCCTGCTGTCGCCACGCCTTGATGTCGGCCAGGATCTGACCTTCACCGGCGAGGGGGGCCGCGCCCACCTGATGGTCAAGTGGGATGCGTCGTCGCGCCAGGCCTTCATCCTCGGGGCCAATCCGGGCGCGCACATGACGCCGTTCGAGGTGACGTTTCCCTGGACCGTGGCCCATGTCGAACTGCTGGACTGGTGGACGCCGTCGTGGCTCGAGGAGCCGGAAGTCACCGCCATCGAGATCGTGGACAGGACCGTTCGCTGGGTTGCGCCTCAGGACGACGGATTCGTGATGCGCGTCACGCCCGCGTTTCCGCCCCAGGCCCCCCGGGTGGGGCCGATTCCTAGATGAAAAGCCGCTGAAACTCATCCTCTGACCGGATCCTGGCAGGTTCTGCTCTGGCGCATTGCGTCATCAGGTCGTATGCTGCCCCCATGAAAACGAACCCCACCCGTGCCAAGGCATTCGATCGCCAGACCCTCGGAGAGGAAATCGCCAACGCCATCACCCACGGCATCGGCGCCCTGCTGTCCATCGCGGGGCTGGTGCTGATGGTCGTGTTCGCCGCGCTGCGCGGAACGGCCATGCATGTCGTTGCCGTCAGCATCTTCGGCGCGACGCTCGTGCTGCTGTACGTGGCCTCGACGATCTACCACGCGATCACGAACGTCCGGGCCAAGCGCGTGCTGCAGATCCTGGATCACTCCGCCATCTATCTGTTGATCGCGGGCACCTACACGCCGTTCACGCTGGTGTCGGTGGGAGGGGCCTGGGGGTGGACGATCTTCGGCATCGTGTGGGGACTGGCCGCCGCGGGGATCGTCTTCAAGGCGTTCTTCACGGGGCGGTACGAGTTCGTGGCGGTCGCGATGTACCTGGTGATGGGGTGGCTGATCGTCATCGCCATCAAGCCCCTGTGGGCTTCGCTGGACATCTGGGGCCTCGCCTGGCTGGGCATGGGCGGCCTGTCCTACTCGGCGGGCGTCCTGTTCTACGCATGGCATCGACTTCCGTTCGCCCACTCCATCTGGCACCTGTTCGTGCTGGGCGGCAGCATCTGTCATTTCTTCGCGGTGTTGTTCCACGTGGTGCCGTCCGTCCCCTGATTCCTCGACCTGCTGTCGTCGCATGCCGCGCCGCAAGGCCGCGCGCCTTTGGCGTTGCTTGACACGGCTGGAACGCGGTTGCTAGGATGCGACGTCGCGGAATTGGCGGCGTCCGCCGCAGTCTGGCGATCTTCATGCACTTGGAGGCTAGTCCCATGCCCGCCAAAAAGGCGCAAGGTGCGTCGCCCGTCGCGACGCAGACCCGGGGGTCCGTCGGCACGGTGATCGTTCACAAGACGCTCTACCCGGCGGACGTGCTGTTCGGCACGGCGTTCGGTTTCCTGGATCGCGCGTACCTGCACCTGGACGTCCAGGACGCCGATCGCATCAAGGTCGAGATCGAGGCCCGTCCCGGGACGCGGTTCTCGCTGGACGAACTGGTGGGCGAGTTCAAGAACGAACTGGTCAATCAGGCGCTGCGCGTCAAGCTGGCGAAGCAGACCGAAAAGGTCCGCACCATGATCGTCGGACGCGCGATTGCCGATGCGATCCCCGTCGAAGGCGCGCCGGCCCCCGCGGTTCCGGCATTGCCGGACCTGCCGCCCGAGGTCGCGAAGCTGCTGGCCGAAGAGGAGGACAGTCTGGACTTCCTGGACGACCCGCTGGGCATCGCGGTGCCCTGGGAGGACAAGTACGGGAAGAAGGACGGCGAGCCCACCAAGGGCGGCAAGGCCCAGTGAGGCCGCGGCCCGACGAGGTGCAGCGATGACCCTTAGGTTCCACAAGAAGATCTATCCGAAGATGGCGGTCCAGGCGGCGGCCGAGGCGTTCGCGGACGTTGCCGAGATCCGGGTGTCCGTTCAGGGGGACTATGCCGTGGTCGAGCTCCGGCCGCAGGTTGCCGAGGACGCCGCCGAACTGGCCGGCGAGTTCCGCAACTTCGTGCTGGGTACGGCCATCGCGCTGCGAGGCGAGCAATGACTGCGAAGAAGCCGGCCGTCAAGGCCGCCAAGCCGATGCTGAACCTGCCGCGCTTTCGCAAGGTGGGACCGCGCTACGTCGTCACCAACGACCATGGCGCCTACGCATTCCTGGACGAGGACCAGTTGCAGACGCTGGTGACCGGGCGCGTCAAGCCCGGGACGGCGATGTTCGACGAACTGGCGGCCAAGGGGTTCCTGGTTTCCGACACGAATCTGGACGACGTGGCGGCGGACTACGATCGGAAGGTGGCGTTCCTGCACCGTGGGCCGGTCCTGCACATCATGGTCGTGACGCTGCGGTGCAACGAGGTCTGCAAGTACTGCCACGCCAGCCGGGCCAACATGAAGGAGACCGAGACCGACATGTCGATCCCGACGGCCGAGAAGGTCGTCGAGATGGCGATGCGGTCCCCGTCGGACACCCTCACGATCGAGTTCCAGGGCGGCGAGCCTCTGGCGAACTGGGACACCGTCAAGCACGTGGTCGAGTACGGCTCGACCCTGGCGAAGCAGCGCGGCAAGCGCGTGATGTTCAGCCTGGTGTCGAACCTTTCGCTGATGGATGACGAGAAGCTGGCGTACCTGATCGAACACCGGGTCCAGATCTCGACATCCCTGGACGGCCCGAAGGACCTGCACGACAAGAATCGCTACCTGGCGAAGTCGTCCGCGTACGACAAGACGGTCGAGTGGATGGCCCGGATCAACCAGGCCTACGTCGATGCCGGGCTGGACCCCAGGCTGTACCACGTCGAGGCGCTGGCGACGATCACCCGCGAGCACCTGGGGCGGGCGAAGGACCTGGTGGACGAGTACGTGAAGCAGGGGTGCCGCGCCGTCTTCCTGCGTCCGCTGAACCCGTTCGGGTTCGCCAAGAACACGGAAGGCATGGTCGGCTACATGGGCGACGACTTCCTGAAGTTCTACGACGAGGCCCTGAACTACATCCTGGAACTCAATCGTCAGGGCGTCGAGATCCTCGAGCGCCTGGCGGCGATCTTCCTGACCAAGATCCTGACCCCGGACGATCCGAACTACCTGGACATCCGCTCGCCGTGCGGCGCCGGGATCGGCCAGATCGCGTACAACTACGACGGGTCCATCTTCACCTGCGACGAGGGCCGCATGGTGTACCAGATGGGCGACGAGGTGTTCAAGATCGGGACGGTCAACACGATGACCCTGCGGGACGTCGTGACCCACGACACCGTCAAGTCGATCGCGATGGCCTCGACGCTGGACTCGATTCCCGGGTGCGCGACGTGCGCCTACAAGCCCTACTGCGGGACCTGTCCGGTGTACAACTACACCGAGCAAGGCAACATCTTCCCCCAGAACGCGACGAACCAGCGCTGCGTGATCTACATGGGCGTCCAGGATCGACTGTTCGCGCGGCTGATGGGGGAGGATGAGCAGGTCAAGGACATCTTCCGCCGCTGGGTCGAGGTCAAGGACCGTCCCGAGTACATGCACGACGGCCGCCGCATGCAGCAGGGGTTCTGACCGGGTGCCGCCCGGCCCACCCGTGGGGGGACGCATGCCTGGCGAACCGCCGCTGCGCGCCGTCCTGAAGTTGACCTACCAGTGCAATTCCCGTTGTCGATTCTGCCGTGTCGAGGCCTGGCGGGACCAGGTGCCGGACGCTCCCCGTGCGGACATCGCCCGGAAGATGGCGGCGGCGCGGGCGCGGGGCGTCGGGATGATCCTGTTTTCGGGCGGCGAGCCGACGCTGCGGGCCGATCTGCCGGTGCTGGCGCGGGCCGCGACGGCCCTGGGCATGCGCTGGGGATTGATCACGAACGGGCGTCGCCTGGCCCACCCCGCGTATCGCCAGGCGCTGCTGGACCTGGGACTGGCCTACGTACACACCTCCCTGCACGGCGCGTCGGCCGCGACGCATGACCACCTGGTCCAGTGCGCATCGTTCGACGAGGTGCTGGCGGCCCTCGTCGGGCTGTCCGGGAAGGGGGTCGAACTGCACGTCAACACGGTCATTACCCGGCCGAACGTGGACGAGCTGGTCGCCATCGGGGACCTGCTGGCGCCGTTCGCACCGCTGACCCACAAACTGTGTCTGGCCGAGCCCCGGGGGCTGTTCGATGCGTACGCGGCGCAGTTGCTGGTGCCTCCGGAGCAGGCCGGCCGGGCGGCGTGCGACGCGGTGTCGGCGGCGCGGTCGCGGCACGGTTCGGACGGCCTGGAGGCCGTGGTCGAGGGCTTTCCGTTGTGCCAGATCCCGTCGGCCCTGGACGCGGTGGCGAACCTGCGAACCCACAACATCCTGTACATGTCCGAGGGGTTCGAGGACGGCCTGTTCCCTACCGATCACGGGGATCGCGAGTACCCCGCGGCCTGCGACGACTGCGCCATGCGCGCGTCCTGTCCCGGCGTCTATCCCGGCTATGTCCGGCGATTCGGGGTGATCGGGCTTCGGGCGTTCCGGCGGTCGCGATAGGGGGCCTTCGGGGTCTCGGGGGCGGCGTCGATCGAACGGTCAGGCCGGATCGTCCCACCGGGACGGGTCGCGAACGATGTCGCAATCGACGTAGGGCTTGCCGGTGGGGTTGCGCAGCGGCGACCAGCAGGTCTCGAAGATCAGCGCCAGATCCTCGACCGAGAACCAGCATTCGGCCTGGCCGGCCGAGCACGATCCCGGCCGATACCCGCCCAGGTCGCCATCCGGGACCGATTCCGCCCACGGGTCCCAGTACGGCCACGCCGCCATCTCGTCGATGGCCCGGCCGTAGTGGCGCTGGATGCGTCGCACGTCGTCCCAGTCCAGCGGGTATCCGAAGGTCGCGCTGTCGGCCAGGTACACCGCCAGGTCGCGCGACCACTTGTCGGGCGTCGCCTGCATGTCCTTCTCCGGCACGGCCCGCTCCTGGGCCAGACGTTCGTCCAGCCCGTCCAGCAGCAGCAGGGCGCCTTCGTCCCGGTTGACCAGGGCGTTCCCGACGTGCGCCAGGTGGAAGTACCGACAGATCCGCTTGTTGTACGCGTTGCCCAGGAAGGCGATGTCGTCGTACGCATTGGGCTCGCCGCGGCCGCAGTCCTCGCGCACCGGCCGGTGGTAGCCGATCAGTTCGGCCCCGCGCCGCGCGTTGCATTCGCCTTCGGGGACGATGTCCCGCCAGTGGATGAAGGACGCCAGGTCGCCCTGCTTCTGGTCGGTTTCCGGGTCCCCCGTGAATCCCGGCATGTAGGGGGTGCCGTCGGCGTCCTTCGTCCGGATGCGATAGTCGGAATCGACGATGTCCTTGGCGAATGCCTCCATCAGGGTCAGCGCCTGACCGCAGGCCTCCTTGACCGGCGCGTCGGTGGCCTGGACGGCCGCGTATCGCAGCGACGGCATCATCCGGAACAGGTGCGGCACGTCGTCCTTGGAGCGCATGTTCGTGACCCACATCGGGCCCCAGAACGGATTGTCCACGTACTGGAAGCGGTCACAGTTCCAGCGGGTGTAGTCCGAGTACCAGCCGGTCACGTCGATGGCCTTCTTCTTGCCGTCGTGCGTCAGGAACTCGTGGTTGAACGCCACGACGTTCCGGGCCATCAGGTGGGGCAGCGGGTCGTCGGCGTCGTGGACCATGCCCAGCATCGAGGCGGAAAGACCCTTGCACAACTGCTCGGCCGCCAGCGCCGCCGACGGGTCGCCCACCAGCAGGTAGGCCGAAAGCACCTGGCTGAGGACGTGGCCGAACGGAATGTGCAGGTTGTGGCCGCCGTCGTTCAGGTTCACCGGGTGGTAGAAGGTGACGGTATCGCCGTCCTTGCGGAAGCGCTCGTTGTACCAGAACTGCCAGTCCGGCAGCCCGGTGGACTTGTCCACGCCGTGCGTCGTGTACAGCACGTAGTCGAAGTAGCGGACGTCCCGCAGGAAACGCAGCACCTTGCGGGTGAACGCCTGGATCTCGACGTCGGCCACCGGCTCGCCGGACTCGGGGCGCGCGAACGTGATCTCCAGGCGGTCCGGCAGGGTCGAGGGTCTGGAGGCGGCCCGCTTCCGGGCCAGCAGCCACGAGACCAGGTCGTCCCGGAAGGCATCGGTGAATCCCGGGGCGTGACCGCTGCCCGTCATCGTCCACAACGCCACCCGCGTGTCGTCGGCGCACTCGGGCCAGGTCACGGTCGAGGTCTCGTCGCCTTGTACGCCCGTGTCGTAGTCGATCGCGTCGCCGGCGACGGTCGTGGGGGTGCAGCCGTTCAGGCCCCGCCAGAAGGCCACCAGGTCCTCGGCGCCCACGTAGGGGAACCCCCGAATCGAACCGCCTTCGTAGCGGATGTCGTTGTCCTTGGTGCCGTGAATCGCCAGCATCGAAACCGGGCGTGCCGGGGTGCAGTCCGCGGGCTCCAGCGACATCGAGCCCGCGATCGGGGCGATGTGCGTGACCAGATCCGATGTCTCGCAGGCCATGCGCGTGGACATGAAGCCGCCGTTGGAGTGCCCGATCAGCACCACGCGATCCGCGTCGATGTTCAGGGTGGCCTGGGCCTCCTCGATCAGCCCGCGCAGGTAGCCAACGTCGTCCACATCCGATTCGAAGAAGTTGCAGCAGGGCGGCCAGGCGTTCCAGAACCCGAAGCCGTCGCCGTCCACCGTGCCGTCCGGGAGCAGCAGCACGAATCCGTGCGTGTCCACCCGGGGGGCCAGTTGCATCAGCAGATCCTGGATGTAGCCCGAGACCCCGTAGCCGAGCAGCAGGACGATCAGCGGCCACGACCGATCGGGCCGGTAGCCGGCGGGCACGTGGAGCGTGGCCGGCCGGTCGCCGCCCAGCGACTCCGGAATCGTGACGTCGAACGACCAGACGTCGGCCGGACCTTCATCGGTCGCGAAGACATCCGACGGGTCCGAGTCCGGCACGTCCGTGGAGTTCCCCGGGTCGGTCGGGATCGGGGTGTCGGGCACGGCATCGACGCCCGGATCGTCGGCGACATCCGTGACCGTGTCCTGCGGGGGGGGGGCGCATCCGGCGTCACGGCGTCCGCGGCGCCGTCGCCTCCCTCGCAGGACGCCAGCGCAATCGAGACAGCCAGAATCGCCAGTGTGGACGTGGTCAACCAGTTGTCGTGGGGTCTTGGCCGGATCCTCATGAGGCGTCCCTCGTGACGGGCGGGGGAATGGTGTCACGAACCGGTCCGCCGGATCAACCCGCGTCGGACCGGCCGGATCCCGCCGGATGCTGGTACACTCGACGCGATGGATGCCCCGAACGACATCGCGCCTCCCACCCCCCGGAAGTGGCTTCCGTGGCGCTGGGCCCTGCACTGGCAGATCCTGCTGGGTCTGGGGGTCGGGGTCGGCCTGGGCCTGCTGACGGGCCACCTTTCGGTGCTGTCGGTGCCTGGCGACGTGCCTCCGGATGCCCGCGTTCGCGCGGCCCAGGCGGCGCTGGCGGACCGCGCCGATCTTGCGGTCTATCGGCTGGTCGGCGACCTGTTCATGAACGGCCTGCGACTGATTGTCGTGCCGATCGTCATGTCGTCGCTGATCACGGCGATGGCGGGGCTGGGGGGACGGTCCGGCTTCGCCCGGCTGGGGGCCAAGACCGTCGCCTACTATCTGACCACCAGCCTGGTTGCCATCCTGATCGGGTTGTCGCTTGCGAACGTGATTCGGCCCGGGGTGACGGATCCGGCGAGTCCCGTTCTGGACCTGGCCACGACGCGGGACTTCGCCGAGCGCTTCGCCGACGAGGGCGCCCTGGTCGCCCAGCGGGTGGCGGGCCGGGGGGCCTCCAGCTTCCTGGACACGATCCGGGAACTGGTGCCCGGCAACCTGTTCGCGGCGGCGGCGGACAACGGGCGTCTGCTGGGGCTGATCACGGTGTCGCTGCTGATCGGCTACTTCCTGTCCCGCATGGTCGGCCGACCCCGCGAGGTGGTCGAGGCCTTCTGGCAGGGGATCTACGACATCACACTGCGGATCACCGACCTGGTGCTGCGGTTCGCCCCCCTGGGGATCGCGGCGCTGATTGCATCGACCCTGGCGGACGCCTACGGGAGGCTGGTCCTGGACGGGCGTCTGGCCGATTTCGTCCAGGTGCTGGTGCTGTTCTCGCTGACGGTGGGGGCGGGGCTGGCGGTTCACATCGGGGTGTTCCTGCCCCTGCTGCTGAAGTTCATCGGGGGGCGACGTCCGGCCAGGCACTTTCGCGACATGGCGCCGGCCCTGGTGACGGCCTTCTCGACGGCCAGTTCCGCCGCGACCCTGCCGGTCACGCTGGAATGCGTCGAACGTCGGGCGGGCGTTTCGAACCGGGTGGCGGGGTTCACGTTGCCCCTGGGCGCCACGGTCAACATGGACGGCACCGCCCTGTACGAGTGCGTCGCGGCGGTGTTCATCGCCCAGGCGTACGGGATCGACCTGACCTTCGGCCAGCAGTTCCTGATCGTGGCCGTCGCCCTGCTGACCTCCGTGGGAGTCGCCGCGGTGCCCCAGGCCTCGCTGGTCGCGATTGTCGTGATTCTCGAGGCCGTCGGCGTGCCCCTGGAGGGCATGGCCCTGATCCTGGTCGTGGACCGCGTCCTGGACATGGCGCGCACGGCCGTGAACATCTTCTCGGATTCGTGCGGGGCGGTGGTGATCGCGCGGACCGAGGGGGAAGACCTGCCTCCCTGAGCCGCATCGGGGACCCCGTTCGTCACTTGCCGGAAGCATCCCGGTTCCACGGAGTCGCCGCCGGTCGGATTGCCGCCGGTCGGACTTGCCAGGTCCTTCGCCCGGGATATAATGCCGCCCGGACGGATGGTGCAGGAAGCCGGTGCGATGCCGGCGCTGCCCCCGCAACTGTAACCGGGGACGAACCCAGAAGAACCACTGGCGTCGGGTGATGCCGGGAAGGACTGGGGGAGGGGGATCCGGGAGCCAGGACACTCGCCGCCGTCCGCAACGCATGCGGTTTCGGGAGGAAGCGATGCGGCCCCACCCTCGTTCGTCGTCCCTGGACAAGCGAACCTGAACGGGCCCCGTCGCCGCCCTGCCCGGAACGGGAGGGTTCGGTGAACAGATCGCAGCACGTGAGGGTATCGTGGATCCTGGTGTTGGGGTGCGTCCTGGCGTTCGCGGGGTGCGAGTCGTCGGACGGTTCCCTGGAGATCGAGGGCCGCTACACGGACCAGTGGGGCAATGCCGTCGAGATCACGTCGCAGGTACTGGTGCTGGCCGGCATGGGCCGCTACAACATCGCCGAGTTCGACAACGGCGGAAACTGGCTGGTGGCCCGGAACGACGCCGCCAACGAGTACTTCCCGGACATGTGGAGCCGGTTCGACTGGGCCGAGCATGCCGGGGACCTGTTCCTGTGCCAGGTCGCGTACGCCGACGAGAGTCGCGACGCCGCGCGAACCACCCAGGCACCCGACGCGACCGACCCCGCGAACAGCGGTTGTGGCGGATTCGGCTGGACGTTGCTGACGCCCGCGGACTAGGAAGTGCCGGCCCGTCCGGGTGCCACGAACCGAGGCACCCGGACGGCGCCGCTGGGAGGGCGTCGTGACGATGCGAACCTGGGTCGCCCTGGGGGGCGCGTGGCTGCTGGCCGTCGCATGCGGCTCCGTGTCCGACCCCGTCGGGGACGTGATGGATGCCGCCGGGGGCTGGCCGGACGGATGGACGCCTCCGGGGGTTGTCGCGGACACCGTGGTCGATGCCCCCGGGCACACCGGCGAGGGGCACGGGGATTCGCTGCGGGCGGTCAACGGCGTGCGGGGCGGCGGCACCCACGGCGGCGGCACGGACGTGTTCAGCCTGGGATACGCCGAGGGCATCGACAACGCCCTGGTCCTGTCCTGGGGGGGCGCCTGGGTACGAAACGGCGACGGGATCGACTTCGTCGTGTTCGAGAACGCATTCGAGATCGGCGGAGGCCGCGTCTTCATGGACCTGGCGATCGTGTACCTGTCCCGGGATGGCACCAACTGGGTGCCGTTTCCCCACGACTACATCGCCCAGGACGAGGAGACGTACGTGGCGGATCCCGAGTTGTGGCCGGGGTTCGCAGGCCGGTACCCGGTCCGGTTCCACGTCGAATCGAATCCGGTCGATCCGTTCGATCACGCCGCGGCCGGGGGCGACCCGTTCGACCTTGACGACCTGCCCCTGGACGATCCCGACGCGCGGGCCATCCGGGAAGACGGCTTCCGCTTCCTGATGCTGGTGACGGCCCCGTCGCGGACCAATCCGGACACCGGGGCGCCCTACGTGCGAGATCCCGCGTCGAACGGAGCCGACATCGACGGGGTCATCGCCCGGTACGTGCAGGAATGATGCGGCAACGGGCTGCCAGGCTGTTCCTGATCGCCGCGCTGTCGGCCCCGGGGGCGTCCGCCCGGGCCCAGGAGGCGGTTGTCGTGCCGTCGATCGAGGTCGTGGGTGACCCGGACCCGACCCCGGATCGGACCGCTCCCCGGTCGGTCCGCGGCGATCGCGTCTCCGAGCCGGCCGTCCTGGAGGCGCCCGACGGGCCCGCCGCAGCGGTAGCCCGGCTGCCCTCGGTCCAGGTGCTGTCCGTGGGGGGGCCCGGCCAGGCCGCCGTCGTCGCGGTGCGGGGGACCGATCCGTCCGCCACCCTGACGACCCTGGATGGGGTGCCGTTGAATTCGCCCTTCCTGGGCGGGGCCGACCTGTCCGCGCTGGCGCTGGTGCCCCTGGACACGCTGGATGTCGTCCGCGGTGGCCGCTCTGCGTCCCACGGCACCGACGCGGTGGGGGGCGTCGTGGCGGCCCGGACCCTCGACCCGCTGGACGGTCCCGACACGCGGGCCAGCCTGACCGCGGGTTCGTTCTCGACAGTGCGGCTGAAGGCGTCGCACGCGCATGTCTGGGAGGTCGGGCCGCACGACGTCGGGATGCTGGTCGGCGGCGGTCTGATGGCCTCGGACGGTGCCTTCGAGTTTGTCGATACCAACGGGATCCGCCGGGTTCGGGACCACAGTGCGACCCTGGGATTCCAGGGCATGGGGCGGGTCGCGGCACGACTGTCCGGGGGGCACCGGATCGACGGCATGGTCGAGGGGGCCCTGGGGCGTCGCCAGATTGCCGGCCTGGAGCAGTATCCCTCGACGACCGCCCGCCAGCAGGACACCCGGGTTGTGACTCGTGTCGCATGGGAAGGGCCACGGCTCTTCGGGGACAGTGGCTGGACCCGGGCGTCGGCGTTCTACCGCCGACTGGGCTTCGCGTACCAGGACTCGGCGCCGCCTTCGGGGCCGCCGACGGCGACCACGCTGATCGCGCACGGAGTGGGGGTCGATGCGGCCACCGAGGGCCGGCTGCATCCCTGGGTCGCTCTGGGGGCCGGCATGGACGCCGGGCACGACCTCGGGGAAGCCCGCCGACTGGGAGCCAGGCCGGGGGCGCCCTCGCGCACGACCGTGTCCGGCCGGATCCGGGGGCGCTTCGGCCCGCCATCGGACCGGTTCGAGACGACGCTGGACCTGCGGGTCGGGTGGGATCAGGGCTTCGGGGTCCGGGCGATCCCCGCGCTGGGGGTCCGGTACGACCCCTGGGGACCGCTGCGGCTGTTCGCCAATGTCTCTCGGGGATTCCGCTTGCCGACTCTGGAGGAACTGCACTTCGACGCTGGGTTCGTCCAGGGGAATCCGAACCTGGCGCCCGAGGATGCCCTGACCTGGGACGCCGGCGTCGAACTGGGACATGGCCGGCCCTGGGGGGTGACGGCGACCTACTTCGAGAACCGCGTGCGCAACCTGATCCTGTTCCTGCCCCGATCGGCCTTCCTGGTGCGTGCGGAAAACTCGGGCGGTGCCGTGGTGCGGGGGGTGGAACTCCAGGCACGCTGGGCGTGGCGATGGTTCGACCTTCGGGCTGCCTACACGTTCCTGGATGCCCGGTTCGGCGACACCGGCCTGCGGATGCCCCAGCGGCCCGCCCACGAGGTCCAGGGAACCGCCTCGGTCCGCCTGGGACCCGTCGGGATCTCGGCGATGCCCGGCTGGCGCTCCGGCGTGTTCCTGGACCGATTCGAGTCGCTGTCCGAGGAGGCACGCTTCCGGCTGGATGCCCGCCTGGACTGGGCGTTCTCGTCCCTGCTGTCGCTGTCCGTGGATGCCATGAACCTGACCGACAAGCGGGACGGGGTCGATCACCTGCAACGCCCGCTGCCTGGGCGGTCCGTCTTTCTGACGATAAGGGGGCGACGATGATGCGATTCTGCCGCAGCCTGTTGCTGGGAGGCGCCGCGCTCGCGTGGTTGGCGCTGGCCGGATGCGAGCCCATGCCCGACGCGATGCTTCGACCGGACGGCGGCGGGGCGTGGCGCGACGGGGCCGCGCCTTCCGATTCCGGCGACGATCGATTGCCCCCCACGAACTTCGCGGCGCCCGAGGGCCTGGCCGTTGCCGGCGACTACCTTGTGGTGGCCAACAGCCGGTACGGATTCGACGGGGCCGGCCTGGTCTTCCGCGAGGGATTCGCGACCGTGGTGGACCGTCGCACCGCCCGGGTGGTCAACCGGATTCCGCTTGCCGCGAAGAATGCCCAGGTCGTCGCGACCGGCACGGACCGTGTCTGGATCCTGTGCTCCGGCCAGACCCGGTTCGACGGGGCGCTGGTGATTCCCGACGGCGAGGGGGCCCTGGTGGGCATCCCCCTTGCGGGTCTGGCGACGGCCGACGCGCCGGACCGGGTGATCCGGTTGCCCCTGGACCCTTCGCGGCCTCTGGTCGGCTACCCATCCTCCCTGGCGATTGTCGGCGACCGGGCCTGGATGGGCAGCGGAACCGCCGCGGCCTTGTTCCAGGCGGACCTGGGGGCGGGCAGGCTGGTCCGGGGGCCGGACAACCCCGTCCTGCTTGGGGCGGCCGGCGATCAGGACACGCTTACGGTGATTCCCGGATCCCCCGGGCGCCTGATCGCGGCCAGCTTCAACCGTGATCGAGTCTGGGTGCTGGACGCCGTCACGGGCGCCCCGATCGACGGGCTGTCCTTCGAGGTCGGCGTGTCGGGCAGCATGGACGGCATTCTCGCCGCGGCGTGGCGCCCGGACGGTCCGCCCAATCTGTACCTGCTGCTGGGGATGGCCAGTCGCATCGCGGCGGTCACGTTCGGCGCGGGAACGCCCCAGGTCTTTGGAAACTTCGCCGGGACCGGCAGCCTTCCCAACAGCCTGCTTCTGGACGGCGACCGGCTGCTGATCCTGAACAGCGGTGACAACAACGTGCGTGCCATCGATGCGGCGACGGGCGTCGAACTGGCCTTCTGGGCCAGCTTGCCGCTGTCGTCGAATCCGTACGGGATGGCGGTCGGCGACGTCGCGGGCGGCGGTCGTCGGCTGTACGTCACCGGGCTGATGTCCAACGCCGTCTATGTGTTCGACGCGGGTCCCGGCGTGGTACCCGGGGGCCAGCACCAGGAAATCCGCTAGCTCCGGCGGGATTCCTGCCGAAGTGATTCGTCCTGGACCATCGGGGCCCTGGGCATCGCCTGGGGCGGCAGCGCGGGCAACCCCGACGCGAACTCGATGGTCCGCGTGGGGAGAGCGAAGGAAACGCCGATCCGCTTGGCGATGCGCAGGATTTCCAGGTTCAGGTTCGTCCGGATGCGCATCTCGGTTGCCCAGTCCGGCGCGATCATGAAGCAGTACAGCATCACGTCCAGCGAGTGCGCCCCGTACTCCTTGAATTCGACCATGAAGTAGTCCTTGCGCATCCCCTCCAGTTCCCGGATCAACTGGCGCAGCGCCTCGCAGAATGCGTCCATTCGCTCGGGCGGCGTGTCGTAGGTCAGGCTCAGGGTTGTCGAGTAGCGCCGGTACCGCCGGGCCCCCAGGTTGTCCACCGCCGCGTCCATCAGTCGCGCGTTCGGAAACGTAATCAACGAGTTGTAGAATGTCCGAATGCGTGTCGAGCGGAAGCCGACCTCCTCGACCGTGCCCTCGACGTCCCCGATCCGGATCCAGTCCCCGATCTGGAACGGCCGGTCCACGAAGATCATGACGGACCCGAACAGGTTGGCGACGGTGTCCTTCGCCGCCAGGGCGAAGGCCAGGCCGCCCAGGCCCAGGCCGGCCAGCAGCGATCCGATATCGACGTGCAGGTTCTGGAGGATGAACAGGCCGCCGATCACGACCATCAGGACCTTCAGGCTCTTGCGGACCAGCGGCACCAGCTGATCGTCCAGTTTCGTTTCGGTGCGCTCGGCACGCTCCAGCATGAAGTCGGACAGCACGTCGGCCATCCGGTAGCCCAGCCAGACCACGCTGCCCATGGACAGCACCCGGGTGGCGAACAGGACGACCCGGTTGATGCCCACCGTGAAGTCCAGCAGCGGGAACCCGACCCAGAAGACCGCGGCCATCGCCAGCCCGCCCATGGGCGCGCCCGCCCGCGCGACGGCGGCCAGGGTCCAGCGGACGTTGTTCCTGCGCCCCAGCCGTCGGACGTGGACCGAGGTCATCCAGACGATGACCTTCTGCAGCACCAGGGCCAGCAGCACCAGCAGGAAGACGCCGGTCAACTGCCACAGGCGTGCCCCGGCGACGGGCATGCGCAGCCACGAGGGCATGACCTCGATCATCGCCCGCACGTCCAGGGGGAATGTGGCGCGGTACATCGCGGGAATACGCTCGACCACGTCGGCCGGGAAGACCCAGCGGTCCTCCTGCCGTTCCACGTAGACCAGTTGGAGGATGCCGGGAAACAGGTCGAATCGGTGCTGGCCGGCGCCATCGACGAAGTCGGGGTCCGAGGGAATCCGTTCCAGATCGACCCACAGACCCCGTGCGTCGAGCACCTGCTTCAGTTTGACCGCCAGGCTGGGGGCCGTCGGCGTGTCCGGTCCCAGGCGGGAGGCGTCCAGGCATCGGGCGGCGGCCGTCGGCTGGTGACGATCGGGTTGCAGCGCGTCCAGCAACGTGGCGACGGCAGCCCGGGGACTGCCGCAGGTCGAGGGTGACCGGGCGTGCGTCGCGCGAGCCCTCGCGGGGCCCGCGTCCTCCCCCCCAGGGCCCTCGGTCGAGGATGCGGCCCCGGGCCTCGGGGACTTCGTCAGCAACGACTCGAGCTGGGCCCAGGCGGGCACGCCCGCCAGCATCAAGGCCAGCAGGACCACCAGGGACGGGCGGGGCGCCTTCATTCGTCCTCCCGTTCGTGTGGGGCAGGGATCGGTCGCGAAAGTCTGGCGAACGTCACGGCCTGCCCGGCTGTCGCGACTGCGACGACGCGCAGTCGATCAACAGATACCGGACCTCGGGGGTCAGGGTCAAGGCGACGGATGCGCCCTCCTGGGGATCGTCGATCGGATCGCCCAGCATGTCGAAGTGGCGCGTCCCCGTCGTGCAGTCGGGCAGCGGCAGCTCCAGGGCGTAGGTCGTGTCGGGGCCGCCCGCGTCCATGCCGTCCAGCCACTCGTCGGGCATCTCGCGTCCGTCCCACATGGCCAGGCCGATGCCGCCGTCTTCGTCCACGAATGCCAGCACGTACACGTCGTTCGGCAGGCCCAACGCCGGTCCCAGATCCCGCGCGAACCGGTGGTGGCCCAGAAGCGAATCCGCCCCCTTCAGGGTGTGCCATGCCGGCTTGGCCTCGCGGATCGTGCCGTCGGCACCGGGCCAGCGCCACAGCCCGAAGTGATTCTCGTGGGGCCGGATGCCGCCCGATTCGGGGGGGTCATCCCAGAACGTGTACCAGTACCAGCCCTCGACGCCGTCCCGTGCGGCCAGCAGCAGGCTGCGGACGGCGAAGCGGGCGACCTGTTCGTCGGTCAGGTCGTACGTGGGCCAGCCCAGCTCGGTGAACAGCAGGGGCTTGTCCCCGCACCCCGCGTCCTCCAGGATCTCCCGGGCAATGCGCGTCATCGCCGACTGGCTGTCCTTGGTCGCGAATTCGGTCAGAACCTCGTCGTGCTCCGGAGAATCGAACTGGAACCACGTGTACGGGTGCAGGGCGACCGCATCCATGGCCGTACACAGCTCCGGCCGCGCCTGCAGCGCCAGGCGCAGGAACAGCCACCGGTCCCACATGTCCAGTTCGCCGTAGGACGTGAGGCCGCCAAACACCACGCGGGCGTCCGGACAGGACGCGCGAATCGCGGCCGACGCCGCGATCAGCATGTCCGCGTACCGCTCGGGATCCGGCCTCATGTGCCAGAAGCGCTCGGTGTCCTGCTCGTTCCAGATCTCGTAGTCCTTGGCCTTGTCGCAGAACATGGCCGCCATCTGGCCGGCGTAGTCGGCGTAGTCGGCGATGTTCAGGGTCCCGTAGATGTCGGGGTCCGCCTGGGCCCACTTGTTGCCGTAGGCCAGCATCGGCATGAAGCGGATGCCCGCGTCGTGGCTGTCGTTCGGCCCGCCCGAGACGCGCTCCCATCGCCAGTCGTCCTGGGCCGGCTCGACGACGTTCCAGCGCATTCCACGCCGGATCCGGAAGCCGCTGAACTCCTGGTACGATGCCAGTTCGAAGGCCCGCTCGACATCCTCGCCCGCCGCGACGTTCATGTGGCTGGCGACCCCGACGATGCTGCCCAGCCGGCCGCCCCCGGCGGGCGCCAGGTTCTCCCACAACGGCGGGGGAGGCACGTCGGCCGGGACGTCCGGGGTATCGACGGGGACATCGGCGGGGGCATCGGGCGTCGGCCCTTCGTCCGGGGTCGAATCGGGGGAGGCGTCGGGCGGCGTGCCGGGGTCCGCGCCCTCGTCGCGCACGCCCGGGTCATCGGTCACCCCGGGGTCCGCCGGCACGTCCATGCCGGGATCGACGGCGTCGGGAACGTCGGTCGCATCGCCCCCGGACGTCCCGCCCCCGCAGCCCCACAACAACACCGCCAGCGCCGTCGCCGGCAGGATCCCGCGCATCGTCGTCCCCATGACGCTCCTCCGCTTCGGTCCGCGGTCGGTTTACAGGATCCGGCAGCCCGGCGCAAGGACGGAACCCGGGAAACCGATCGCAGACGGACGCGTCCATCCGTTTCGTGCGACCCGCGGATCCCGTCCGGCATCGGGGCTTCGGCGCCGGGAACGGCGCCGGCGGCAGCGCGAATCCGGGAGCCACGGCCGGCGGCTAGGCGTCCGCTTCGTCATCATCGGTGTCCGGGGCGTCCAGCGCCAGGATGTCGGCGGCCTCGGCGTCGGGCACGGTCTCGACCTCGCGCAGCCTGCGGTCCATGGCGCGTTTCCTGCGGTCCTGTTCGTCCAGCGTGCGCCCCGCCTCCTCGATCTTCCTGCGCACCTTGTCGAACGCTGCGCCGAACTTGTCGAA
>JARKOL010000153.1 GCA_029975745.1 Myxococcota bacterium | reverse complement strand
TGGCAACGCTGTCCGCCACGCCGATCGCGTCCCAGACCTCGAACGGGCCGATCTCCCAGTTGAAGCCCCACTTCATCGCGTTGTCGATGTTGACGACGTCGTCCGCGATCTCGCCCACGCGCTTGGCCGTGTAGACCAGGGTGTAGGCCAGGGACTTCCACGCCAGCGCCTGCGCCCGGTCATCGCCGTTCAGCAGGTTGCGGATGCGCTCGCCGGGATCCGACACGCCCTTGGTGGACTTGACCGAGTCGAACGAGGGCTTGGAAATCGGCACGTAGGACACGGTCTTCCAGTCCAGGACCAGCTTGACCGTCTTGCCTTCCGCGTCCTTGTCCTTCTTGTAGAAGCCGCCCTTGGTCTTGCCGCCCAGCCACTTGTTGGCAACCATCGTGTGGATGAACTCGGGCAGCTGGAACACCGGCCGCTCGTCGTCGTTCGGCAGGTTGTCGTAGCAGTTCGCCGAGACGTGCTTGTAGGTGTCCACGCCGACCAGGTCCGCGGTCTTGAAGGCCGCCGAGCCCGGGTGGGCCATCGGCTTGCCGAACACCGCGTCGACTTCCTCGATCGAGTAGTCGCCTTCCATCATCAGCTGGATGGTCTTGTTGATCGCGTACACGCCGATGCGGTTCGCGACGAAGTTCGGGGTGTCCTTGCCGAACACGATGCCCTTGCCCAGGGCGTTCGTGCCGAAGTTGACCCACGTCTCGACCGCTTCCGGATCCGTGTCCGGGCCCTGGACCAGCTCCAGCAGCTTCATGAAGCGCACGGGGTTGAAGAAGTGCGTCACCAGGAAGTTCTGCTTGAACATCGGGCCGAAACCGTCGGTCATCGACGCGATCGACAGGCCGGACGTGTTCGAGGACAGGATCGCGCCCCACTTCATCAACGGCTCGATCCGCTGGAACAGCGCGCGCTTGATGTCCAGGTTCTCGATGACCGCTTCGATGATGATGTCGCACTCGGACAGCAGTTCGAGGTCGTCCTCGAAGTTGCCGGGGGTGATCATCGAGGCGAACTTCTCGTGGTAGAACAACGGCGCAGGCTTGAACTTCTTGGCGACCTCGATCCCGGCCAGCGCGAACTTGTTGCGCATGGCCTTCTTGCCCTTTTCCTCCTCGGTCAGGTTCGGCGGGACGATGTCAAGCAAGACGCAGGGAATCCCCGCGTTCGTGAGGTGGGCGGCGATCCCGGCGCCCATGACGCCGGCCCCGAGGACGGCAGCCTTTTCGATTCGTCGAGCCATTCTGTACCTCCGGTTTTACCCAAGCCTTGACGACGGGCGCCCCTTGAAACGCGCCCGTTCGCGCGTGGAAGCAACCTGCTCCGCGCCGCTGATGCCGTCAAGAATAACGGGGTTGGAAGGGATTGCAACCGGATCTTTTACCAGGAAAATGACGACCGACGATGTTCGGATTTGGGCCGCGGGGACGACGCTCGCAAGTGATTGACGCAGCGCGTGAATCCGGCAAGTACGTGCCTACGAGCAGCCGGACGTGGCACCGCAATTCGTACACTTGTAACAGGCACCGGAACGGACCATCACGAACCCGCATGTCGGGCAGGGGGGCGCGTCCTCCTGGTTCTGGAACAGGCCGGGCTGATGGGGCGTCTGGCGAACGACGCCCGACGACGCCTCGAGGTCCGGCGGCTCGTTGACCGTGGGCACCCCATCGCGACCTTCCAGGAACTTCGATTCCAGCCAACGGAACACGTAATCGACGATCGACTTCGCGTACCCGATCGCGGGATTGCTGGAATAGCCCGCCGGCTCGAACCGGACGTGGGCGAACTTGCCCACCAGGACCTCCAGGGGCACGCCGTACTGCAGCGCGATGGATACCGACGTCGCGAACGCATCCATCAGGCCGTTGATCACGCTGCCCTGCTTGGCGACCGTGATGAAGATCTCGCCGGGCTTGCCATCGTGGTACATCCCCACCGTGATGTAGCCGTCCAGGCCCGCGATGCTGAACTTGTGGGTCAGCGACAGGCGCTCGTCCGGCAGGCGGCGGCGGTAGGGCTTCGGGGGTCCGGCCTCGACGACCTTGCCGTTGGCGGCTTCGGGGGCCTCCGCCTTCTTCGTGACCACCGGCTGGGCCTTCTTGGCGCCGTCCCGGTAGATGGCGATGGCCTTCAGCCCCATGCGCCACGCGTCCATGTAGGTGTCCAGCACGTCCTGCACCGTCGATTCGCCGGGCATGTTGACCGTCTTGGAGATCGCGCCCGACAGGAACGGCTGAACCGCGGCCATCATCTTGACGTGGCCATCGACGCCGATCGACCGCACGCCCTTTCCGGGCTTGAACGCGCAATCGAACACCGGCAGGTGCTCGGCCTTCAGATCCGGAGCCCCCTCGATGGTCTCGTGATCGTCGATGTACTTCAGGATGTTCTTGACCGCCGCCGCGTCGTAGCCCAGCTTCGCCAGCGCCGTGCCGACGGACTGGTTGACGATCTTCATCACGCCGCCGCCGACCAGGCTCTTGTGCTTGACGATCGCCAGGTCCGGCTCGATGCCGGTCGTGTCGCAGTCCATCTTGAAGCCGATCGTGCCGGTGGGTGCCAGCAACGTCGTCTGGGCGTTGCGGAACCCGTGAATCTCGCCCAGCGCCACCGCCTGGTCCCAGGACTCGCGCGCCGCGGCCATCAGCGGCTGCGGCACCGCCCTGGCATCGATCGCGTCCATCGCGGCCCGATGCTTGCGAATCACGCGCATCATCGGCTCGCGATTCTTCACGTAGTCCGCGAACGGTCCGGTCCGCGCCGCGATCCGGGCGCTCTGGGCGTAGGCCTCGCCGGTCATCAGCGCGGTCACGGCGGCGGCCATCGCACGCCCCCCGTCGCTGTCGTAGGGAAGACCCCAGTTCATCAGCATCGCGCCCAGGTTGGCGTAGCCCAGCCCCAGCGGGCGGAAGCGTTCGGAGTGGTCCCCGATGGCCGGGGTCGGGTAGGACGCCTGGCTGACGATGATTTCCTGGGCCAGGATGAACGTCCGCACCGCGTGCCGGAACGCGTCGGTGTCGAACGAGCCGTCCGCGCCGACGAACTTCATCAGGTTCAGCGACGCCAGATTGCACGCCGAATCGTCCAGGAACATGAACTCGGAGCACGGGTTCGACGCGTTGATCCGCCCGCTGTTGGGGCACGTGTGCCAGTCGTTGACCGTCGTGTCGAACTGCATGCCGGGATCGCCGCACGCGTGGGCGGCGTCCGCCAGTTTCTGCATCAGCTCGCGGGCCTTGTAGGTGCCCATCACGTCGCCGGTGGTGATGGCGTGGGTCTTCCACTCGTCGTCGGCCTCGACCGCGCGCATGAAGGCGTCGGTCACGCGGACCGAGTTGTTGGCGTTCTGTAACGCGATCGACTCGTAGGCCTCGCCGCCGAACGAGCCGTCGTAGCCGGCCGCGATCAGCGCATGGGCCTTCTTTTCCTCGTGGGCCTTGGCGTCGATGAACTCGACGATGTCGGGGTGATCGATGTTCAGGATGACCATCTTGGCGGCTCGGCGCGTCTTGCCGCCGCTCTTGATGGCGCCCGCGAACGAATCGAAGCCCTTCATGAAACTGACCGGACCCGACGGCTGGCCGCCGCCGCGCAGCGCTTCCTTCGAGGAGCGCAGGGGCGAGAAGTTGGTGCCCGTTCCCGATCCATACTTGAACAGCATGCCTTCCGTGCGAACCAGGCCCAGGATCGACTCCATGTCGTCCCGGACGCTGTTGATGAAGCACGCCGAGCACTGCGGGTGCGCTTCCACCCCGACATTGAACCACACCGGGCTGTTGAAGGTGCCGTACTGGTGCAGGATCAGGTACGCCAGCTCGTCCCGAAACGCGGACGCCTCCTTGCCCGCCGCCAGGTAGTCGCCATCCACGGCCCAGCGCGCCAGCGTGTCCACGACCCGACCGATCATGGTGCGCACGGAACGCTCGCGCGCGGGAGACCCCAGGGTGCCCCGGAAGTACTTGGAGGCGATGACGTTGGTCGCGGACTGGCTGTAGGTCTTCGGAAAGTCCATGTCCTCCTGACGGAAGACGTCGCGCCCGCCCTCGCCCTTGATCACGGCGGTCCGCTTTTCCCACTCCACCGAATCGAACGGGTCGCTTCCCGCCACGGTGAAGCGGCGCTCGAAGGCGATGCGCTCCCGCGAGTCCTCGGGGGCCGCCTGGGGCTCCCGGGAAGCCGGCGGGGGCGAGGGGGCCGCCGCGGGTGCGGGCTTCGCGGGAACGGGCGCGTCGCCGACCAGCGCCGACACGGGGCGATCGGAGGCCACAAGGGAGACATCCGTCACCGGGATGGCCGGGACGGCAGTCGTGGGCAGCGTGACGGGTGTCACCACCTGGACGCGAGCCTGCGGCGGCGTCATGGGTTCAACCGTGCCGACCGACGGCGTTCCGAACAACAGATCTTCCTGGAATCCTTCGCTCATGTCCTTCCTCTTCTTGCTCTTCCTTGCACCGCCCATGGGCGGCCTCCCTGGTGCCTGCATGGGCCGGGCAGGCCGAACCACGCCCCGAACGCCGGTTCGCCGTGGACGTGCCCACGTGCTCCCCGCGAGGCCGATCCGAGTGCCCTGGCGCGATGTCATTGTTTGGCGTCACCGCCATCGTCAATGCTAGAAGAGCACCCAGGGCGTGTCAAGAAAATGCCACAAGATATTGTGGTCGCCCGGACATGTACCCACTATCCATGGTTTCATCCCGGGCAGTTGCGGCATCTTTTCGACACCCCTGATTCGTCGCGACCACCCCGGAACGGGTGACACCGCACCGCACGCCCGCGGCGCGATCCGTCCCACGAATTCCGTCAGGATTTTCGAACGTTGCAATTCCTGGAGACCCACCGTGACATTTGGATCATGGTTTGCCTTCCCACGGGCAGCCCCCACGGCCCCCTGGAACGGGTCGCCGCCACGGGATCGGGCCCAGGATCCTGTTCTTTCAGCAGGTTCCGGCATGCCCCTGGCGCTGGTCCCAATATTGCTTACTTTGCAGATCGGCTCTTGGGTGGAGGGGTCCCCATGAAAACGACCCGATTCGACAACACGAACGAACGCTCCCCCGGCATGGCCGACTGCGACGATCGCATCGAATCGATGGACGAGGTTCGCACGGTCGATCCGGCTGATCTGGCGGATGCGCCGGTCAATGGCATCCTGGCGTACCTGTCGCGCGTCGGCGACACCCCGCTTCTGACCCGCGAGCAGGAGCGCGCTCTGGCCATCGCGATGGAGGAAGGCAACCGCGAGACGTTCTCGTGCCTGGTCCGCATTCCGTTCTGCCGCGACCACCTGCTGGGGTTTCCCGGACGGCTGACCTCGGGCGAGGTCTCGCTGCAGGACGTCTCGACGCTGGAGGAAAGCAGCCACGAGGACTGGACGCCGTCCCTGACCAGCGAACTGAACGCGTTCTCGGAACGGATCACCGACCTTTCGGCCCGGTTCCGCAAGCCGAAGCGCGGCGGCGAGCCCGTCGATCCCGAATGGCTGGCGGCCGCGTTGCACGAGGCCTACGGCGAGTTCCGCTTCGGGGCGGGCATCGTCCGGATGGTGGTCCGCACCCTGTGGCAGCAGTTGGCGCGACTGTCCGACGCGGGCACCGGGCCCGATCCCGAGGACCGCAGCGACGCCAGCGCGTTCGGCTCGCTGGATCTGGACGCGGGCGTGCTGTCCGGCGCGGCGACCGCGCGGGCGACGAAACTGGTGCTGGGACTGGCCGGGGACGACCTGGCGTCCTCGGTCCGGGCCCTTGCGTCGGCCCAGCGCAAGGTCACCGAGTCGCGGTCCCGCATGATCCGCGCGAACCTGCGCCTGGTCGTGTCGATCGCGAAGCACTACATGAACCGTGGCATGCCGCTGCTGGATCTGATCCAGGAAGGCAACATCGGCCTGATGAAGGCGGTCAGCCGCTTCGACTGGCGCTACGGCCACAAGTTCAGCACCTACGCGACCTGGTGGATTCGCCAGTCCATCACGCGGGCGCTGGCCGAGCACGGACGAACGATCCGGGTGCCGCTGCACCTGGTCGAGTGCCTGTCCAAGGTCCAGCGGGTCCGCCAGCGGCTGCAGCAGAACCGCGAGGAACCGGCCTCGATCGAGGAGATTGCGCAGGCCTCCGGCTTCACCGTCGAGCAGGTGGAGCGGGCCGAGCGAACCACCGTTCGGACCGTTTCGCTGGAACTGCCCATCGGGGACGACGACGCCCAGTTGCGGGATGTGGTCGAGGATCCGAACTCGATTCAGCCGTTTGCCGAGGCGGTCGAGTCCGACCTGCGCGTCGGCATCCGCAAGCTGCTGGCCGGCCTGTCCCCCAAGGAGGAAGCGGTCATCCGGCTGCGATACGGCATCGGCGCCTCCCGGGAGCACACTCTGGAAGAGGTCGGCGAGGCCGTCGGACTGACCCGCGAGCGCGTCCGCCAGATCGAGGTCAAGGCCCTCTCTCGGCTCCGCATGCCCGCCGCCCAAAGGGAACTGGAAGGGTATCTGGTGGACTAGCCGCCGCAGGCGGCTCCGTACCCGTACCCGTACCCGTACCCGCCCCCACCCGTACCCGTACCCACCCGTACCCGTACCCGTACCCGCCCGCCCCCACCCGTCCCCGCCCCCGTCCCCGTACCCGCCCCCGCCCCCACCCGTACCCGTACCCCCACCCGTCCCCGTACCCGCCCCCGCCCCCGTCCCCGAGGCCGCTCCCGAGGTTGACTCCGGGCCGCAATCCCGCTAGATTTGCGCGCGTTTTTGCGGAGTCCGACCGTGGCGGAAGGCTATGAAGGTGAACTGATCCGGCAACGTATCGAACGGCTCGATGGGCTCGAGGCGCTGGATGGGGGCCCCCGCTACCCGAACGACTTCCAGATCTCCTGCCGAATCGGCGACGCCGTGTCCCAGGCAGAGGCCGAGCCCGCCGAGGAACTGGAGGCCCGCGCGCTCGAGGTGCGGGTGGCCGGCCGGGCCGTCGCCGTGAACTCGTTCGGCAAGGCCGTCTTTCTGCGCCTGCGTGACCAGACCGGCGCCATCCAGGCGTATCTGCGCCGGAACGACGTTCCGGAGGTGCTGTTCGAGCGCCTGAAGCTGACGGATATCGGGGATATCGTGGGCGTGGTGGGCACCCTGTTCCGCACCCGAACCGGCGAGATCACCGTCAAGGTGACCGACTACCGCGTGCTGTCCAAGGCCCAGCGCCCCCTGCCCGAGAAGTGGCACGGCCTGAAGGACCAGGAACTGCGCCAGCGCATGCGCTACGTGGACCTGATCACCAACGAGGAGTCCCGCCAGGTCTTTCGTACGCGCACGCGAATCATCAAGTACATTCGTGATTTTCTGGATGCTCGGGGCTTCATGGAAGTCGAAACCCCGATGATGCACCCGGTGCTGGGCGGGGCCAACGCGCGGCCATTCAAGACGCACCACAACGCGCTGGACATGCCGCTGTACCTGCGGATCGCGCCCGAACTCTACCTGAAGCGGCTGGTCGTCGGCGGGTTCGACCGCGTGTACGAAATCAACCGCAACTTCCGGAACGAGGGAATCAGCAACCGCCACAACCCCGAGTTCACGATGATCGAGTTCTACTGGGCCTACGCGACGTACCTGGACCTGATGGACCTGACCGAGGACCTGTTCCGGGGCATGGTCCGCGACATCGTGGGCAGCGAAACCGTGTCGTTCCGGGGTCACGAAATCGATTTCAGCAAGGGCTTCCGCCGCCTGCCGGTATGCGACGGCCTGCGCGAATACGCGGGGTACGAGGAGGCAGACTTCCATGATCCGGTCCGCGCGGTGGCGCGCGCCCGCGAACACCACATCGACAAGGACCTGATCGCCCAGATCCAGCGCACGCACGACGGAGGCAGCGACCGCGACCTGGCGCTGGAACTGGCGATGCACGTGTTCGAGGAGGCGGTCGAGCCCCACCTGGTCCAGCCGACGTTCGTGACCGACTTCCCCGCGGTGGTGTCGCCGCTGTCGCGCCGCAAGGACGCGGATCCAAGCCTGGTCGATCGGTTCGAGATCTACATCGCGAACGCCGAGTTCGGCAACGCGTTCTCGGAGCTGAACGACCCGCAGGACCAGGCCGAGCGTTTCCGGGGCCAGTTGGCGGCGAAGGCCGCCGGCGACGCCGAGGCGATGGAGTTCGACGACGACTACATCCGGGCGCTGGAGTACGGGCTGCCGCCGACCGCCGGCGAGGGCCTGGGCATCGATCGGATCGTGATGCTGCTGACGGGCCAGGACAACATCCGGGACGTGATCCTGTTCCCGCTGTTGCGCCCGGAAGGCTGAACCCGCCGCCGGCTGCGCGCGACGGGGCTTGCCGCGCGACCGACGACCGAGGGAACTCGTGGACGCAATCCGCGCGCTGCTGCTGCCGGTCCTGCAACTGCTGGGCGTCATCGCGATCGCCATCGGCCTGGTGGCCGCGCTGGTCGGCGCGCTGGTCGCGCTGCTGCGGCGCCTGTCCATGGGACGCCTGTTCTCGAACTATCCGCTGCTGGTGGCCCTGCGCATCCTGGTCGGCTTCCGCGCCGACCGCCCCACCCTGCGGCAGCGACTGGTCCCGGTATCCGCCCAGAACTTCATCGCGATGGTCGGCACGGCCATCGGGGTCTGGGCTCTGGTGGTCGTGCTGTCGGTGATGGGCGGTTTCGAGGCCGACCTGAAGGGCAAGATCGTCCGCCACAGCCCCCATGTGACCGTGATTCCCGCGCTGGACATGGCGGCGGCCGGCGGCGACGACCGCGAGGTGACCGCCCTGGCATCCGACCTGGCGGCCATCCGGCGCGCCACTGCCGCCGAACCCTTCATCGAGGGCGACGCCATGGTGACGTCCCCCCTGAACATGAGCCCCGGCATGATCATTCGAGGCGTGCGCTCCGGTGGCGCGCTCGAAGCCCTGTGGCTGGGAACATCGACCGAGGCCGAGTCCCTGGCCGCCCTGGCCCATCCCGTGCTGACGATGTCCGATCGGGAATTGGGCTTCGCTGGAACCGAGGGAAGCGGCACGCGGTCGCCGGCCAGCCGGATTCAGACCGAGCCCTCCGACGGCGAAGGGGAGGACGACGGGGCACGGGAAGACGGGGACGAACTCGAGGATGGCGACCTGGACGCGATGCCCGCGATCGGCGGCGCGGGCGAGCCGGGGCGCGTGCTGCCGGGCATCCTGCTGGGCGAGGAACTGGCCAACAGCCTGGCGGTCGGCGTGGGCGAGGAGGTTGTGGCGGTCGTCCCGGACGGCGACGTGGGACCGACGGGCGTGCGCCCCCGAACCCGGACCTTCCGCGTGACGGGCACCTTCATGAGCGGCATGTACGAACACGACCTGAAGACCGCCTACGTCACGGTGGACGAGGCGAAGCGTCTGTTCCTGCTGGGCACGCCGAACCGGATCGCGCTGATGCTGGAAGACATCGACCATCTGGACGCCGTGGTCCCGACCGTGCGCGACGTGGTCCAGCGGGCCGGGGGCGGCGAGGTTCGGACCGTCGCCCAGGTGAACCGATCGCTGTTCTCGGCCCTGCTGGTCGAGAAGATCGCGATGTTCCTGGTGCTGGGACTGGTGATCCTGGTGGCGGCCTTCAATGTGTTCGGTTCCCTGGTGTTGATCACGATGGAGAAGACGCGGGACATCGCGGTGCTTCGCAGCATCGGCGCCACGCGCGGCGGGGTGCGCGGCATCTTCCTGGCGCTGGGCGGCGTGATCGGCGCCGTCGGCATCGTGGCTGGACTGGTCCTGGGGCTGGGCACCTGCGCCTATATCGCCTGGGCCGGAATTCCCCTGCCCGCCGAGTACTACCTTCGGGAACTGCCGGTCGCGGTGCGCCCCCTGGAGCTTCTGTTGGTGACCCTGGCCGCGATGGCCGCGGGCCTGCTGGCGACGTTGTACCCCGCGAATGCCGTGGCCGCCCGGGCCCCGTCGGAGGGATTGCGCAATGACTGACCATGGCCGCACGATGCCTGCCGCCGACGTGCTGCTGTCGGCCCGGGGACTGGTCAAGACGTTCTCGCACGGCGGGCGCGAAATCCAGGTGCTGCGCGGCCTGGATCTGGATGTGACGCGGGGCGAGCGGGTCGCGATCCTGGGCAAGTCCGGAGTCGGCAAGTCCACGCTGCTGCACGTCCTGGGAACCCTGGATCGCCCGGACCAGGGCACCGTGACCGTCGAGTCGGAAAACGTGTTCGCCCTGAGCGAGCGCCGACTTGCCGCGTTCCGGAACGGGCACATGGGGTTCGTGTTCCAGTTTCATCACCTGCTGCCGGAATTCTCGGCATTGGAAAACGCGATGATTCCGGCCATAATCGCCGGGCTTTCCCGGCGGGAGGCGGAATCGCGAGCCCGGACGCTGCTGGACGACGTCGGACTGGCAACCCGGGCCTCTCACCGACCGGCGGAACTGTCGGGCGGGGAGCAGCAGCGCGTGGCGCTTGCTCGCGCGCTGGTGATGCGGCCCCGGCTGATCCTGGCCGACGAGCCGACGGGCAACCTGGACGACGCGACCAGCGAGGAGGTACACAACCTCTTCGCGGACCTCAACAACCGGTTCGGCGTGGCGTTCCTGGTCGCCACGCACAACCGGCGGCTGGCGGCTCGGATGGACCGGGTGCTGCGCCTGGAGGACGGGATCGTGCATGTGGTGGAGGCGAACGGGTGAGACGGTCCCTGACCAGGATGATCCCGGCGTTCCTGGCCCTGATGGTCGTTTCGGCGACCGCGGGTGCCCAGCCCCCCGAAAGCGCGCCAGCAACGTCCCCGAGCCCCGCGCCCCTGCCGGCCGCCGAGGACCCCGCCGGTTCGGAGGGTGCCCGCCAGGTGCGGGATCTGGCCCCGAACGAACTGCCGCCCACCGTCACCGACGTGCGCTTTTCGGGCCTGCTGCGCATTGATCGCCAGACCGCGGCCCAGCGAATCAGCACGAAGCCGGGAGGCACGCTGGACCCGGACGTCGTGTCCGAGGACATCCGGAACCTGTTCGCCACGGCCGCTTTCGACGACATCCAGGCCTGGCTCGTGCCCGACGAGGACG
Organism: Myxococcota bacterium; assembly: GCA_029975745.1. GTDB lineage: Bacteria > Myxococcota_A > UBA9042 > DTJE01 > DTJE01 > DUVQ01. The sequence goes on along the minus strand of JARKOL010000153.1, from coordinate 4,471 downwards.
GCTGGGCGCTGGTCTACCGGATTGCCGAACGGCCCGCCATCGAGGCGATCCGCCTGGAAGGGGCCAGCGAGGTCAAGGACGAGGACATCCGGAAGAAGATCCTGATCCGGACCGCCACCATCCTGGACATGAACCGCGTCCGGCAGTCGGTGGAGGCGATCCGCGACAACTACGTCGAGCAGGGCTTCTTCCTGGCCGAAATCGACTACAAACTGGTCCCCCGGCCCGAGAATCTGGTCGATGTGGTGTTCGTGATCCGCGAGCACGCGAAGGTCAAGGTCCAGCGCATCGAGTTCCTGGGCAACCACAACATCCCTGCGGACGAGCTGAAGAAGCACATCGCCACGCAGGAGGGATCGCTGCTGTCGTTCCTGACCGGCAAGGGCACCTTCGCCCGCGAGCAGTTCGAACAGGACTTGCAGCGCCTGGAGTTCTACTACAACACGAAGGGCTTCGTGGAAGTCCGCTTCGAGCAGCCCGTCGTCTCGCTGTCCCGGGACCGCCGGTTCATCCTGATCAGCATCACGATCCACGAAGGGCCGCAGTATCGGGTCGGCGAGGTCGATGTGACCGGCGACATGCTGTTCCCGAAGGAAGAACTGATGAAGAAGCTCTCGCTGAAGCCCGGCGAGATCTTCAACGCGATGAACGTCCAGAAGGACGCCATGGCCCTGGGCGACAAGTACAAGGACCTGGGCTACGCGTTCGCGAACGTCGGCAACGCCACGAACTTCCGTCGCGAGGAACTGCTGCTGGACTTCACGTACGTGATCCAGAAGGGCGAAACCGCCCGGTTCGGACGCATCGAGATCACCGGCAACGAGGGCACGCGCGACTGGACGATCCGGCGCGAGCTGCGGATCTACGAAGGCGACCTGTACAACGAGACGAAGCTGCGCGACAGCGAGGCGCGCATCCGCCGGCTGGGCTTCTTCGAAAAGGTCGAAATCCGCCCGAAGCCCGCCCAGGCGCCGGACGAAGTGGACGTCGTCGTCGAGGTCAAGGAACGTCAGACGGGCGCGTTCAGTGTCGGCGCGGGCTTCAGTTCGGTCGAAAACTTCCTGTTCCAGGCCCAGATCAGCAAGCAGAACTTCCTGGGCCGCGGCCAGAACCTGCGGCTCGAGGCGACGCTGTCCAGCCTGCGACGATACTTCGTGTTGTCGTTCGACGACCCCTACTTCCTGGACACGGACTGGACGTTCGGATTCTCGGCCTTCAACACCGACCTGGCGAACTACAACTTCTCGCAGTCCTCGACCGGCATGGACCTGACGCTGGGACGACGGTTCGCCGACTTCTTCTCGGTGGCGGCAACCTACCGGCTGGAGGGCGTCGATGTGCGTGCCGGCGGACAGGAAGGCGTGGCGGACGTTCCGGTCGCCAACCTGGACCAGACCGGCCTGACCAGCAGCCTGGCGGCGACGTTCGCCTTCGACAACCGCGATGATCGGATGTTCCCGACCAAGGGCAACGTTTCCAGCGTCAGCCTGGAATGGGCGGGTTCCCAGATCGGGTCCGACTTCGACTTCATCCGGATGCAGGTCCGTTCGCGTCAGTACTTCCCCCTGATCTGGGGCGCCGTGGCCAAGATCGCCGGAAGCTGGGGCTACATCTTCAGCCCGACCGGCCAGCCCGTGCCGATCTTCGAGCGCTTCCAGGTCGGCGGCATCTTCACGGTGCGCGGCTTCGAGCGCGCGTCGCTGGGGCCATCGATTCCGGTGGGTTCCGCGCGTGACCCGAACGCCTATCCGGCCTCGTTCAAGATCGGCGGCGCCCAGCAGCTGGTGTTCAACGCCGAGATCGAATTCCCCATCTTCCAGCAGATCGGGGTGCGCGGCGTGGTGTTCTTCGACGCGGGCAACGCCTACGACGACGGCGACTGGCCCAATCCCCTGCACATGCGAACGGCTGCCGGCTTCGGCATTCGGTGGTGGTCGCCAATCGGTCCGCTGCGCTTCGAATGGGGATTCCCGCTGAAGCGCCACAAGGGCGAGCCCCCGGTCGTGTTCGAGTTCAACATCGGCACCTTCTAGGAATATCGCGAGGTTTTCGTGCGCATCCTGGTCACCAACGACGACGGCATCCTGTCGCCCGGACTGGACAGCCTGGTGCGCGTGGCGCGACGGTTCGGCGAGGTGTTCGTCGTGGCTCCCGACGTCGAGCGCAGCGGAGTCTCGCACGCGATCACCCTGACCGAGCCGCTTCGGGCCCGCGAGATGGGGCCCGGATGCTGGGCGCTGTCGGGAACGCCCGCGGACTGCGTGTTCATCGGCCTGAACCATCTGCTGCCGTCCCGGCCGGATCTGGTCCTGGCCGGCGTGAACCGCGGCCCGAACCTGGGGTTCGACGTGCTGTACAGCGGCACGGTCGGCGGAGCCATGGAGGGCACGATCCAGGGGCTTCCGGCGGTGGCCTTCAGCCTGGTCAGCGCCGGCACGTTCCCGTTCGCATGGTCAGAGCCGGTGGTGGACCGCATCATTCGCGACGTCGCGGCGCACTCGATGCCCGACGGCGTGATGCTGAACGTCAACATCCCCGCCCCCGACGTGGCCCCCCTGAGGGGCTTCCGCCTGACCCGCCTGGGGAACCGCTTCTATTCCAGCGACGTCATTCATCGCACGGATCCCCGGGGCGGCGAGTATCTGTGGATCGGCGGAACGCGCGTGACGATGGAAAGCGCCCCGGACGCGGATACCGGGGCGATTCACGAGGGGTTTGTTTCGGTCACGCCGGTCAAGCCGGACCTGATGGCCCGCGAGGCCATGCCGGCGCTGGCGCGATACGACGCGATGACGATGCCGCCCGATTCCGCGGCATCCTTGGAGGGCAATCGATGATGTCGGACGAGCTGCGCCAGGCCCTGGTGCGTGACGTGACCGCGACGATCCGGGACGTACCGGACTTCCCGAAGCCGGGAATCCTGTTCAAGGACATCACGCCAGTGCTGCGGGACGGACCGCTGTTCGCGCGGCTGTGCGATCACTTCGCCGGGCTGGTTCGAGGCTCGGGCTGCACGGTGGTGGCGGGAATCGAGTCGCGCGGCTTCCTGTTCGCGGCCCCGGTAGCCGCCCGGCTGGAACTGCCCCTGGCCCTGGTTCGCAAGCCGGGCAAGCTGCCCTGGAAGACGCGCAGCATGTCCTACGCGCTGGAGTACGGCACGGACACCATCCAGATGCACGAGGACGCGGTGCGACCCGGCGAGCGGGTGGCCCTGCTGGACGACCTGCTGGCGACGGGCGGCACCATGTCGGCCGCCGTTTCGCTGGTGCGCGAACTGGGCGCGGACGTGGGCCTGGTCGGCTTCGCCATCGAACTGGGTTTCCTGGACGGCCGCCAGCGGCTGACCGACGTCCCGGTGGATTCCCTGGTCACCTTCTGACCCGGGATCCCCTTGGTTTCACCAAGGGAATCCGCCGCCCTCGGGGGCCTGCCGCCGAAATGCCTGTATGCTTGCGACGATGGGACGCGATCCGGAAACGGTCCGCAGGGATGGGAACGCGCTGGCGAATGCGGCATCCCTGTACCTGCGACAGCACGGCCACAATCCCGTGGACTGGCACCCCTGGGACGACCGCACGCTGGCTTTGGCCCGCAAGCTGGACCGCCCCGTCTTCCTGTCAATCGGCTATGCCTCGTGCCACTGGTGCCACGTGATGGAGGCCGAGGCGTTCGCGGATGACCAGATCGCGACCGTCCTGAATCGGGCATTCGTGCCGATCAAGGTGGACCGGGAGGAGCGGCCCGATCTGGACGCCGCCTACATGGCCGCGGTCCAGGCGATGACCGGCCAGGGCGGATGGCCGATGTCGGTGTTCCTGACGCCCGACCTCCGCCCCTTCCACGGCGGCACCTACATGCCTCGCGACGCGTTCCTGGCCTTGTGCCAACGCATCCAGACCTTGTGGCACACCCGGCGGGACGATATCCGGCTCCAGGCGTCCCGCGTGGCCCAGGCGGTGACGGAGGACTCGGTACTGGCGGACCCGCCGGTGATCGGGCCCGGGGATCCGGACTCCCTGGCCCCCCCCATCGAGGCCCCGGCCCTGGACCGCATGGCGCGGGCCGTGGCCGAGGCGTTCGATCGCGACCTCGGCGGCCTGGGCGGACGGATGAAGTTCCCGATGGTCCCGCTGCTCGACTTCCTGCTGCAGCGATTCGAGCTCTCCGGGGACGCCACGGTCGGCCACGCCCTGACCACGACGCTGGACGCGATGGCGGCGGGCGGGATCCGGGACCAGGTCGGGGGCGGCTTCCATCGCTATGCCACCGAGCCGACCTGGACGATTCCCCACTTCGAAAAGATGCTGTACGACAACGCCCAGTTGGCCCGCCTGTACGCCGAGGCGTCGCGGATCGTGCGTCGTCCCGACTGGGCCGACGTGGCGCACGACGTGATCGCGTTCGTGCTGCGCGACCTGACCGGGGAGGACGGCCTGTTCCACGCCAGTCTGGATGCCGACTCGCCCGATGG